>JBJONT010000315.1:0-9186 GCA_046051705.1 Planctomycetota bacterium | reverse complement strand
AGAGGATGATCAAGGGGGTGCATTGCGTCTCGATCAGCCAAACCGGATAGACGAATTGATCGCTCGATATGATCAAATCCTCGACCAGATCTCTGTATTAGAGAGTCGAATTCAAGCGGTGTTGGATGGGCTAATCAAACCGGGAGTTGGCGTCGGGGCGGAGGGATCGGCTGCGTAGCCCTGTTGACTTGGCGCGTTGGAGCAAGCATAACTGATACGTAGACCCCTCCTACCTTTTAGTTCCGACTAGGGTAATCCGGCGATCCTTAAGCCGGTTCCTTGGATTGGAATCCCACCTTACTCCAACTTCCAGTGAGTCCGAACATGAACGGAGCGAATCCGTCGTGGCGCCGAGCAATTTTGGCTCTCGGCTTTCTGTGTGCGCTGATAACGGCGGGTCTTTCTGGCCGCAGCGTGGCATTTGCACAGGCTGTTTCGTTGTCGCAGCGGATCGATGAATTGTCGACACCGGAATTCGGTTGGCTGCGAGCGGACCGAATGGACGATTCGCAAGCGCTTCGACGATTGTCGTTGGATCTTCGCAATACGGCACCGACAGCTGAGGAGATAGATTTGTTTTTGGCTGGTGCGCCGGAGGGAAGGTGGGAGCAGTGGGTGGATCGTTTCTTAGCGGATCCTATGCACCAGGAACGGATGGTTGATTGGTATGACAAGACGTTGATGCAGCGTCGAGCATTCCAGAATGTGGATCGTCCGACTTGGTTGGCTTATTTACGACAGACGGTGGATGGCAAAGTACCTTTAGACGAGACGTTGCGAGGGGTGGTTCGCAGTACATGGTGGAATCGGCAGGAGCGAGCACAGCAGCGATTTTATTTGGACCGTGGAGGCGATCCGCATGCGATCGCTAGGGATATCGGTCGGATATTCTTTGGCAAGGATATGCAGTGTGCACAATGTCATGATCATCCGCAGATCGACGATTACTTGCAGATCGATTACCACGGGCTTTTAGCATTTGTATCTCCGAGCAGTTTGGTGGAGGGGAAGACCACCGACGAGAAGGGTGCAGAGCAGAAGTTGCAGATGTATGCGGAGCGTGCACCTGGGGATGCTCCGTTTGAGTCGGTCTTTAACAAAGGTGTTTCCTTCCGTTCGGCGTCGCGTGTACCGGGTAGCGTGGAGAGTGCTGAGCCTTATTTAGCACCGGACCAACGTTCGGTTGCGGCGGCCCCGCAAGGTGCTTTCGGTGGGTTGCCCAACCCGTCTGTACAGTCTCGTCGGAATTTACTGGCAGAGCAGATGCAAGGAGCCAATCGCGCGTTTGCTGAGAATTGGGCGAACCGCATTTGGGCCATGGCCTTCGGGCGTGGCTTGGTCCATCCCTTGGACATGCATCACTTCGATAATCCGGCCAGCAATCCTGCGTTGCTTGCCGCTTTGACCGATGCCCTGATCGCTTCGAATTTTCAGTTGGATCAAGTGCTCAAGCAGATTTGTTTGAGCGAGACGTATCGACGAGGTCGAGCGATCCCTTTCAACTCGCAAGTTGACTCGCGTGGGGTGATTCAGGTCGAATCGGCACAAGCGGTGCAATGGCGTCAGGAGATCGATACTAAGAAGAATTTGTTGAACGCTCAATTGCAGGAATTGGAGCAGAAGCAAGAGCTTGGTGAGCAGGCGCTGAAGTTATCGATGGACGTTTGGCGGGAGGCTCAAAAGTCGCGTGTAGCGATTCGTGGGGAGTTAGATGCAGCCGAAGGGGTTTTCAACGAAGCGAACAAAAAATGGTCTGAGGCAAATGGGGCTTATGAAAAAGCTGTAGCGGCTCAAAACGCATTAAGTCAAAAAATTCAGTTGCTTACCGAAGCGGCAGGCAAATTAGATCAAGCGAAGGCGCTAGGAGATGATCCCGAGTTAGCGACCGCTATCCAATCGACTCTTGCAAAAGCTGAGGCGCTCAAGCCTCAGTTGGGGCCGCTTGAACAAGCCACGGCCGGTGCGTTGGCTAATCGAGATACGTTGGCCGGTGCAAAGGAAGCCGAGCGGGCCAAGTGCCTTGCGGTCGTTGAGAAATTAAATCCGGTAGAGCAACAGTTGCGTGTTGCCGACGAGAAGATGGTTGGAGCTCGCAGAGAGTATCAGGAGTTGCGCAGAAGTGTCACTGGGCATCAGCAGCGAGTCGCGCAATTGGAGCGATGGTTGCAATGGTTCGATCGCTCAGCCGAAATTTACGCGATGGAAAAACAATCTGCTGAACTCGCGTTGCAGCGGGGCGGGCTCATGGAGCAGATGACAGCCATGACCGGAGAGAAAACCAAGAGCGAGGAACTGGTTGCTTCGATGCAGCTTGCGATGACGGAAACGAATAAAACAATTTCGCAGATGGACGAACAGGTCCGTACGGTTCAAACGCAGGCGAATCAATTGGCGGCGACGAAAGGCTCCTTGATGGAGTCGAAAGGGCTGATCAGTGATGTTGGTGCCATCGATGCCGCGATCCAAGCGATCGATGGCGTTTTGAGTGCGAAGCAGTCTGAGGTGACGCAGAAGCAGAGTGAGTTGGCGGTGGTGCAATCCAAGTTGGCCGAGATGCAAGTGCTGGCAAAGAATGCTCAAGATGCGTTGGCTGGAGTGCAGGGTAAGATGCAGCTTCAATCCGATTCCCTTGCAAAGCTTCAGGCGAGTGTTCAGGAACTAGAGACAAAGCGGGGTAAGGGAGTCGAAGAGTGTGTGCTGTTGCGTGGCGAGTTTGAAGAGGACTTGCAAAGCGCTTTGGCAATCGCCGGGGAGCGTGCTTTGAGTCCCGAGCAGTTGGGTTGGTCGGTATTGTCAGCTACCAACGTATTGCCATCAACGGTCAGCAATGAGCTTGCAGAATTGAATAAAACACAACCGCTTGCGGCGGATTCACCGGCGGACGCTCAGCGAACTAGGCAGTTGCAAGGGGTGCGCGTTGCGCTCGACAAGTTACAATCTACGGTGGACGTCTTCTCGAACTTGTATGCTTCTGGAGTAGGGCAGACAAGCGACGATTTTTTTGCATCGCCCGATCAAGCCCTTTATGTTGCCAACGGTGGTTCGGTTTATGGGTGGTCGGCACCTAATGGAAACAACTTAACGCAACGTGTTGCCCAGGTTACCGATGTGCAACAAGGGGCTCGAATGTTGACTTTAGGATTGCTAGGACGTCAGCCGAGCGCAGCGGAGCTCGAGTGGCTCTCGGGGCAGTTAGGTGGAACTCCAGAGACACGGCCTGCCGTTGTGCATGAGTTGGTTTGGGCGATTTTGGCGGGAGCTGAGTTTCGTCTTTACCCTTAAAGAATGATCGATTTAGGATTGCGTTTACGAGTAAGCATTGACGGCTAATCATTCACAGATAGAGCAATTGGGAATCAATTATGAAACGTGCAAACTATGCGTGTGGGTCGATGGATCACAGCGTCAATCGTCGTAGGTTCCTCGGCGCGTCGGCGATGGCCGGTGCTGCTTGTTCACTTTCTTCGTTAGCCACGGGAGCAGCAGCACGGGAAGTAACGAAGAACGATTACCGAGTTGTTGTTTTCAACATGCATGGTGGTTTGAGTCAGTTGGAGAGTTGGGATCCGAAGCCTGGGGCGAAGACGGGTGGTCCATTTCGGGCGATACCGACGAGCGTTCCGGGGATACACATCTCGGAGTTGATGCCCAAGACCGCTAAGCAGATGCATCATCTTTGTTTACTGCGAGGGGTCAATACTTCGGAGGACGATCACGGTAAGGGAGCTTATATGATGCTCACAGGACGTCGTCAGACACCGTCGGCTGAGTATCCACAAATTGGATCTGTTGCAGCGAAGATGCTCCATGACGATCAGAGCGGATTGCCGGGGCACATTATCGTCACGCCGGGTGGCGGGGGAGGTCGTGGCAATGAAGCAGCTTATTTGGGGCCGAAGTATTCGAGCATTCACTTAGGCGGGGACAAGCCGCCGCAGAATTCCGTGAAGCCCGATGCGATTACTGCGGAGGCCGAAGCGCGTCGCCATGAGTTTCGTCGGCGGATTAACGAACAGTTTCTGACGCAACGCCGCTCGGCCGTCACGGACGCTTATACCCATTCCTACGAGCAAGCCTTGCGGTTAATGGAACGTCGCGAGGTTTTCGACGTAAGTAAAGAGCCTCAAGCGGCCCAGGATCGCTACGGGAACTCAGAGCTTGGGCGTCAGTGTTTAGTCGCGCGGCGATTGCTCGAAAACGGCGTATCGTTCGTTCAGGTAACCCATTCGAATTACGATACGCACAACGACAATTTCAATTTCCATATCGAGCAAGTCGGTGAGTTTGACGAAGCTTTTGCGACGTTTGTCGATGACTTGGCACAGCGTGGAATGTTGGAGAAGACATTGGTAGTGGTGTTGAGCGAATTCGGGCGAACTCCGAACATCAACCTCTACTACGGACGCGACCACTGGTCCAAGGCTTGGTCGGTCGTCATGGCCGGCGCAAAGACGATCCGGGGCGCAGCGTTTGGTAAGACCAACGATGAGGGTACCGAAGTGGTTGATGGGCAAGTCGATCACGGGGATATATTCCATACGATTTTGCGATCCGTCGGAGTCGACTCGAGTCAGTCGCTGATCGTCGATGGACGTGAGCTACCGATTGCCGATCCAGCCGCTGAACCGATTTGGAAGGTATTGGTATGATCGAATTGGATATTTCGAAAAGCCACGTTATTCATCAGTGGAAAACGGAATCGCCGTTGCTTGCTTGCCGTTTTTCTCCGACGGGTTTGCATTGCGTGAGCACAACGCAAGATTTTCAGTTGCAACGATGGACCATTGCAAATGGCGAAAAGGTTCCATTGATCGGGCACGAGAGTTGGGTGCATGCTTTGACTTTCAGTCCGGCAGGTGATCTGTTGGTATCCGGAGGGTGTGAAGGTCGTTTGATTTGGTGGTCCATTGCTGAACCAGAACCCAAGATCATTCGCAGTGTGGAAGCTCACCAGGGGTGGATACGAGGTGTTGAGCGGTCTGCCGATGGTAAGTTATTGGTCTCCGTCGGGAACGATCGGACGATCAAGTTATGGGACATGCAGACCGGTCAGAATATCGCTTCTTGGCCTGCTCACGAACGCCATATCTACAGCGCGGCTTTTCATCCGGATGGACAACATTTGGTTACCGCTGATTTGATGGGCAAGATACACGCATGGAAGTTGGATGATCGCAGCTTAGTGAGAACCTTTGATGGCTCGACGTTGTATTCGCCGAACAAGGGGCAGAATGCGGAGTTTGGCGGAGTGCGATCCATGGCCATATCGCCTAACGGGCAAGAATTGTTTGCTGCCGGTACACACAAGGGGAGCAATCCATTTGGAGCTGTCCATGAACCGTTATTACTGAGGTTTCAGTGGGGAGATGGTGTGCTGAGCAAATCGCACGTCTGCGATGGGATTCCCGGTGGCTTGTTATATCGCGTTTGCGCGATCAACGACTCGACAGTCGGGGCCGTTTCGGGAGGATCTTCTGGGGGTATTTTGCTGTTCTTCAATGCCAGTCAGGAGAAGGAGATCCATCGAGCCGGATTACCAAGTTTAGCGCGCGATATGGATGTGCACGTTGGTAGTGGATTGGTTGCTACGGCTCATTACGATCAGCATTTGAGAATCAGCGGATTGTTTGCGTAATTTTCAACTCTCGCTTACTCGCAGTCTGTAGCTCTTTTCGTCGACGCTAGCGAGTTGTTCTATAGCGAGATGAGCCCGGGAGGCTTGAACTTCTTCGCATTCATGGGTCATGATGATCAAGGGAACCTTGCGAGGTTCTGCAGGTTCTTTCGGCTCATGTTGAATGATCGAAGAGATAGAGATCTTGTGTTTGCCGAGGATTCCAGTGATTTCAGACAGCACACCTGGTTCATCTGCGACTAGGAATCGCATGTAGTACCGGCCTCGTGTCCTCGGGTAGGGGATCAACTCGATTTCGCATTGACGATCTGACCAGAGTTCAAGGCGTCGGAAGGTGATGTCGGTTCGTCCAGCAGCGGTGTCGATCATATCGGCAACGACAGCCGAAGCCGTTGGCATTTGTCCAGCTCCTTGGCCATGAAAGAACATATCCCCGACTGCATCACCGACGACGGAGATCGCGTTGTATGCCCCGCGGACTTCGGCCAAAGGTCTCCCCTTTCGGATCAACGTCGGGGAGACGTGTAGTTCGAGATTATCTTCGATCAATCGGGCGGTTGCTATCAGCCGAATTCGGTAATCTAACTTGTCTGCGTATTGAATGTCTTCGAGGGTGAAGGCTTCTAAGCCACGTCGGTAGATTTCCTTCCAGTTGACTTGGACTCCGAAAGCTAGGTGTGCGAGGATTGCAAGTTTTTGAGCTGCATCGCTTCCGTCGACATCCATTGCCGGATCCGCTTCTGCGTATCCAAGTTGCTGCGCATTGAGCAAGGCATCGGAATACTCGGCTCCTTTTTCAGACATCTGAGTCAGGATGTAGTTGCTAGTACCGTTTAGAATTCCTCGTAGCGATAGGATTTGGTTCGCGGTAAAGCATTGCGTGATGTTCGCGATGATCGGGATTCCGCCTCCAACGCTTGCTTCGAAAGCGATGGTTCTGCCGAGTTCACGGGCGCGGTCAAAGAGTTCTGAACCGTGCTGAGCCAAGAGCGCTTTGTTGGCCGTTACCACATCTTTGCCGGCTTCGAGAAGCTGCAACATGATCGTTCGCGCTGGTTCAATGCCGCCTACAAGGTGCGCGACGACTTGGATATCCGGGTTATCAAGAATTTCCGACAGGTCCGTCGTTAAGATGCCTTCGGGCAAGTTATCGATACCGCGAGATTTCGAAAGATCGCGGACGAGAGATTTCTCGAGCCAAAGTACGCGGCCCGCATGGCGAGCAAGGCGGTCGCCATGATCGAGCAACAGTCGTGCGACGCCGGTTCCGACGGTTCCCATGCCGACGATCGCCACGTGAGTTTTTTCCATCCCGTGCCACTTATTGGAATCGCTAGGATTAGTTTTTTTACTCAATTGCGTGTCCTGTACTGAATCGGGTTGGGGCAATTTCGGGTAAATCGATGAAAACCAGCATCCTAAACCAACTCAATAATCACGCAATCGTAGGTTTCTGTTAGGGGATGAAATGGTGTTCAATGGCTGGGTTTTGACTGAAATAAAGCGAAAAGCCGTTATGCCAGCATTTTCGGTGACAAGAGGTCGATAGAATTAAAGTGTCGAAAAATTCATGAATCGGACGAAACCTGTGATGGGTTTTTGTGTTGCGAATTCTAAAAGGGTTTGCCGTTTGACGCGGTGAGAATGCCATTGATGGTTCCTAGGGTTCATTAGGTTTAGGAATATGCTTTCTAATCAGACAATGACGTCAAAGTCCGCTGTGAGGACCTTATCACGAGCATTAGTGATTGCATATCTGCTTGTATGGGGCTTAGTTTTCGACGGTAGAGAGTTTCCCGCTGGAGCGTCTAAGGTTGCGGCCCAAGAGCAGGATCCAAAACCTTTGACGAACAAAGAACTTAGTTTTTTCGAGTCTCGGATTCGTCCGGTTTTGGTGAAGGCTTGTTATGACTGCCATTCCGTATCAGCAGGACAAGCGGAGGGTGGGCTTTTATTGGACTCGCGCGAAGGGATGTTGCGTGGGGGAGAGTCTGGTCCGGTACTTGTCGCAGGTGATGTGCGGAAAAGCTTGTTGCTCAAGCGGATCAGCACAACCGACACGGATTCTGTGATGCCGCCGAAGGAGCATGCCGATCGGCTCTCGGCTTCGGTGGTGAAGGACTTTGCGACTTGGGTAAAGCTCGGGGCGCCAGATCCTAGGCGAGAGCCGACGGGTGCCGAAGATTTACGAAATGAGATTGGAAAGACCGAGGAAGCTGCGAAACAATGGTGGTCTTATCAGCCGCTTTTGCAAAGCGAAACCCAAGAAAACAACAAGGGAGCGGATCAGGAGAGCAAGCCATCTACGTGGGCTTGGACTAAGATCGACCGATTCATAGAAGCGGGGTATGAGCGTCAAGGGATTAAGCCCGTTTCAGATGCCACTCCAGAGGTTCTGTTAAGACGGCTTTATTACGATCTTACCGGTCTACCTCCATCGCTCGAGGAGTTAGATGCGTTTCAGGCGAGCTATCGTTCAGGGGTGGACCGCCAAGAACTGATTGCGGGTGTCGTCGATCGATTGATGCAAACCGATGCGTTTGCGGTGCATTGGGCGCGGCATTGGCTCGATGTGGCTCGCTATGGGGAATCCTCGGGAAGAGAAGTCAATATCCCGTATAACAATGCTTGGCGTTACCGCGATTGGGTGGTTGATGCTTTCCGGGCGAACAAGGCTTTTGATCGTTTCTTGATCGAACAAATTGCCGGCGATTTGATCCAGGAAGACGATGAGCAGCAACATAGTGCCAACGTGGTTGCAACTGGCTTTCTTGCGATTGGTTCACGCAACTTGAATGAAAACAATCCGAAGCTCTTCGCAGTCGATCAAGCTGACGAGCAGATCGATACGGTGTTTCAAGCGACGATGGCAATGACGATGGCTTGTGCCCGCTGCCACGATCACAAGTTCGAGCCTATCTCGCAGAGACAATACACTGCCGTTTCGGGAATATTCCTGTCCACCAATACGTTTTATGGTGCATCGGGTGGGAACAATGCAAGAAACAACATGCCATCGATTGTGCTGTCGGAGAATTGCGGCCTGCCGACACTTCCTACCGCTCTCAGCGACGTGCAACTAAACGAAAAGAGAGCTGAGCGTGAGGAATTACGCGAGCAAATCGCCGTGATCAATCGCGAGATTCAAGCGAATCGCAAGGAAGTGAAGTCAGGCGGCATGCTTGATCGCAGTCGCCAGCAAGAACTCAATAAGTTAAACAACAAACTAAATGATTTGGAGTTTCTGCTGTCCACCGTAACTGAGGATAACAAACCCAAGGTTCTAGCGATGGGTGTTGCAGATAAACCAATTGCGCAAGACTCTGATGTTAAGGGTAAGAATAAGAAGTCGAAACGGGTAGAAGCGAACCCTCGGAAAGCGTTTTATTCCACAATTGCAGACAGTCCTCTGTTCTCGAGAGGCGACGTTGATATGCCCGGTGAGTTGGTCGAGAGGGAAGTTCCAAAGCTTTTCGGAAGTACCGACATCTTTCGTATACCGAATGACAAAAGTGGACGACTAGAGCTCGCTGCGTGGATTACGAGCAAGG
>JBJONT010000314.1:0-21267 GCA_046051705.1 Planctomycetota bacterium | reverse complement strand
TGTCCACTTGGGGTTACGTTTCAGGCCGGGTGGCGCGGGAAGCGGTTAATGCAAGCAACTATAAAAGTAAGATTTTTACGGCTTTGTCGATTGTACGGTTTAGGGAATTCGTGACGGTTTGCCGATACCTGAGCAGTAGAGTCTACTTGGGTGGACTCCATGGCGAGGGATTGAACCTAGAAAAAGGACCCTTGCATGAGTACCGTCGGCTTGGATGCAAGCATATAGAAACCAGAGGGTTGACCCTGCACAGGGATTCCCCGATTCGTTTGCGAGAACCGTCCAATGCGAGTCCGATTCGGTGTTTGGCCAATTTCCAAGCCGTTGTCCTTTGTCGCAAAAGGCATTTTGGCAGGAATATATCTTCTTCAGGGAGATGTTCTCGCGCAAGAGTCATCCCGCTCATCTTTGTCGTTTCCGGGCAATTCGAGTTCCTCGTCAACCGATGCGGCGGTGAAAGAATTGCAAGCTCGCATCGAAGCGCTGGAAAAGGCTAAATCCGAAAAACCGAAGGATGCTCAAGCATCGAAGGATTCGGAAAAAGCCAAGGACGGAGAAAAGTCGAAGGACGCTAGCAAGTCCAAGGATGGAGAGAAGGGTAAGGATGCTGGGAAAGATGCCAGCAAGGATGCTGACAAAAAGAAGGAAGCAGAAAAGTGGACTGTTAAACTCGGCGGCCACGTTCAGATGGATTACGTTCTTTGGGCAAATGCTCAAGACTCCATCCCCGACACTTTCAATTACTTTAACTTTCGTCGGCTGCGGCTTGTGGCCGACGGAACGGGATATGAAGTTTTCGATTTCCGGCTTCAGATGACGCTCGAACCGGAACCCTTCGGAGACAACCCAGCGAACACGAACATCACTCCCCAGGTCAAGGATGCTTATTTGTCGATGAAAGACATCCCGTACTTGGGACGCTTTCGCATCGGTAACTTCTTCGTTCCGTTTAGCCTCGAGCAAGTCACCAACGACACGAACAACATATTTCTGGAGCGATCTGTTCCGACGCAAAACGTCTTCGCAGCGGATCGCGAAGTCGGATTCGCTTTTTACAATTGCTCGGAAGATGAGAGATTGACTTGGACTACCGGCATGTTTTTCGACAGCATCAGCGAAGGTGTAAAGAAGCGGATCGATGACAATCAGGGCTTGCGAATGAGTGGCCGATTAACTTGGTTACCCTATTATGATTCGCAAGCCAAAGGGAGACGTTTGATTCATACAGGGATTGCCGTTCTGCATACCGACGACTACGACGATCGCGTAAGAATTCGGACTCGTCCGCAGATTTCTGAAGGACCACGATTGCTTGATTCCGGAACGCTGCTGGCTGATCGTTACACCACGGGTGGACTCGAAAGCGCGGTTGTGTATGAGAACTTCGCCATACAGTCCGAAGCGTTTCTTGGAAGTTTAGACATGCTCGATGGGTCGAACCAAAGTCTTAGCGGCGCATATGTGCATGCGAGTTGGTTTCTAACCGGTGAGAACCGTGCATTTGAAAAGTTCGGTCAGCATGGTGCACAGTTTGGTCGCAATGTACCGAAGCGAAACTTTCGGTACACGGCAAGCGAGTTCGAACCCGGAGCTTGGGAGTTGAAAGCTCGTTGGTCTCATCTGGATATGAATCAGCTTCGAGCTGGTCAATACAACGACTTGACCGTGGGTTTGAATTGGTATTGGAGCGATCGTACGCGTTGGATGTTCGATTGGATCCATCCGATCACGAGCGATACTGCCATCTATGGCGCGACCAAATCGGACATCCTTGCAACTCGGTTCGACTTCAACTGGTAGATTCCGCGGTTAGCAACCGCTGGAAGTCCAGTTGAGTTTGTGAATCGACAGGCATAGGCTAGCGCGGTTCACCTGATGCAGGAGTCTGCATCGCGGACCGGGGTAAGTACTTGCACATGGCGATGCCTAGGAAGTACAGTCCGACCAGTGGGACCGCCATCCCGATCATGCTCGCCATATCTGCGGGTGTTAGAATCATCGAAATGAATGCGATCGCCAGAACTGCAATCCGCCACTGGCTTACATACGTTTCGATTGAAAGGATTCCCAATCGTTCGATGACCAGCATTGCCAATGGCAATTGAAAAGCGATTCCGAAGCCTAGCGGCAGGAATAGAGCAAACGACATATAGTCGGTCAATCTCGGTGATGCCCCAATGCCCATGCTTGCGTTGAACTCAAGCAAGAAGTCGATGACCATCTGAAAGATGACGAAAAACGCCAAGCTAGCACCTGACCAGAACAACAACAAGCTTGTCGGAAGGAAGAAGTAGACGTAGCGACGTTCGTGGGGATAGAGTCCAGCCGACACGAACTCCCATAGATGAAAGAAAATGCCGGGACTCGCGACGATAAAAGCCACCACGAAAGCGGCTTTGAGCCAAATCATGAACGGTTCTTGCAAACCGAGTGCTTCGGTGCTTGCGTTCACACCGACGAACATCCGCAGTTTGAGCATCTTTGCCGGGTCAGGTAATCCCTCGGAATCGGCGTTTGCCAGGAAGCTTGGGTCGTCGAGTCTTTCCGGTTGTGAATCTCGTAAATCCAAACGTTTCGGATCGACCCAAACGGTTTGGCTGACAACTTTCTTTTCCTTCATCCAAGTTTCGAGCTCACTTGAAACCTCTGCACCCGAAGCTTTATTTGCTTCGTTCATTTCCCGGATCGACTGTTTCTTGTAGAAATTCTGGAGCGAGATTTCCAAGGGGCCTTGCATGTAAGCGACCACTTTCGTCGCAAGCAGTAGGCCGATAAGCATCCCTCCGGCTAGCCAGAAGGAGCTTTTTACCAAGGCGATACGCAGTTCTTCGAGATGCTCGCCGAAGGTCATCGAACTTTTTTCGAATAGATCGTCACCTTTCATTGGGTGCGATTCCTCACGATCATGGTGCTTTAAGGGATGTTTCTTGCGGGCCACTATACTCCAGATGGTGTTACAATGGGATCGCCGCCGTTGAGATACTCTCTAGCGTTGTTTCTACCTCGAAATTTGGCAATCCATGTTTCACCTCTTTCAGGAATTTCCTCCCCTGCGTTTTCAGCCGATCTTCCGTTCGTACCTCTGGGGCGGACGCCGACTAGCTACAGATTTGCATAAAAACCTTCCCGAAGAGGGCATTTGGGCGGAAAGCTGGGAAATTGTCGATCACCACCAGGCTCAAAGCATAGTTGCCGAAGGCCCTTGGCGCGACTGGTCGTTGGGAAAACTCATGGAGACTTTCCCTGCATCGCTTATTGGGCCCAATGCAAACCCCGTTGAGAATGCTAAAAGCCAGCGTTTTCCTTTGCTTTTGAAGTATCTCGATTGCCAAAACGTCTTGAGCGTCCAAGTACATCCCGACGACGCTTATGGCGCGACCCTCTCCACTCCGGATCTCGGAAAAACCGAAGCTTGGGTAATCCTGGCTTGTTCGCCAGGAGCGCGAGTCTATGCGGGACTGCTACCGGGCGTCACCAAGCAATTGCTTAGAGAAGCCATCGCGACAGGTCGGACGCAGGAGTGTCTTCACTCGTTCGAGCCTCGCGTCGGGGATTGTATTTTTATTCCTGCCGGAACGGTTCATGCCCTTGGGGCCGGATTGTTGGTGGCTGAGATTCAGCAAGCTAGTGACTGTACATTCCGCCTCTTCGATTGGAACCGCGTCGACCAAGATGGCAAGCCGCGACCTTTACACATCGAACAAGCCTTGGATGTAATCGATTTTGAACGAGGGCCAGTCGAACCGATTCGATCATCGACCGATGAAATTGCTACGATGGAAAATGGAGCAGAAGTTGCATCTGAGGTTTTAGTGCGCTGCGATAAATTTTGCTTGGAGAGATTTGGGCAGCCCGGTACCATCCGATTCGCTCCGGGGACCTTTAGAATCGTAACGGTTCCACACGGGGCGGCGCGATTGGAATCCGACCTCGGAGCTATCGAACTTGCTACAGGAGATTCTGCCCTTATTCCTTTCTCCTGCCCATCGACCTCCCTCGTCGTGCAGCACGATTCCACCGTTCTTGTCGCATCGCAAGGGACTCAGCACCATGAACAACTCAACGATTCCTAGTTCGAATCAGATCCGTCGAATTCAGCGATGGTCACTGCATGGGATTGCCCCCATGCACCGCGCTTTGATCCGAAGGATTGCGAGTGAGCGTTTGGTTGGTTCGCAAAAAATTCAGTGGTCGGTCTTCGAGTCCGACGCTCCACTAGTGCCAGCTTCAGAATTGGGTTGCGATATCCATTGGTTTTCCGTAGATGTGTTGCGGGCCTGCTGGGAGTACACCGGTTCGCTAGGTACCGGGTCACAGTACATCGGGTCACAGTACATCGGGGGAAAAATCTCCTCCCGAGGGGGTGTTTCCGAGGCACCGTTAAGGCTTTTGTGGTGCTGGCCCCCGGAAAATTACCACGATTTTCATTCAGCGGTCCCTTGGATGGCCTCAGGGGTGGTTTACAATCTGCTCACGCTTCGAGGTTGGGTCGAGCGGGCATTGCTACAAGGTCATTGGTCCGAGCATGGTGCCTCGCAATCGAATCCGAACTTTGAAACGAACGCTCTGGTCAATCCCCGGTATTTCGCTTGATCGCCCGCCAAACTCAAATGAAAACTATTCTTGTTACGGGCTCCGCCGGTTTCATCGGCTTCCATTTCGCAAAAAAATGTCTTGAACTCGGTCATCGCGTATTGAGCGTAGACAACCTCAACGACTACTACGATGTGGAGTTGAAGAAATCCCGCATTCGCATCCTTGAGCAATTCCCGAACTTCACTCTCTTCCAGATCAACCTCGAAGACCGGCACGCAATTGCGTCACTCTTTGAAAATCATCGCTTCGATCGCGTAGTACACCTTGCTGCCCAAGCTGGAGTTCGGTACTCGCTTGAAAATCCCTTTGCGTACACCCAAGCGAACATCGAAGGAACGTTGACGATACTTGAAGGTTGCCGGCATCAAAAGGTAGAGCATTTGCTTTATGCGAGCAGTTCAAGTGTCTATGGCCTGAATACTCAGCAACCTTTTGCAACTCACCACCATACTGACCATCCTGTCAGTTTGTATGCAGCGACGAAAAAAGCAAACGAGATGTTTGCTCATTGCTATTCCCACCTCTATCAACTCCCGACAACTGGCTTGAGGTTCTTCACCGTTTACGGACCGTGGGGGCGCCCTGACATGGCGTTATTCAAATTTACCAAAGCTATCTTCGAAGGTCGGCCCATCGATGTGTACAACCAAGGACACATGAAGCGTGACTTTACGTACGTCGACGATATCGTTGACTCGATGATTCCTCTGATGGACCAAATTCCTAAGCCTAACCCAGCTTGGGAAAATCAGCACCCGAATCCCGAAAGCAGTTCCGCTCCGTTTCGAATTTACAACATTGGGAACAATCAACCCACTGAGCTGTCGCACTTTATCGAGGTTCTTGAAAGTGCGATTGGGAAGAAAGCAATCCTGAATTATCTGCCGATGCAACCCGGCGACGTCATCTCTACGTACGCTGACGTCGACTCTCTTGCAAATGCGGTCGGTTTTCGACCAAAAACAAACATCGAGCAAGGAATCGCTAAGTTTGTAGATTGGTACCGTCAGTACTATCAACCTACAAGCTGAGCTCAACCGCTAGGAAATGTAGTTCTTACTCAGATGCAGGAACTACCGCGTCCTGAATCTCATCTCCCTGGACATTAGGAAACTGTGCTACTTGCGCTAGGGGCCCGAGTTCCATTAAATCGTCGACTTGGAGAAGTTCACCCAAATCGACTAAGCTCTGCCATTGAGCTTGTAGGATATCGAGATACTGCCCAAGGACGGTCGCAACAGTTTGTTGAGCGACGATCACATCGTTGAAGCTCACGCTTGAAGGATCGGCCAAGTACCGTTGGTAGACACCTCGATAAGCGCGAACTTGATCTCTCAATGCATCCGCTTGAAAAGATTCCGCCAAGAGTCGGTTTGCTTCGTACTTGCCGTACGCTTCCGCCAAACTCGCGATGAGCTCATTGCGTGTGACTTGTATCTGCTGACTAGCTTGCACAACCTGTGCGCGTGTTGCGATCCGATTTCCTTGGTTTCGATTTAGGACAGGCAGGTCACCACCAAGGACCAGATTGTAAGTCGTGGTTCCAGGTTCGAACGTATAATCCCTTTGCAGCACAAGTCCGACATTGACGTCAGGGATAACCGTGCGGTCGGCGAGTGTCACCAAGGTCTGCTGTTTACGAACAGCATTCTGTGCTATTTCCAGATCGGTATGGACCGATGTCATCCTCGCAAGTGCTTCTTCATAAGTCACGATCGGAACTGAGCAGTCGATTCTTCCGGCAAGGTCGGTTGCGGGTAGATCCGGGCAGCCAACTGCCGCAGCCAAACGTCGCCAGCTTGCGACCGACTCCTGTTCTGCTTTGATCACTGCCGCCCGTGCTTGAGCTAAAATCACTCGAAGCTGCAATGGCTCATAGGGAGCGGCTTCTCCTGCTCGGACGAGTTGTATTTGTGATTGATACGCATTCTGGGTTAAATCGAAGAATGCATTCGCTAGCACCATACGCTGTCTGGCTGCGAGTACATCGAAATATGCGCGGCGTATACCACTGGTGATCGTCACCCAAGCTTTTCTCTGTTCGACCATCGCGTTCGCGTAGTCAACGGCGGCGGCTTCTGCAGCTAATCCTAATTTGCGAGCGGTGATGATCGTCTGTTGCAAATATGCTCCATGGTACCCATTGGTGTTCATGGTCCGAACTGTATCAGACTGATAACCCACGCTCGGGTTGGGAGGTAAACCCGCTTGTACCATCAACCCACGGGCTGCTTCTACGTTAGCGGCCGCTCCTCGTAATCCCGGATGGTTTGCCCGGGCCATTTCATGCAATGCGTCAAGAGTGGACGTGCCAAGTTCCGCTGCTGGCATTGCGTCGACGGGCACTTGGGATTTCGGCAAGTCCGGATACAGCTTTTCTAAAGCGTCGCGGTAGCCTTCGGCAGAAAGCTTTTCTCGAAGTGGCGTTGTGAGCTCCGGCGTTTGGGCTCCTGGCAACTCAGGTGGCAGCCTAAGAGGGTCTTTCGAATCTTTGACGCGAGGAACGCTTACGGAATCATGGTTCGGTTCTTGGTTGTGACAAATCTCCATGTAGTCCGTCGCGACGCCATCTGCCGTAGCGGGAATACATGCCATGGACCGGTAGGCCCACCAAGCTGGAGTTTGGCACCCCGGCATGGCACTCATGCTTGCAAGCAACGCAAGAACGGGCAATCGGCGAATCTTTTTGCAGCGCTCGAGACTCTTCATTTTCCATGTGTTTCCAGATGCGAGCAGCTCTATAATCACTACGACCAATACCACCGCTCTTCATCGTCCAGCCGATAGAATCGGCATGAGCGAACCACTCGAGATTCCCGTTGAATGGAACTGGGCAAGCTGCGCAAAGATTGCCGGTTGCAGAGGAGTTGTGCGCCGGTAGCCGCAGAATGAACGTGGTGAATTTCATCGCTCACGTTCGTAGAGTGCATTTACGGTCCGGACATCTGTAGATTGTCCGGACTCCCGAGGCCGAGCCACCCGGCCTAACTGCCAGCAGGCCCAAACTGCCGCAGGGTCGAGCTATCCTACCAAGTGATTCAGTAGTTGAAGCATACCGTTCAAGTGAGCCATTCGTGGGCCGAATCGGTCGAGGAAGTCAGCGAACATGTATTCGCTCTCCAGCAAGTCATCTCTGCCGGCTTCGACTTCATCAGCAAGCTTTTGCAAGAAATCTGTTTGAACAGAAGACAGTGTCTCCAGAGCGGAGCGACACGATTGGACCAATTCTGGATGGGAGTTTCTCCATTGGTTCAATTCATTTTGACGCGCGGCATTGGCTTGCTGCGTCATCTGTAGAACTTGTCTGTTGACTTGCAGAAGCTGGTCGAGCATTTGGTTTTGGCGATTTTGCGCATCGACCAATTGACGAGTCAATGCTATCAAAGCCGTGCCGACATCTGCATTTCGAGTCGCAGGCAACGCGCTCGCAGGTGGAGGGGTCTGGTTACTGTTGGCCGAGGAGGTAGAAGCGTCGGCGGAGACATTGATTGAGAAAATAGGTGGAAACGGACCTGGATCGTTGGACATGCTGAGATGACTACCTTGAAAAGTGTGGACTCAACGCTCGAAGGATAACGCTCGGTCTCCATTCGCCCGAATCTACCTCGACTATCCAATATATCTCTAAGTGGGCGGAAAAGTCGAGTTTTGCCGTCTCTTCCTTGTTAATTTGCACAATTTGTGGTGACAATTCAGCCGAAAAACCCTCGGGTGGATTCCCTGAGTCGATCCCGTCGAAGCTAGACTCGCCCCTGGTATTTCAGGTGCTCGAAACGCCAAAAACGACGATTCGGCTCATCGCACGATGGACAACAAAGACGCATGGATGCAACTGCTGGTTCGCAACATAAACCGCTTGGCTTCGTCTCGGTCCGCAAACGGCCCGAACAAGGTTTCTTCGGCGGGTACCTTATTGTTAACGCAACCGCGAGACCGTTGGAATTCCACTGTACGGTACCTGTTCAGCCCACCCGGGCTCAATCCATTCTCTTCGGCAATACGCTAGAAGAGTTCCTTTGCGGCGAGCAGATCACCCGAGCCCTTTTGGCCAAAGCGAAACTTCTTCCGGAGGTTATCTTGGTCGACACGCCGTCGGCACTGTGCGCTCGGCATTGGTTCGACGTGCCGATTCTTTGGCTCTCATCTGCGGATGACGAGAAAAGCTCTGGGGGTAGGTCGCAACGCGAACACGGTTTCGCGCTTCCAGAATTTCATCGAGACTCTGCGGAGATTGCAACCCGTTCCATCGGTGATTACCGGTTCGCTTGCCTTACGGCTTACCAAGCCGATCTCGAAGCCGCAGGTCAGCTTTTTGAAAACGCCTCTGGCAACAAAGCAAAAAGCAGATTTGAATTCGATGAGCCATTCGAGAGGATTGTCGAAGCATTATCCGAAGCTCATCCACGCTCGAAAGCAGGTTGACCATGGAACTCCAACCGCAGCTATCCATCGAGGTTTGCTCGGAGTTCTTTGAAGGGAACATCGAGTTCGCCAAGAGCGAACTCAGCTTTGACTGGGGGGGGGAGTGCATCGACCAATCTCCACAAGTTGAAATTTGTACTTCTCCCATCTCCCAGCGTGAGAGCCTTCAGGCGGTGCTTCCGAAGGTCATCCCAATTGCGTTAAATTGTCCTTTGCCCAAGACGATCGGATTCTCGTTTCCTGAAAGTCCCCATTGGTTGAAACCGGTCTGTGCCGATAAACCAACTCCTGAGAAAAAAGGGCCGGAGGGCTCCGACACGGATATTCCGGAACAAGAAGAACTCGACGATGAAGCGTCGAGACCTTCTGAGCCTCCGAAGCGGACTCGACTGACTCCGCCAAAGGACCTTATTCGACTCGAGGATCGGCTTTATTACGTCTTGCAGCCACCTTTGGAATCGATTGTCCAGAACGCGAAGCTGACCTTCCCGTTTCAGCCATTTCCTTACCAAATGGATGGCATTGCGTTTCTCTACTCCCGTTCTTCAGCGATCCTCGCCGACGAAATGGGGCTTGGGAAAACCATGCAGTCGATCACGGCAATTCGGATGCTGCTCCTGTCGGGTGAAATACGAAACACGCTGTTGGTTTGCCCAAAGCCACTCGTTACCAATTGGGTTCGTGAATTTCGCCAATGGGCTCCGGAAATTCCTGTCGCTGTTATTCAAGGTGATTTTAATAAGCGGGCTTGGGTGTGGTCGAATCCGCAAGCCCCGGTGAAGATCGCCAATTACGAATTGATGCTTAAAGACAGTTCGATCATCGATGATAGTTCGCTTCACTTTGATCTTGTGCTTCTTGATGAAGCCCAACGAATCAAGAATCGCAATAGTACGACGAGCGAAGTGATTCGCGGTATCCCTCGCGATCGCTCGTGGGCACTGACCGGAACTCCCATTGAGAATTCAATTGAAGATCTCGTGAGCATCTTTGAGTTTCTGTCTCCGGGGCATTTGCGAGACGACATGCATCTGAAATCGCTCGGAGCTGCTACACGTGATCACATCCTTCGTCGAACCAAAGATAAAGTGCTTACGGACATGCCACCGAAGCTCTTCCGTGCGGCTGATCTTGAGCTGACCCCCGATCAGCGATTGAGCTACAAAGCCGCTGAAGAAGAGGGAATCGTGCATCTGGCCGATTTAGGGGAATCGATTACCGTTCAACACGTATTCGAGCTTGTTCTCCGCCTTAAACAGATCTGTAACTTTGATCCTGCAACGGGATCCAGCGCCAAGATGGAGCGGCTAGAAGCCGACATCGAGGAGATTTGCGCTAGTGGTCAAAAAGCAATTGTCTTCAGCCAATGGGTGGAGTCTCTCGATGTGATCGGTGAGAAGCTTGCACGTTTCAATCCGGTCCATTACCACGGCCGTGTTCCTTCCAACAAACGCGATGCGGTGATCGATCGCTTTAAGAACGATCCGAAGTGTGGCGCAATCCTGATGAGTTACGGTGCAGGCGCAGTAGGATTAAACCTTCAGTTCTGTCATTACGTCTTTCTGTTCGATCGCTGGTGGAACCCAGCAGTAGAAGATCAAGCGATCAACCGTGCACACCGGCTTGGGGTCAAACAAGCTGTGACGGTAACCCGTATGATGGCTGTCGATACAATCGAACAACGGATCGATGAAGTCCTCTCACAGAAACGTGAACTGTTGCAAACCCTCTTTGCCGAGACGGGTACTCCAGCGAACCTTGGACTCAATCAACAAGAAATCTTCGGTCTCTTCGGACTAAATGTCCCGCCACGCACTAAAAGTATCGCTGCGTAGTTAGCCTGCCGAACCAGGCTCGCTCGTCAATTACCTCAGGCTGGCCAGTCCCCAGGAGGCTAAGGACACCACACATGCAGTGCAGACGGCGGAAATGTTTCTGCTTGCCTGCGATCCGCCCGCCACAAGCACCACATGAGCCACGGAATCGAGATACCGGCGGACAAGAACAAAATCGCTCCACCGACATTGCAACTTATCGCTCGATCAAGTCGCCCTCGGATCATCCAAGCCCAGGAAGTTGTCATTCCGCATGCCGGACATCGAATGCCGAGCAAACTGACTGAGGTGCACGGGGGTAAGCCTAACTGCTGATGCGTTCCGATTCCCGATGGATCGGGTTGTAGCCAAGCGGCGACCCCTAGTAATAGCGTCAGCGTGGCGACAAAGACGCTTAATCCCCACCGCTCATGCCGCAACAACCCAGTCGCTGCGATCATGTATAACGAACGTTGCGAAACTGTGGTTCGAAGAACGCGGGTAGCAGTCCGTCGACCCGTAACAATCCTTCGATGGTCAAGCGTATTTGCGAGCCCGGTGCAACATCGCTTTCGGGCAATACAGCGTACCCTTCGTTCGCATATCCTTCCCAGACATCCCGCCACTGTTCCAAAATGTTGGTGTGGAATTTCTCTTTGAAGTAGGACAAATCCAACCAACCCTTTTTCAGTTGGAGAATCATTTCGCGAATGAGCATTTGCTGCTTGGTAGGGCTGTATGCTCTTCCCAAGGGGAGTGTGTTCTCGTCGAGAATCATCCCTAGATAGCGGTCCCACTCAGGAACATTTTGATAATGAACTCCACCGACATGCCCAAAACTCGCAATTCCTGTAGCCATTAAATCCGATCCCCGCCACAAGTTATCGCGGTAGGAAAAGCTGACCTTCTTCGGATCTTTCACTACGGTGTAGGCACTGCTGATGCTGTAACCATTCTCTTGGAAAACTTCAAAAGCATAACGGACCCAGTCTCGTTTTGTCTTCCAGTCAGCCACTGGTGCGTCCCCCTGTGTTTGCAACAGGTCTTTGGAATACACAGTGTTAAAAGGCAATTCCATCTGGTAGATCGTGACGCTCTCGGGAGAGAGTTCAAGGGTCCTACGGATGTTCTCTCGCCAGTTGTCCCAAGTCTCACCGACCATCCCGGAAATCAAATCGATGTTCACGTTGGGAAAAGCTGCTGCTTGAATCCATTCCCAAGCTCGAAAGACTTCTTTGGATAAATGCGCTCGGCCGTTTTCTTCAAGAATCGCATCGGAGAAGTTCTCTACGCCAAGGCTCAATCGGGTGACACCAAGCTCTCGCAAGGCTTTCACCTTAGGCTCACTGAGAGTCCCAGGTTCACATTCAAACGTGACTTCTTCAGCACCATCCCAAGTTACATACTGGTGAAGCCGTTCCAAGAGTGACTGAAGTTGTTTGACCGAAAGAAAGCTTGGGGTACCGCCGCCGAAATACACAAAGCGGAACTGCCGGCCCTGCATGATCGGCTGACGAGCTACGAGACTAATTTCTTGGCAAAGCGCAGAGACGTAGCGTTCGATCGATTCGGCGTTGACATTTGTGAACACCTTGAAATAACAAAACTTGCATCGCTTCCTACAGAAAGGAATGTGCAGGTATAAACCGAGAGGAGGAATGTCTGTTCCCTCAGGGTTTTGAAGTGTTCCTTGCGAAGTCGCTCCGGCGGGGCGTGCCAAAGCCGCTTGCAAATCTCCTATCGCTTCCGAGGTCCATTGCGAAAATGGCGGGTAGTTCGAAATGAAATAACTTCCGACTTCTGTTTTCGTAGCTTCGGTGGACATGCTCAGTGGTCTTCGAGAGCGTTGTTACAATGATTTGAACGAGACTGCTAGTTTACCTTAGCCAATGCCTTCATGCACGGTGCGAATTTCCTCTTTGTGATGCGCCCAAGAAAAAAGCAGGCTAGGCAGCCGACTAGAACCGCATAAGTCTTCCACATACACCTACCACCAAAACCGGGCAATGCTATTTGCGAAATTTCAGTCCGAGAGGGGGGGCAGCCAACGTTCGATTGGTCGGATGTCGGTGGGATCATAGATCCGCCAACGTCCGATCATAAAGTCGGTAGGTCTTTGCCGGAACTAAACCGGCTCGTTCGAGCGACCCGCGAGAGAGATTGTTCGACTCGAGGACCCAAGAAAACTCGGCATCCGTAATCCCGATCGCCAAGCAATCTGGCAGCATGCGATGCAATAATACCAGTCCAAGCCCCCAACGCTGCCATTCCGGAAGCACGTTCGTGCTCATCATCCGCATCTTGGTGATTTTTTTGCGTTCAAGCAATAATCGCAACCAGCCGAATGGGAACAGTCGCCCATCGATCTTCTTGATAATCGGATTGTAGTCGGGCAACCCTAAGCCTACTCCTACCGGTTCCCCGTCGACTTCAATGACACTCGTGGCTCCAGGATTAATGAGTAGCTTCAATGATCCCCCAAGAGCTTTGCATTCCGCATCGCTCAACGGAACAAACCCCCAGGTCCCCTGCAATGACTGATTGTAGATGTTCAGAAACAATAGGACTTCCTTCGCAAAGTTCTTGCGACTAACCGGCCTGACCTGGACGTGGAATCGCTCTCGAACTTGCTCAACGACTTGCATGATCTTAGGATCCATGGTCTTGAGCATTTCGATGTTTCCATCGTAAGCGTAGAGGTCTTGTGTCTTCTCGAAACCGAAGCTCTTGATCAAGCGATCATGGTATGGGGGGTTGTAGGTCATCATGAATGTAGGGGGGGTTGTAAACCCATCCACCAGCGTGCCGGTTTCGTAATTCAATGATGGGTTGCATGGACCACGTACGTCGGTCATCCCCTCTGATTTGAGATACTCTCCCGCTGCGCGAAAGAGCCCATGCGCAACCGACTCGTCATCGATGCTCTCATAGAAACCAAAGAATCCGCGCTTCTCTTCGAACCGTTTATTGTGGCCATAATTGATGACCCCCACGATCCTTCCAACAACTTCGCCATTCTTCCGTGCTAAGAACGCTTTGCAGCGATTCACATCGTAGAACGGATGCTTGCGAAAACCAACGAGTTCCTCTTGGTTCATTCGAATCGGTGGTATCCAGTTCGGATCGTTCTTGTAAAGCCTCCAGATCAGTTCCATGAACTCCTTGCGATCACGCCGTGTCTGAACTGGTGTTACTTCTACTTGACTCATGGTAACTCTGTTTCCGTTAATCGCTATTAACTCAATGATGTGATCATGTCTTGATGAATCCAACCAGTTTTATCGAGAGGGAATTCTCGATGAAGCGTATCGTCCTGCGGCATGCCCAGCCAACACGCTTCCATAATATGCCGGGAAGCTCACCGCCGGAATCACTGCACCGATCGCTCCACCAACATATGTACCATACGCTGGATAAAGAAGATGATACGCTTGTTGCTCTAACTGGGGATCCCCAAGCTTGCTCACGTAATCCATCACGTCGCGACTCGCTACGGATTCGTGATACAAAGGAACGATCGGTAGCATGTAAGCTGCAGCATACGTTCCCGGATATCCTCTCCTGGAGAAATCCTTCGCATGCGCACCTTCGTGAAAACCGATCACCGGCAGGTCGCTGTACAAGTGCACGGTCTGCGTATACGGATTGAAATGATCCCCACCGAAAATTCTGCCTGGGAAAATTCCTTCGCCAAGTACACTCACCACCCCAACGGTATACCTCCAAGGCCAAGCCATCGTACGGTTCTTCGTCAATCGCTTCATGTCGTCCCAAGGCCGATACTGATTGAGCCGAACTTTGACGTGACCAAGCTCATTGTCGCTCAAGTACTTAGCGATAGCGACTTCCGTCTCCGGGCTGATGTTTTGATTGTCAATGCGGCGGTTCCACAAAAGCAACTTCGATGGTATCCCTACAACCCAACCGACCGCATCCAATACAGGCCGCTTTGCACCTCGCTCCACCGCCGGGACATTCGCTTCGACCAACTCCGGTGCAATGAATTGTTTACGGCTATCGATCGCCTTCGGCGATAACACACAGCCAATACTTGGCCATAGTAAAACACATAGGCAAAGCAATCGCCACGGTATGAACGATGTGCGATGCGAAACAAATTGTTCGCGAGTAAAATCGATTCGCTTCATAGCAAGTTTCGTCATCAGCTACCCGATCCAGACTCGTTTGCTGGAACCGACTCCGCTGGAGGTCTAAACCCACCCCCCGGGGTAACTTGCGTCGATGGAAAACTCAAAGGTGCCCCATAGGGGAATAAGGTATCGCGAAGTCGCGTACCGAACGAAGGCTGGGGAGGAGGAGCCACCGGGTAAGGTGCCCCGGTAATACTGGGTATCGTAGGACCAAGCGGAGGGGTTGTCGGTACGATGGTCATCCCCGCAGGGGGCTGTGCGATAGTCGGCGGAGGACTGACTGCAATGCCTTGACCAGCCTGCAATCGCAATTGTTCTCCCGATGCGATGAGCGCGTCGTTGGGCACATCGAACTCTGGAGTCATTTGAACATCAATGATGCGTTCGTCGCGACTCTCGAATGGCCAAAGTGTGTCGGAAACAAAATCCAATGGAGGAATCTGGTACCAGGGCGCATGGACTTTTCGAAGGAATTTCTCCGTGCGATAACCGTCCTTTACAACCTCGATACTCCGCGTTCCGTAGTAAGTAAATCCGGTCGAAACAGGTGTAAGCCCCACAGGCTGTTTGTCCACGTAGACCATCGCTCCGGAGGGATTCGTGCGGAACGTCATCCGTTTTCGCACACATCCAGAAAAAACACCTTGTCCAACGATCAAGGCGATGAAAATCCCCAAGGAGTACGCATCTGAGGGGCGAGGGGTGACCTGTAATTTGTGGGAATGTTTTCGCATGGAGCCACTTTTACGGTTTCTACCTCCCGCCAATCAAGACAACTTGGGTACCTTGGGAAGTCCAGAATCAAAGGGCAAGATGGAAAAGCCGACGCGGTTCGACTTTCCAGGTCCCTCTCATGCCGATAGAATAACCCGCGTAGTCGGGCTCATAGCTCAGTTGGATAGAGCAACGGATTTCTAATCCGTAGGTCGTAGGTTCGAATCCTACTGGGCCTGTTTGGTAGCGCTTCGCGGGCCAGTCTGGCTAACCGTCGAGCAGGTCTCTACTTTTCAGCCAGACCATCCTCGATCATCGAGTGAAACACTTGCGAGACGCTTTTCTCGTAAGGCTCTTTCGAGATTTTGTATTTGTCGCATATTGCCAGCATTCGGCGGTGCAGCTCTCGGATCTGATCGTCGGATACGTCTTTTCGCAAACTCAATCTTCCTGTTTTTGGCTCTTTCAAACCGCAACCTTGGTAAGCGAATTCCATTTCCGTCATCGCTAAACGACCTTCGCCCGCGCAGCGAAGCCAGCGGTCCGCCGTTCGTGCTACGTCTTCTTTCTCCTCCTGGGTGAAAGACTCTGAAGCTCGTACCCTTCGAACTGTTTCCTCGACCACTCCCCATTGCAGGACGGTCGAATCGGAAAGTCGTGCGTTCAAGCGAGTCAATTGTCTCGCCGTCAGTTCATTGCGTTCCATCTGAGAGGCGAGCCCTTGGAGCTCATCGATGATCATCGTCTGGTCTGAGTTGCTCAAATCGGATTGATCGACCCAAGGGATGAGTTGCTCACGGACAGCATAAGCCGCCCGGCTCCCTTGTTTGCCGATCAGCATAAACGACATGAAGGCCACTACGATACAAAGAAAGGCGAGTCCAAACATCGATACGACCATGCAAGCTGGCCCAAGCGAGACATCTCCAGACTCTGCGGAGTCACTTGGGTCGATTGTGTTGTTTTCGGTCGTATCGTTTGTACTCAATGGAAACTTCCTTAATGGGATCGATTTCAGCTTATTCGTCGAAGTGAACCTCGAGGACTTCGTACTTCAAAGTTCCTCTCGGTGCGACGACTTCAACAATCTCTCCAACCTTCTTCCCTATCATAGCGGCACCGAAAGGGCTTGTTGTGAGGATCTTTCCTACTTCGTAGTTTTCATCCCCTGCACCTACAAGGGTGTATTCTTCTTCGTCGCCAAAGCTCAAGTCTTTAAGCTTAACTCGCGCGCCGAAAGCGACACGGTCTTTTGGCAAGCTGGCGGTATCGACGATGTGCGCTCTGGACAACTTCGCTTTCAATGCGTTGATCTTGGCTTGCATCAAACCTTGATTCTCGCGTTGCGCATGGTACTCGGCGTTCTCTTTTAAGTCCCCTTCTGCGCGAGCGTCAGCAATCTTCTCGGCGATCTTGGGCATCTCGTCATTTTCCAATCGCTCGATTTCGGCCTTGATTCGATTGTAGCCCTCTCGGGTCATCGGCACGTAATCGCTCATCGCATCCTCCACTTTCACGAAAAAAAATGATGCGACCTTTGCCTCTCCCCTGACGAGAGAAAAAGGTCGCATCAAGAACTTACGGAAACCTCAAAAGAGAACCAATCCGGTCCACCCCGCGTGATTCCTACCCCTAATCATTCCTTGCACCTGGAAAATGTCAAGTTCCAGCGTTAGGTTTCCCACTCGGTCTCTTAGACTACGGGAATCCGGGCCTTATAAACTACTGCAATCCGGATAGCCGAATGAACTCTTCTTCGCTCAATATCGGCACATTGAGCTCCTTTGCCTTCTCCAGTTTGCTCCCGGCGGCCAGCCCAGCGACTAAATAATCTGTCTTCTTGGAAACACTTCCTGAAGCTTTACCCCCAAGTTTCTCAATCCATCGCTCGATTTCGTCCCTAGAGAATCTCGAAAGGGTTCCGGTGACCACAAGGGTCTTTCCTGCAAACACCCCTGCATGATCCACCGCGTCCTCCTCTGAGGTCGCTAACGACACACCCGCTTGCTCTAGCTGTCCGAAAATTTGAATTCCTTCCTCGCTTCTGCAGAACTCATAGATGCTCTTGGCGATGATCGGTCCGATCTCCGAGGTTTGCGATAATTCTTCTTCCGTGGCTTGCAT
Source organism: Planctomycetota bacterium (assembly GCA_046051705.1). Classification (GTDB taxonomy): domain Bacteria; phylum Planctomycetota; class Planctomycetia; order Pirellulales; family Pirellulaceae; genus JBKCUI01. Next base: position 3,446 of record JBJONT010000314.1, on the reverse strand, counting down.
CAAGCTTGAGGCGGTGCCGAAGCGTCGAGCGAGAACACTTGCGACGCGTTGCCCCACATGGCGAATGGTGATCGCATTGAGTACACGGGACAATCCTCGCCCTTTGCTCTGCTCGATCCCTTGTAGCAAGTTAAGTGCTGATTTCTCCCCCATCCGTTCAAGCTTCATCAATTGCTCTAGAGTTAATCCATAGAGATCCGCATAGGAATTGACCAAGCTGGAATCGACCAATTGGTTGACTAGTTTCTCTCCCAAGCCTTCTATATCCATGCAGTCACGACTCGCGAAATAACGCAACCTCTGACGCCACTGCGCGGGGCACTGTTTCGAATTGCAACGTATGTAGACTCCAGCACTATCCTGGACTAGTGCCGATCCGCATTCGGGGCATTCCGTGGGGAATGGATACTCGGGTAATTCTATTTCTCGCCGATGTTTCTCAACCCGAACGATATGCGGGATAATCTTTCCAGCCTTTTCAACCACGACCCAGTCTCCCACCCGCACGTCCTTACGCCGGATCTCGTCGAGGTTGTGTAACGAAGCGCGGGAGACGGTTGTACCTGCAAGTTGCACTGGTGCTAACTCCGCTACTGGAGTGATCGTTCCGGTCTTCCCAACCTGTGTTCGAATCGATAACAACTGTGTGATCGCTTCGTACTTCTCAAGCTTATACGCGATCACCCAGCGTGGCGACTTCGAGGTCGCACCTAACGTCTCTCGCTGTTCAAAGCGATTGACTTTAATCACCAATCCATCGACTTCAAAATCGAGTTCATGAAGCCTCTCTACTAATTGATTGCAGTGCGCTACGACTTGCTCGCTCGTGTCAAAGCAGCTAACAAGCGGCGTGACAGGAATCCCTAGCGCACGGACTTGTTCCAAAAACTCCATGTGGTTCTTTGCCGAGACCCCTTCGCAAAAACCCATGCCATGGCAAAGGAATCGCAAACGACGCTTCGCGCATAGTTTTGAATCCAACAACCGAATCGATCCGGCTGTGACGTTTCGAGGATTTTTGAACTCGGCTTCTCCCAACTTGGCTCGTTCTTCATTGAGCTCAACTAAATCGGAGTTGGTCATGTAGACTTCTCCTCGGACTTCCAACGTTTTTGGAACTCCTTGGCCGACGAGCTGCAATGGAAGCCCGCGAATGGTTCGTGCATTATGGGTAACGTCATCTCCCACTTCGCCATTCCCACGAGTTACGGCCGCCGCTAATCGACCGTCGTCATACCGAATCGAAGCAGCAACGCCATCGACTTTTAATTCAACGACCCATTGCACGGGCTCGCCAGGTAATAGCTTTTCGACTCTCTGAAAGAACTCTCGCAATTCACCTTCCGTGTAGGTGTTTTCAATCGAAAGCATTGGGATTCGATGGGTGACTTGTGCAAGCCCTTCGACCGGAGCGTCTCCCAATTTGCGGGTTGGGCTATCCTCGCTTGCAAGCTCCGGGAACTGCCTTTCCCACTGAGTTAACGACTTCAAAAGTCGATCATATTCCAAATCGCTGATGGTCGGTTCGGCAAGCACATAGTACCGCTGGTCGTGCTCGCGGATTTCGCGGCGTAGCTCTTCTACAGCCTTAGCCGCTTCTTCTAAGTTCTCGGCGTTATACTTCGGTGCGCTGTCCATCGATTGAGTGTTCTTTGGAGAATCCATCGCGACTTACCCTGCTGGCTCAAGTGTAACTGAGAAATCAACTGGCCGGATTGCCACCGCGGATCGCAACCCGCTTGCCGGTCTTCGCGGATCTGTAAATCGCATTGATCAACTCAACGCTTCGGCGGCCCTCTGTCCCGTCGATGCGACTAGGAAGCCCCGATTGAATGGACTTAGCAAAATCCTTGAATAGCTCTCGATGGGCAACATGTCCAATTGCGGCGGGATCTGAAGCTCCACCACCAGTGGTATTCGATTGCATCTGCGCAAGAATTTTCTCGTCTTGTTTGATCCTCTTAGCAAAGTTCCATTGCACGATCGCTTCTTCTTCGACGACCGCTGTTCCATGGGAACCAGAAATCTCAATGCGTTTGAGTGACCCTGGATATGCGGCAGTTGTTGCAACGATAGTTCCTAATGCACCCGATTCAAATTCCAAAGTAGCAACTGCTGTGTCCTCGACTTCTATTCGTTCATGGGCTCGCAAGGCGGTCATCGCATTGACGGCTCGAACCGGACCCATCAACCAAAGGAGCAGATCGACGCTGTGGATGGCTTGATTCATCAATGCACCTCCACCGTCGAGTTGCCAAGTCCCACGCCACTTACCACTATCGTAGTATTGTTGGGTGCGAAACCATTTGACGATCGCATCAGCTACGGAAATCGAACCAAATCGGTTCTGCTCCACCGCTCCCTTCATGAGGATCGCGGAGCGATGAAATCTAGAGGGGAAAATCGTCCCTAAGTAAACGCCGTTTTTATCGCACTCGGCAATCAACTGATCGCACCGCTTTGTGGTCACCTCAAGGGGTTTCTCGACTAACACATGTTTACCGGCCCTTGCCGCTGCAATGCCAGGTTCCAAATGCGCTCCGCTCGGGGTGCATATCGTCACGATATCTAAAAGTGGATTCGCAAGCATCGCTTGAAGGTCATCGTAAGGCATTCCGCCAAACGAGTCGCAGAAGTCACTCGCTTTGTCCATCTCCCGGCTGTAGCAAGCAACCAGTTTAGAACCTCGCATCTCAGCAATCGCTCGAGCATGAAACTTAGCGATCATCCCACAACCGATAATTCCCCAGCCTATCATTTTTGCCCCCTCATGCTGCGACGCTCAAACTGAATACACGGGTGGTCTCCGGTGCAACGTCGTTGGTTTTTCAGTCGCCACTTACCAGATTTTTCCCTAGTGAATGAGTCGCTAGTGAACGATTCATCGAACCGCTCGAGCGACCTTGCATATCCATAGTAACATAACGAAACCCAAGCGAGGTTGCTTTTTGCGAGATCCGTTGACGCATTTGAGGTTCCATCGCTCGAAGAATCTCTTGGGAATCAATCTCGAGCCGCAAAAGCTGATCTGCATGCAACCTTGCACGCACGTCTTTAAATCCTTGGTCGAAGAGCCAACGCTCCATCGCTTCGATTTGATTCAACCTACCGAGCGTGACGACTTGCCCGTACGCAATTCGACTTGCTAAACAGGGACTCGCCGGTTTGTTTGCAATCGGTATACCCCAATGCAAGGCAATTGCTCGAACGACAGATTTTCCATAGCCCAGTTCCGCTAAAGGCGCTCGAACTCCCCACTGCGTCGCCGCTTGCAAGCCAGGCCTGTAATCCCCTAGATCGTCCGCATTGGTGCCAGAGAGGATCGTTCCTATCGATCGCTCTTTTGCCCAGGCAGCAATCGACGAGTACAAAGTTGACTTGCAGTGAAAGCATCGATCAGGCCCATTCGCCGCATACCCCGCACTGCTCAATTCGTCGGTGACGAT
>JBJONT010000313.1:0-16710 GCA_046051705.1 Planctomycetota bacterium | reverse complement strand
AAAAGGGATTTCCAGGGCAATCGGCCCGCTTTGAGACTCATTTGATGCATCGCAGCAATTTGTCCGGGGGTGGCGCATGCCAAAGGCCCAGACTGACTTAGCTCAGGTACAGGTTCACCGTTTCGCAAATACATGTTTTGCGTAGCATGTCGGCTTGCTGTCTCACGACCGTCGATTGCAAGGATTTCTCCATTGGATTGGCGGATCAGAACAAGGCATCCACCACCGATGCCGGAGTTGTGCCCATCGACGACACCTAAAACCAATGCAGCGCTGATCGCGGCATCGACCGCATTTCCCCCGGCCTTCAGGATTCGCATCGCACTTTGGGATGCTAACGGATGGACCGTGGCAACGGCTTGATTAACTGTCAGCCGATCTGGACGAACCATCGCAGCAAAGGAAGCTTTAGACTGCGCAAAGCTCGAGATCCCCATGACGGAGGTTGTTGCTTTGGATAAAAATGCTCGTCGGGAAATCATTCGAACCCTATTATTCATCGCGGAATTCAAACATAGCTGACCGTTGAATCTAAACTCTCCTGTGGTATTTTAACTCCTAGGCGAACGGTTTGGAAACTGAATGGCTAAGCAACATCGCCCAGCGACTCTTGAATTCAGCCTGTAAGGAGCAAGCGATCGACTCGAAACCACTGTTCGGTGATTCATCTCCGAACCAATCACCAAGACCTAATGGAAGTCGCGGATTCTTCACGCAACAGGCAATCGCCATCGAAGCTAGCGCTAGGAAGCTTGGTAATGTCCATCCGAATGCCCCTTTCGACGAGATGCGGTACGAAGATTTTTGCGCTGTTGCTGATCGAATAGGTCATGGAGTCGATTCACTATTCTCGGCAACTCAAAGTCCTTCGGTCGGAATGCTAATTGAGCGAAGCGTCGAAGCGATGCTGGAGGCTTCTGGAGTTAATACAAGCCTCGGAACGATTATCCTTCTTGCGCCGATGTGGCTATGCTCGTTCGCTTCTTGTTCTGACGCAAAAGCCAAAAGCTCGCTGGTTGTCGAGGATAACGATAGTTATGACCAGAGCCGGGTTTTCGGAAATACGGTCGGTGTCGAGATGTGGGATAGAAACGCGTTTCAAATCGAGATCGAGCAGGTCTTGTGCAGGTTGGATCAAGAGGACAGCCAAGCGATTTATCGAGCGATTCGGCTTGCACATCCTGGAGGGCTCGGCGCATCAAAAGTACATGATGTTCGAGATGAAGCTCCCGCATCAATTCTCGATGCGATGAAGACTGCGGCGGCTTGGGATGATGTTGCCTTGCAATATGCCAATGGATATCAGCAGGTCTGTGAGGGTGCAGAACGCTTGATACGAGATGCACATGCAGGTGTAAAAGCCGATGATGCGATAAGGTGTTTGCAACTCCATTGGCTTTCGACAAGACCAGACAGTTTGATTGTGCGCAAGCATGGTGAACAAGTTGGTCGAATGATTCAGCAACGCGTTAACGAAGTGTTGCAATCCGGGCCTTACGGCAGTGATGAATTCGAGGACGCATGGAGAATGCTTGACGAAGATATGCGTATCAAAGGCCGACGAATCAATCCTGGAACGACTGCGGATTTGATCGCCGCATCGTTATATCTTGGCCAACTTATTTCGGAGGGGGCCGGTGCGTGAAGGATCCGGAGGATGGTTGGAATAGTCCGCAAGGGAGTAACCGAGCTACAGATATTCGGGGAGTGCGACCGGCCAAACCTTTACGCCGAGCTGGTGAGTCGATGGGGTTTGTTCGCGAAAATGAGCCAGATGGTCAAGGAGGCGTTGTTGCAACAAGGACTTACTTTTTGGTCGGCTCGGAGTGCCGATACAGTTGCTCGATGTGTGATCTCTGGAAGTACACACTAAAGGAATCGGTAACGCCCCTTGGTTCACTAGTTGCTCAAATCGATGACTTAGAGCAGCAATACGCAATCATTCAACAAATGGAATACGAACTGCCTTTGGTGAGGGGTAAGGAGTGGCTGAAGCTTTACAATGCCGCGAATTTTTTTGACGAACGAAACGTGGCTTCATTAGAGCGGCAATGGATCGCGGATCGCTGTGCAAGGTATTCTCGGGTAATCGTAGAGAATCATGCTGCGTTGTTTCAGTCGAAAAGCGTGCAGCAAGAAACGCTCCGATTCCGAGATCGATTGAAGGGGGAGTTAGAAGTTGCACTAGGGCTTGAAACCATCGATCCGTGCGCGATGAAAGTGCTCAACAAATCGATGCGGCTCGAGCAATTCGAAGCGGCGATAGACTTCTTGCGACGGGAGTCGATTCACTCTCGCGCTTTTATACTGCTTGGCCCTCCGGGTACAGCGGCGAAGGAACAAAAGGATTGGGCATTGAAAACCTGTTTACAAGCGACTCGCTGGGGTGTTGGTCGCAGTTGTGTAATACCTACTCGGAAAGGTAACGGCTGGACTGATCTGCAGTTCGCGAATGGGGAATGGGTTCCACCCAAAGCCGAAGACTTGGAGGATGTTCTCGATGAATTGCTGATTTCCAGAACTATCGAGTCGCGATCTACACCACTGACATCGGTAGTTCGTCCAGTTTACACTGTAGACCTATGGGATTGGGAATTGTTGACAGGGCCGTGTAAGCGACGGGCATCGAGTGAGCATATAGCCGAAAGCTCCTCGTCCTGGGGAATGGCTTGTAGGACCGTTCGCAAGCATCGACTGGAACAAATGAACCTTTTACAAGAAATTGTTCCTAGAGTTTACCGGGATGAGTGTCTGTGTCCTGAGGGATGACCAACAATGATTGACTACGCAAGGTTTGCAATCGGGCTAGCTCCGCTAGGAATTGCCTTTGGGGTGATTGCAATACTGCATTTGAGATCGAAGCCGACGGTGGTTACCTCGGGGCAAGAAGTTCTCTTGCTCGGTTTTGCTGTTTCTGGCTTTGCTATGATTGGACCGATGGAGTTGTTTTTTCCAACGGCTTCTTACGCCGCCTTAGGTGAGTGGGTTTGGCTATTGCTCGCCGCTCTCTATTTCTTTTTTGTCTTGCTCGCTTCGTTGCTCAGTCGCTCGTCGCTGACCGTTGTAGGACTCTCACCTGATAGGCTTCAGGAATCGCTCTGCAAAGCTTTAGCGACAGATGAGATCGAAGGAAAGTGGCTGGGCAAGCAATTCGACATCCCTGATCTTGGTGTTCGTGGGATAGTTGAGAGCAGTTATGGTTTTCCGAGTACATCCCATCTTTGGGCAAGCGGTGGCAGTCAGAACCCGTTAGGTTGGTACCGACTCGAGAAGATGCTAGTGGGCCAGTGGGCGAAGGAAGGCACAGCGAATCCACGGAAGGCTGTCGCTTGGTGTTTTCTCTTGCTTGCCGCGATTACTCTGGGATTGAGCATTTATTGGACGGTGACGGAGATCGAGCAGTTTCGTTCCTTTTTTCAGCGAGTGTTGTTATGAGTCGATCAAAGTCGAGATTCCAAAGATGCTTGGCGATAACAATGTTTGCGATGTCGATCGCTTTGAGGGCGTCGGTTGCATTCTCTCAGGGCCAGCCTGTTCCCAACGTTGTTTTGATATATGCCGATGATATGGGATATGGAGATCTAGGTGTTCAGAATCCTGACTCAAAGATTCCCACCCCCAACCTTGATCGACTGGCCCGCGAGGGGACGCGATTCACCGACGCGCACAGTTCATCCGGGGTTTGTACACCAAGTCGGTATGCGATGCTTGAAGGGCGATATCACTGGCGCAAGTTCCATGGGATCGTCAATTCGTTTGACGAAAGCGTGTTGGATAACGAACGCAGTACCCTTGCAGAACTCTTGCAAACTAAAGGTTACAAAACAGCTTGCATCGGCAAGTGGCACTTAGGCTGGAATTGGGAGTCGATCAAAAAGCAAGGTCGTCGCCCCGATCCGAAAACAGGCTATTCACCTGAGGCGTTTGATTGGCAGAAGCCGATTCCTGGAGGACCGCGCGATCACGGGTTTGATTACTACTTTGGTGACGATGTCCCGAATTTCCCCCCGTATGCTTGGTTCGAAAATGATCGCTTAATGCATTATCCCACAGTTGGATTAGCGACCCCGGAGAAGACCGCTGAAGGTGCTTGGGAAGCCCGACCGGGCCCGAGCGTTGAAAGCTGGGACTTCTGGGGTGTGATGCCCAAGCTCACTGAACGTGCAGTTCAGTGGATTGAGGAGCAGAACAACCAGCAGCCATTCTTTTTGTATTTTCCGTTGACTTCACCCCACGCACCCATTGTCCCTGCACCTGAGTTTCGTGGTAAATCAAATGCTAATGGCTATGGAGATTTTGTCGTTCAGACCGACGATGCGGTAGGACGGGTGTTACAAGCTCTGGACTCGAAGGGGCTCACCGAGAACACCTGGGTGATCTTTACTTCTGATAATGGACCGGAGCATTATGCTTATGAGCGAGTCCGTGTAGCCGGACATCGAAGCATGGGGCCGCTACGCGGATTGAAGCGAGATCTGTTTGAGGGTGGTCACCGAGTGCCGATGATCATGCGATGGCCAAATCGAATTCCTGCTGGAAGAGTCACCGATGGCTTGATCAGCCAAATTGACTTCTATGCCACGATGTCAAAAGCCCTAGGGATGGAGATACCAAGCGGTGAGGCGGAGGATAGCATCGATCAAACGCGACTGCTGTTCGGTGAGGAGAGCGCCAGGTCTGAATTAGTGCATAACACGAACCCTAACGGCTACGCCCTTCGCCAAGGGGACTGGGTCTTCATCCAAGCAAAAACTGGGGCTGTGAGCAAAGAGCCTCGATGGTATCAAGAAGCGAACGGATACATTGAGGAAACAAACGAGGTCAGCTTGTATAACTTGAGTGAAGATCTATCGCAAAAAAACAACTTGGCTGAGTCCAATGCAGAGCAGTTAGCGAAGATGAAGGAACGGCTCGGGGAAATCCTCAACAAGCCTCGGTAATAACTACGAATCCGCGCCGTTCGCTTGTGCTATCACAATCGAACGGCATCGAACGGCAAGTTAAGACTTTTGGATTAGTTCGTGTGGGGTGTCCAGCTGCTTCGCAACGATTCCCAACGATCCTTGGTGGATTCCTCCATCTTTACTCCAGGCTGAGAAGCCCATAGTGCATTGAGTTGCTTGATCGCTTGCAACAACTCAGCCTTGCTTCCTTGCGAGCATGCTTGTTGGATCTTCGTTTGCAGGAGGGCCGATGAGTTGAACTTTCTCAACTGAAGTTCGTTCTCCAAGGCAACGAAATCTGCTTTCGGGTCGATGGCGTTCTTGATGCGGTATTCGATATCGAGAAGGAATGGATCCGCCGTAACTGCTTTCAATCGAGCGATTGATGCGAGCAGTTCGCGACCAAGTTCACGCTTGCGTTCATCGGTTGGTCGGGTATCCCAATGTTGAAACCACATGGAAACTCCCAGCACATCTGCACTGATGTCAGACGGGAATTTATCGTTGTAGGAAGCAGTCATCTTCGAAAACGATGAAGGATCTGTGCGCAAGACTTGCGCAATTTTGATCAGTTGCTTGCTGCGCTCTTGAGATACTCCGTAAGTTGCTGCCGAGAGCTCTTCTGCAATCGATTGATCGATTGGATTCTTCGAGAAAATCAAGGTGTCTGCAAACGGATAGTTCTCAGCCGAGCGGTACTCTCCGAAGGCATCAATCCATGCTTCGTCGTTACCCATGGATGCTTGTTTATCTTTGGAATTCAAAATCCCTACGCGTCTCCTGAAAATCACCCAGTCTTTCTGTACAAGCGTTCCAGATGCTCTGCTCATAGGAACTTCGCTTGGAAACGGTACGGCATCAATCCACTTGACATCACCATCGGTGAAGTCAAATAGAAGCACGACATATCCGAAGCAGGGGGTTAGCATCCCAAAGTGTGAGTTCTTTCGGTCTTTTTTCTCGTCATCACCTTGTTTGGATTGCGATACGCGACGACTCAATAGGTCTTTACCTGCTTCAGCGATTTCGTCGAACGTGCATAGCCGTTGGATAGGTCCAAGCAACTTTTGATCGTCGAAGATCGCGTTTGGGGACCAAACATCGTTGAAGTAACGGACAAGGACACCTACTGTCGTTCTTTTCTGGTGGACTCCAACAACATCCCAGTCGGATAAACCAGACGTCTCTGGCGCAGAGACCGAATCGAGAACTTGGGATTTAAAGTAATCGAGGATCGTCGCTACCGAAACTTGATCTTTTACTGCAAGCCGCGAGCCCTCGGGACCTACGACACGTTGATCGAAAGCCCGCACGTCGAGAAGCGACCAAAATTCTGGCGCGTTGTTTGCAATCCCCTCTTTAGCAATCAAGCTTGCGATTTGCTCTATCTTGTTACCGCTAGGGACTTGGGAAAAGTCTTGACTCCAAGTAGCGGTCTTCGACCACCAGTCCTTCGGTAATGCTTCCGGTTCCTTCTTGTCGCTTCTGTCCGAAACGGCAGTTGCCGCCATCGTTGTGCTTGCCCAAAGCCCACCTGGGCCTCGAAGCATAGGCCACCAAATGACCATTGCCGAGACAACACACACTCCAGCTAAAGATAAAACGAGCCCTGCAAGAATTTTGCCAACAGTCAGGCCGTCTTCAGCCAGCGACTCATCGATGTCGAACATGTTGTCATTCAACAACTCATTCGCCATCGGTCTACCTTCCCGACGATGAAACAATATAGGCTTGTCGGTAATGAGTTCCGGGTGCAGACCTGGCGCAGATAGTTTATCGACTGGTCTTGCTGGTACTTGTACGTCCTTGCCGCATCGACCACATTGAATGGTCTGTCCTTCCATGTCAGGGGTTGTACGGACTTGTCGTCCGCATTGGCAAATGACTTTTCGCATGGGGGTTTTGGTTGAAGCCAGGTCAATAGAAAGGATTCCTAAAGCGAACCCGAAGTGTACCGCAGAGAAGTGTGTCGTCAACTTTATTCAGCAAGAATGCTCAATGTTACAAAGCACGACGAATTGTCGTAGTTAGACGCTCGTCGGTAGTTATGGAAGCTTCTGTTTGAAATGCTGATCTTTTTAGCATTGCAAGCGCGATCCAATGATGTTTCTCCACAGGAGATTCTACGAGTGAGGTAATTATACCAGTCGGCTTTTCGTCTATGTGCAAAGTTTGACCGACCGTCGGGGCGGGCATGGCTGCTAAGTCATTCGGCTGCGTGGTGATATCGACCAAGCATAATCGCTTCTGAACCTGCCCGAGTGCGTCGAGACGAGCAACTGTTTCTTGGCCTAGATAACAACCTTTCTTGAACGAAATCGCTCTCGCATCAATGTCGAGTTCTTGGGGTAGATTCTTGTCGTCAAAGTCTACTGCGAACCAAGGCCAGAAGTTCTCTATGCGCGATTGCTCCCATCCTATGCGATCTTCGCAATTGCTCTCGATCAATGAATGCATGGAGCTAGTCAGCGACGAAAAGTGTTCCGGTTCGATGAGTAGCAACTTAGACGTTTTCGAAATCCAAGGTGCATGGATTGCGAAAGCAATTCCGTCTGGGTGAGATTGGCAATTTGAACCGATTGTCCAGGATGCGTTCGGTGTAGCAAGCCACGGAGATTCCGCTGGGAGCAAGATCGCTTTCCATTGAGAGGAAGCGTCTCGCACAATTGCGTCCTCGCGGATGATGTAACGATCGAAGTGGGGTACAAGCTTCTCTGCTTGGTTCGGTACGGTGATAAACCAAGTCTTCTTATCGCTGCAACATGCGATCCCATGTGCAAGGGTACGACCTTTAGGATCGAGCACGAATGTCTCTTTTGAATCACCTGCTTGCAACTGCCGAAGGTCTTGGGTGCAGAGGTTGTTTACGATCTTGTTTCGGTCTGCACCGATAAGCTCGATGATAGTTATCTGGCCGATTGAATATCCATCGACTTTTGACATTCGTAATCCGATTCTTAGAACTAAACGTTGAAGAGGAAGTGGCAAATGTCGCCGTCTTGCATGACGTAGCTTTTGCCTTCAGTTCGCATTCTACCGTTAGCGCGAATTTCCTTTTCGTTCTGATACTGTTCAAGGTCGGCAAGGGAATAGCACTCGCAGCGGATGAAACCTCTTTCGAAATCAGTATGGATCACACCTGCGGCTTGAGGAGCGGTCGCTCCGATCGGGATGGTCCAAGCTCGAATTTCTTTCTCGCCAGCTGTAAAGTAGCTTTGTAGCCCGAGGGTCTTGTAAGCTTGTCGCGCGACGGTCTGAAGTGCAGGTTCGCTGAGTCCCACAGCGGAGAGCATCTCTGTTCGGTCTGGTTCGTCTAGCTCGGCGATTTCTGCTTCGAGTTTCGCGCAGACGGGAACTACAAGTGCCCCACTCTTTGAAGCAACCTCACGGACTTGGGTTACCCTTGGGCTTTCACCAAGCAGATCGGTTTCATCGACGTTGGCAATATAAAGAATCGGTTTGGCTGTCATCAACCCAAAGCTGCTGATTGCCTTCGCTTCAGCTTCTTCGAGTTTCAAAAGCCTCAAAGGTTGCTCGGCCATCAAATGGGCTTGGCATTTCTTGATGGCTTCCATCCTAAACTTCGCTTCTTTATCCCCAGTGCGAGCAGCGCGTTCGGCCTTTGGTAATGCGGTTTCCAAGCTTTGGATATCAGCGAAAAGGAGTTCCATCTCGATAGTTTGCATGTCGGAAACCGGATCGACTTTGCCAGCGACGTGTGTTACGTCGGGGTCGTCGAAGCAACGGACGACTTGGAGAATCGCATCGACTTCGCGAATGTGACTTAGGAATTTATTCCCGAGTCCTTCACCTTCGCTAGCACCTTTGACAATCCCAGCAATATCTACGAGTTTGAACATCGCTGGAATGATCTTTTGGGTCTTGATGAAATGCTGAATTCGATCGAGACGCGCATCTGGGATACTGACAATCCCTTCGTTTGGTTCGATGGTGCAGAACGGATAGTTCGCAGCCTGGGCTCCTTGAGTTCCAGTCAAAGCATTAAAGAGGGTGCTTTTGCCAACATTCGGTAGTCCAACGATTCCGGCTTCCATCGATCGATCCTAGCTCTGTTTTCTATAATTAGGAGTGCAAGTTCTTTGTCGGATTGCAACGCAACTGTGTCGCATTGCGATCTAGCTCAGACGTGATCCGAAGAGCACCTGCATACAACATGTTTCAATCCAACGGGTGTTACTCGTGACGCAAGAGTGGGAACAAAATCACGTCTCGAATGCTGCGAGAATTGGTCAGCAGCATCACCAGTCGATCGATGCCGATTCCCAAACCACCTGCTGGTGGCATGCCGTAGCGCAACGCACGGATGAAATCCGTATCCATCTTCGCCATCGAATCCTCTTCGGCCATCCCGTCGAGTTGTGTTTTGAAGAGTGATTCTTGCAAGATCGGATCGTTCAATTCGGTATACGCATTTGCAAGCTCCATGCCATGGATGAAGAGTTCAAAGCGTTCGGCAATATTTGGATTCGATGAACTGCGTTTCGTCAGTGGACACAAGCTTGCAGGGTAGTCGGTAACGAAAATCGGGCCGATCAACGCGTCTTCTACCTTCTCTTCGAACACTTCGCTAACCACCACATCGGGATGTTTGCCGGTTGGATCGAGTCCGATCTTTTTGGCAAGCTTCGCAATGCCTTCTTGGTCGTCGATTTTCAGCCCGGTGTGCTGCTCGAAAAGCTCGGTATAGGTCTTGCGCTGAAACGGAGGTGTGAAGTCGATTGGTAGATCACCCCACATCAATTGATACCCTTGCCCCGTAGCTTGAATCGCTTCGACAATGATCTGTTGGGTTAGATCCATCATGACCTTGTAGTCGGCGTAAGCCCAATAGAGCTCGATCATCGTGAACTCAGGATTGTGCTTGGGACTGATCCCCTCGTTTCGGTAGACACGCCCCATCTCGTACACACGCTCGATTCCACCGACCATCAACCTCTTGAGGTGAAGCTCGAGAGCGATGCGCAAAAAGAGCTTCATGTCCAAGGCATTGTGGTGGGTGACGAACGGTCTGGCAGCCGCACCCCCGGCGATCGTGTGAAGCGTCGGTCCTTCGACCTCCACGAACGCATGCTTTGCTAAAGTGCTACGAATGGATTGTATGATTTTCGTGCGCTTCAAAAACGTTTGAAGGGACTCTTGGTTGTACGTCAAGTCGACGTAACGCATCCGTTGTCGCAACTCGGGATCTTGCAGACCGGCGTGCTTCTCGGGAGGTGGCTCAAGGGTCTTTGTCATAAAGTGAAGCTTGGCAGCAAATACTGTAAGCTCGCCGGTATTCGTTCTACCGAGTCTACCGTCGATCCCTACGAGGTCTCCGAAATCCAGCAACTTTGTCAATTCGAAATCGGCATCGCTGACATGTCCTTTAGGAATCATGATTTGGATGTCGCCGGTCAAATCGCGGATGTTGAGAAACACGAGTTTGCCAGCGGTGCGCATCAAGATGATTCGGCCCGCGACGCGTACCTCCGGACCGATCTCTTCGCCTGCCCCTTGCTCACTTTTCCAAGCTTTGTAGTCGACCGGTTGCCCGCTGTTTTGTCCGCCGTCGAAATCCGGAAGGGGAATCAAGGAGCCATCCGCCTTGCGAAATTGAACCTCAGCAACCTTCCCGCGGACTTGCTCGATAAACAAGCGATTGTCGAATCGTTGGCCCCAAGGGTCCAAGCCAAGGGCTTCGATTTTTTTAAGCTTCTCTAGCCTCGCCGCTTGATGAACCCCTAGGTCATTCCCGGCGGAAGTCGCTGGGTCGTTTGGTTGAGAGTCAGACATGGTCTAGAATTTCGGCAAAGTAAGGGAAAGAGTTTCTCGGAAAGAGTTTCTCATGGGTGGCAGATTGTAAGGATTTACGCTGGAAAACCAAGCGTCAATCGAAGGGCGGACCGGGGGTTATTTTGCGCGGAATTTGCAGTGAATCAAGGGATTCACGCAGGTTCTAAGCTTGCGAGACACCCAGCGGAAAACGGCGTTTAAACTGATGGATTCGCTGAGAAAACGAAAGCTGAGAAAACGAAAAGGATGTAATTATGGATCTATTTGCAAAAGCGGAGCAAGCCAACCGGCAAAAGGCTGAGCCTCTAGCCGCAAGGATGCGACCAAGGGTTCTCGACGAGATGATCGGGCAATCTCATTTGCTCGCCCCAGGAAAACTCCTCAGAAGGCTCGTCGTCTCGAAAAGGATTCAGTCGTTGCTCTTTTACGGACCACCCGGAACCGGCAAAACTACCCTTGCTCGACTGATCGCCGCCGAAACGAAATCGGCGTTCCGACAGTTAAACGCCGTGACTAGCGGAATCAAAGAACTTCGTGAATCGCTGGAATGGGCACAAACAGAACTGAGCGTCACAGGTGCAAGACCCATCCTGTTTATCGACGAAATCCACCGGTTTAACCGCTCGCAACAAGACGCTTTATTGCCAGACGTCGAAGCTGGCACAATTTCCTTGGTCGGGGCTACTACCAGCAATCCGTTCTTCTCAGTCAATGGTGCTCTGCTGAGTCGCTCTCAAATATTCGAACTGCAGCCTCTGACTGAAGAAGATATCGCCGAGTTACTAAACAGAGCCCTTCGCGATCCAGAACGAGGGTTTGGAAAGCTCAACATCGAAGTCGAGTCCGACGCGATTGCGTTTTGCGCAAAGATGGCCGAAGGAGACGCTCGTCGCGCATTGAATGCAATCGAAGTGGCCATTCTTTCGTCAAATCAGTTTCCGGTAAAGCTCAGCGTTCCTCTGATGCAGGAAAGCATGCAGAAGAAGATCCTGCAGTTCGACCCAAGCGGAGACCAGCACTACGATATGGCAAGCGCACTGATCAAAAGTATCCGTGGGTCCGATGTAGATGCGTCCCTGTATTGGTTGGCTCGAGCAATTGAAAGTGGTGAGGAAATCCGTTTCTTAACTCGTCGCCTCGTGATCCTGGCAAGCGAAGATATCGGGAACGCTGATCCTCAAGCTCTCGTGCTCGCTGTAGCCGCCATGCAAGCGTGTGAATTCGTCGGCTTGCCTGAATGCCAATTGACCCTCTCACAAACGGTTATCTATTTGTCCCTTGCCCCCAAAAGCAATTCTGCAACAACCGCCATCGGCGCAGCGCGTGAGGAAGTGCGGAGCGGAAAACTCATCGCGGTACCAAACCACTTGCGAGATGGTCATTACCCAGGCTCAAAACAACTCGGTCACGGTGCCGGTTACGCTTATGCTCACGATCACGAAGAAGGAGTCGCCGCACAAGATTATCTCGGCGTCGATCGCCAGTTCTACAAGCCTGTGGAGCGAGGGCACGAAGTGGAACTCGCTCGACGCTACGAGGAGTTGCAAAGGAAACTCAAGCCTCGTCAACCGTAAGAAACTTGCGATACCCTTCCGGCACAGGTATCTTGCAACATCTCGCTAAGTATTGATTTTCGGACTGACTCCACCGATCAACCTTTTTTGAAACCAAGTAGTCTCCCATGAAACGTCTCTCTCCTAACCTCGTCTCGGCACGCAAATTTGCAATCGCCTCGGTACTCCTTACGCCGCTATCATACTTGCTGCCTTTCGTAGGTATCGGACTCGATCAGTACGACCGTGCGCATGCGCAAGAAGCGAACGCGGATCAGCAACCCAGACTGCCTAAGCTGACCGGTGCCGGAGAAGTGCGAAAGCTGCATGATGGGTTCAAGTTCACCGAAGGCCCAGCGTACGATGGGCGGCACTACCTTTACTTCACGGACATCCCAAACAATCGAATCCTTCGAACGGATGTCGGTGGCTTTCCCGACCGTGTTGGCCCAGCAGAAGTTTTTCTTGAAGAATCGCAGAGTTGCAACGGCCTGATGTTTGACGGCAATGGCAAGCTACTCGGGTGCCAGATGAAGGGGAACGTTGTTTCGATCGATGTAGCAACCAAAAAAGTCACCCTTCTGGCAAATCGTTACAAGGATAAACCTTTCAACGCTTGCAACGACTTAGTAGTCGATCAACAAGGTGGTATCTACTTCACCGACCCCCGTTACGCTGCCCCGGAACCTTGGCCTCAAGGTATCGAAGCCTTCTATTATCGAAACGCAGAAGGTGTCGTGAGTCGACTTGGTGAAAACCTCATCGCACCGAACGGAATCATTCTCTCGCCCGACGAAAAAACGTTGTACGTAGTTCCGTCGATGCAGAAAGAGATCATGGCTTATCGCGTCGAATCCCCCGGTCGCTTAACTGATGGGAAAGTCTTCTTCGAAATACGCCAACCGAAAGGCAAATCAACGAGCGGCGGGGATGGCTTATCGATTGATGTTGAGGGAAATCTATATGTAACAACCGATTTGGGAGTGCAGTGTGTTTCCCCTAAAGGTGATTTGCTCGGCGTGATCGAGTTTCCAGAGCAACCTGCTAATTGCGCTTTCGGCGGACCTGGCAATAAAGTCCTCTTTGCGACTTGCCGTACTGGCTTGTATGCCGTTCCCATGCCAATCGCCGGGCATGTGTTTAAAGGGCGAGTCACAGGTAATGGTCTTCTTGGGTCGGGAGTTAGCGATAAGTAATGTTCAAGGCTTATCTTTGGTTTCCTTCCGTTCTGAATCCACGATCTTTGCTTGTCGCTTCGATCGCAATCGCGGTCGCTTGCTCTGATGGTAGAGGTCAAGACACGTCAACGCCCCCTGAAAAGGTCGCTAGCGGACAAGCGGCAAGCGGGGGGACGACTGGCAATAGCAAAGATCGAGCCGACGATCGAGCCGACGATCGAGCCGACGAACGAGCCAATGATCGAGCCAAAGGGGAAGAGGATATTGGTAAGCAGGTCGAGCAATTAGCCGTACAGCTTGACGCTGACAAAGAGTCTGAAAGAGATCAAGCCGAAGAAGCGATCTATCAATTCGGACCACAAGCTTTGGATTACTTGCCTGCTATCAATGAGGAGATGTCTGCCGAGCAGCAGATGCGAATCGAACGCTTGCGGGAAAAGTTTAAAAACGAAGCTGCTGTGTTCCTTCAAGAGCCCAAGTTAGTCAAAGTTGTTGGCCGCCTCAGTCCCCTCGAAGCCTTGGAAGCATTAGCGAAACAGACCGGCAACAAGCTTTCGCTCAAGCCCTATCTGCAGGTCCAAGAGTTTCAAACGCCGCTTGAGTTGGAACTTCAAGGGGTTACTTACTGGGAAGCGATCGACGAGCTGCTCGAGTTGATTGGATGGCGAGTAAGTGCTCACGATGGGGACCAAGTCCGATTCGTAAAACGACAGGAAAATCAGGATTCATCGCAGGCTTCTTTCGTTGGGCAAGATTTTCAAGTTTACGTTGGTGCTTTGAGAATTGAACCGATATCAGTAAGCCGCACGATCGGTTTTCAGAACCAGGCTTTGAACATCTCGAATCTCGATCTGATGTTTCAGTGGGAGCCACGCATCAAGCCGATGTTCGTCGGACTCGATCTGCCGACGCATGTGATTCGAACAGACGATGACGAGCTGTTAGCGATTTCGAAAGAGACTCAATCGGAATTCGTTCCCACAGGTAATCAGATTGTCGCGAGTTTCCGAATGCGAAATCCTGAGAATGCCGTAAAGCAGATTGCCGACTTGAAGGGGAAGCTCAATATGGTAATTCCCGGTCGGTTGGCTTCCGTGGAGTTTTCTGATCTAGGTAACGAAGAGTCGCAGAAATTGCAGACGGGTGACTTACAAGTCGAGCTCGAGTCGGCCCGAAAGAATCGTGACGTTTACGAAATCCGACTTGGTCTGTCGTTGAAATCTCAACCTTCCGAAGAAATCCTTCAAGGTTGGGTGTTGCTTGGAAATGCATTTCTCGTCGATAGTAAAGGGACGCGTGTGGAGCACGCGGGATGGTCAACACATCGATGGAATCCCAAAGAAGTGGGAGTCTCGTTCTTATTTGACATCGAAGGTGACTTAAGCGACTATCGATTTGTGTATCGAGCACCAGAGTCGGTGGTCGAGCAAACTATAGAGTACTCGTTACGAAATATTCCTCTTCCATGATCGATTTTTTGCCCTGGGATGCTGAAATTGAAAGCCCCGCGACCATTGCGATTTTAGGGGGAGGGCCGTTGGGAATCGAAGCCGCGTTGTATGCGAGGTTTCTCGGCTACCATGTTTCCATATTCGAATCGCGTCGCGTTGCCCACCGAATGCTTGATTGGAATAATCGATCGCTGTCTTTGCCTGCAAGCGAATTGACGACGAGCTTGGGAATCGCTGCCCTTCGAGCTCAGTACCCGGACGTAAGCGATATCGATCCAGGCCGCATGCTGACTGGAAAAGAGTACGCAGAAGAGTATTTGTTGCCTTTAGCGAAGACCGATTTGGTTTTCGATGATATCCATTTTCTCAGCCCGGTTAGCGACATCAGTAGACTTCGGTTTCGCACTGAACCAGACTGGGCATCTCCTGAGGAGTATTCTTGGCAGGAACGATGTAATGACGAGTTTCGCTTGGTGATCCGAGGTAGACATCGAGGTGTGTGGACATCTCGAGCAGACTGCGTTATCGACTGCCGTGGAGGTGCGACCGAATCGCGTGGCTTGGGGCCAGGAGGAGGAACCGCGATCGGTGAACTTGAACACGCAGGGGATCTCTACGCGTACCTGCCTGGGGATCGAAAGTTTGACGCCAAGCAAGCCGCAGGCAAGAGAATTGTCTTGGTTGGTGGTACCGCCGAAGCGTGTTTAGGCGTACGGGAATTTCTGGAATTCCAAAACGCGAATCCTCAGACACAGTTCTGTTGGATTGTCCCTCCGGCGGATTCCGAAGACCCAGAAACGCTTCGACTTTTGCGCAGCGAACTCTCGATGCGTGCATCGAGCGACATCGTGGTCATCGAATCGCTTGGGGTGGAGAAAATATCCAAGGACGATCGCGGCGAATGGGTTTTAGAGTTGTTGAAAGATGACGACTCGACGGTTGTGTTCCGTTGTGATGTATTGGTTCGTCGAACAGGCAATTGCACACCACCGATTTCGCCGACGCTGCTTGCGGAGAACCCAAGAGCAAATCATTGGCTAGGGGAGTGCGTTTCGAGCAATAAGGAAGATTTGCATCGTCTAGTTCAAGAAGTACTAACGCCTGAGCCAGGATATTTTCGTTTGCGTGCCCCGAGCGATCCGTGGATTGCGAATAACGCAAATGCAAGTGACGACAGCACACAAGTTGCCAACGTACAACTTACCTGTCCAACTCGAGGAGGGACATTGCCCGAAGCCTTCACAAGGTTGCAATGTATTTTCGCCATTCTCGGCGGGCGAGCCGATTTGAATTTGTACGAGATCATGCGCAAACAGCAACTCAACGATGCAGAGTGACCAACGGGTGCGGAGTAAGTTGGTTAACTAACCTAACCAACCAAGTTCTTCGGGGCTTTTAGTTGCTGGTTTTGAACTGCCTCGGTTTTGCACTGCCGTGCTCGTGCTCAGTGAAACGGTGCTCGTGCTCGTAATCGAAAGTAGCCTGTCGTGGTGTTACATTCGGTCAACACACGACCTACCTTGGAATGCAACTAAACTGCTCCCGGGATCCGAGGACGAGATCATGCGGAAACAACAACTCAACGAAACAGAGTGAGCATCGGGTGCTGAGTGACCAACGGTGTTGCTTGATTGATTAACCAACTTCTTTGGGTCTTTTAGTGGCTCATGTCGATTTGAATCGGTTTTGCACTGCCGTGCTCGTGCTCAGTGAAACGGTGCTCGTGCTCGTAATCGAAAGTAGCCTGTAGTGTTGTTACGTTCGGTCAACACACGACCTACCTTGGAATGCA
>JBJONT010000312.1:0-29117 GCA_046051705.1 Planctomycetota bacterium | reverse complement strand
ATGCATTGCTCAATGATGACAGCATCGAAGCGATCATCATCGCCCTTCCACTTCACTTGCACGCCCCAATCGCGATCAAGGCGATGCAAAAAGGGAAGCACGTGTTGACCGAAAAGTTGATGGCTCACAACGTGGCGCAGTGCAAGGTAATGGCCAGGCTGTCAAAGGAGTTCAAGAACTCGTCAGGTCAGCAACTCCATTTGGCTACTGGTCACCAACGACATTACAGCGTTTTGTACGACAACGCAGTCCATTTGATCCGCTGGGGAATGCTCGGACAATTGCACCACATCCGTGCGCAATGGCACCGTGGGAACTTGCCCGGAAATGATTCGTGGCAACCACCGATGGTCGGTGGAGATACCGAAACTAAGGTCGATAAAATCAAGGCTGACTACGAGAAGTATGTTAAGGAACTTGAGAAAGCCAAGAACCCCGCTGAGATCGAACAACTCAAGCGCAAGGTTGCCCAGCAAGAAGCTTGGATGCAGGATACCGTCGATGCAGCACGCTTCGGCTACCAAGAAAAGAATATCGGTGCTCGAACAGTTTCCGCGATGGAAGAGTTAGTGCGTTGGCGATTGTTCGATCGTACCAGTGCAGGCTTGATGGGCGAACTCGGCAGTCACCAACTTGATGCTGCCACCATCTTCTGCAGTGCACTTCGAACCGATGGCAAGAAAGCTCACCCTCTGACTGTGCATGCAGTCGGTGGACGACACATTTTCCCAGCGGATCGCGATGCGGATGACCACGTCTACTGCATGTACGAGTTCCCAGGCCCTGAATACAACGAGAAGTTCGACCTGGGGTATCGCCAAGCCGGTGGCGTTAAGGGCGTACCAAGCTACGACCAAGATCCCAACAAGAAGATCGTCGTAACCTATTCCTCGATCAACGGGAACGGCTACGGCGGTTACGGTGAGATCGTCATGGGAACCAAGGGAACGCTTGTTCTAGAAAAAGAGCAAGAAGTCATGTTGTATGCCAAGTCGGACACCAGTGCTGCGGCGGGAGTCAAAGCGGCAGGTAGCGGGTATGCACTCGACACCCAAGCCAGCGGCGGAGCATCCGCACCGGTATCCAAAGCAGCAGCTACAGGTGGCCCAGTAAGCCGTGGTTACACCGAGGAAATCGAACACTGGGCATATTGCATTCGAAACAATGCCCCTGAAAATCGTCCTCGATGCTACCCTGAAGTCGCCATGGCCGATGCGATCATCGCACTGACAACCAACGTCGCTCTCCGCCGCTCGGCAGCTGGAGAATCTGGATACGTCAAGTTTGACGAAGCTTGGTTTGACGTCGATAACGATGCGACGCCAGATGGCAGCAGCGTTGCCGAAGAAATGCAACGACTCAAGGAATACAAGATCCCAACCTAATGATCCAAGGCGACAGCGAATCGGGAAATACTCCAACACCACCCTTGCCTCAGAGCTTCGCAGCTACTGTACAGGGTGGTGGTAGGATTGCTCCCAATTCACCAACCCTTTCTGGGCGTGCTGCCGTAGTTCCTTTCGTCCTCATACTGATCCTCGGACTGGTGTTTGTTTTGTCGATCGCTATTCAGTTCCAGCGAATCATGACACAACTTGACCGGTCTCGCTCTGTGTGGCCTCGCGCCCAACTCGTTTTGGCCGATCGTTACCGCAACGCGAATGACTTTGTCGACGACAACCGATTTCTTGCCCATCCAATCAGCATCACCGATTGGAGGAATCAGCAGATCAAGTTCCGAGAGACCGTGCAGTTCGATCGTCAAGTCGAGTCTGCAATCGAACTCGAGAAGATGTTAATGTCATTCATATCGGATCCGAAAACAGCGGAAGAAGCGAAAGCCACTCTTTCAACTTCGAACGAGGACCTGGAAAAGCTCTTGGAAAGCGAACGGATAAGAAACGCGGCTCAAACAAGCTTTCTCGGACGTTGGACGATGTTTTTGTTGAGACTGAAGACACCCCCGGTTTTCCTACCGTGAGTTCACGGCGAGTTGCTACCGCGAGTTTATGCTGTGAGCCCCTGCCGTGAGGGTATGCTATGAGTTTATGCCATGCGATCCTACTTTGCATTCCTAGTGTGCGTTCCTAGTGCGCGATCCTAGCGTGAAGCCGCGTAGTTGGAATTCTGATACTGTGTTTCCTGATTTGTATTTCCTGAACTCTGTCTGCTAAACTCTGCCTGCTAAACCCTGTCTGCTAAACCCTGTCTGCTAAACCCTGTCTCCTAAACTCCGTTTCCTGAATTCTGTTTCCAAAGTTGGGGCAAGCCATGCAATGGGAATCCTTTATCGGACATCAGCTGCAACGAAAGTGGTTCAGCAATGCTCTGAAACACCATCGGCTTGCGAGCACTTTCCTTTTTGTTGGCCCTAATGGAATCGGCAAAAGGACCTTCGCCTATCTTGTCGCAAAGTCCTTGCTTTGCACCGAAACACCCGCCGATGAACTGTCGTGTTGCAATCGTTGCGAAACGTGCGTTCAACTCGAAGCGAAGACACACCCTGATTTGATTTATCTTGCCAGAGACGAAGACAAAACGCGCGTCACGATGGATCAAATCGTCAACGAGCAATCCGGTCTGTGTTACGAACTTCGAATCAGACCTTATTCCGGTCGTAGAAAAATCGCCATCATCGACGATGCGGACACCCTTGAGTCCGAACAATCCAATAGCCTTCTAAAGACACTCGAAGAACCTCCTCCGGGGGCAATCATCTTCTTGATCGGCACTTCTGAACACCTACAACTGAGCACGATTCGATCGCGCTCGCAGATCGTTCGCTTTGCACCTCTGCACTCAGCGGAGCTTGCGGAATTGCTTGTAAACAACAAGATGGCCGGTAGCATGCAGGAAGCAACCGAATTGGCCAATAACTCCCACGGTTCACTGGAATTGGTGCAGCAGTTTCAGGACTCATCTTTCAACGATTTCCGAAGCCAGTTCGTTGCACGACTCAAGCAACGCCCTATTAACTTCGTCGGGCTTTGCAAGTTCATTTCCGATCACTTAAAAAATGACGTTAGCGAGGGGCAGCAACGACGCAACCGCCTGCGATGGATCTTTGACGAGACCACCGAGATTCTTCGCGCCGCCTTGTATCAACGCATCGGTGCTTCACATGCCGCCCCTGCATCGCCGTCCCCCTTTGCGTTCCTAGATCTGAACACTTTGACAAAGCTCATCGAATTGACGATTAAGGCGCGTGAAGATGTTTCTCGATTCATTGCACCGGTTGCAATCATTGAAGCTTGGACTGCTGAATTCACCAATGTTGCACAAGCTTAAAGTCACTTAGAAAAACTCGCGAGGCTAACGACTGCCATGACGAATCCAGATAAACGAATCACCGAACTCGAATTCGTCGTGACTCACCTGCAAAAAACAATTCAGGATTTGAACGAAGTGATCATTGAGCAAGGCAAGCGGATCGACACAATGCAAAGAGAGGTTCGATTGCTCGCTTCCGATCTGCGACAAGTCCGAGAGAGTTCACGCGAACCGCGTCGTGCCGAAGACGAAATCCCACCGCACTATTGATCCATGCTTGGGACCATCGGCCCAAAACAGACTACTACAGGTCCTGCTCTTCCTCCAGTCGCTTAGGCACCCGCGAGAGCTCATCCGGCCAGCTTGCGACCTTCAAGTCTTGCTCCGTAGAAACGGGGCTTCTTACCCAAGGACGAATAACTCGTTTCGACGTCACTTTGGATAATTGCTCGAACATGTAGGTCTGTGCATCAACGGTATCCCACTCCTCTTGGGTGCAGGACGACCGCACCCTCGCGCGAATCATGCGCCTAACATAAAGTCCAGTATCCGATTCCTTGCAGTAACCTTCTATCTCATCTAGAACAGCAAGTGTCTCCTCAAGGTCTTCTGCTGCAATACTCCAGAGTTCCCCTAAGCACCAGTCGAGCCCGTGGGTCAACCCTGGATAGTGCCCCAGATCCCAAAGCATACCTTGAACAATTGCTTCGCGAATGCAAATCGGTTGCCTTGGCCAAAGGGACCCTCTCAACTGATCCTTCTTGAGGGTCCCATAAACAAATAACTCCCCGCAAATATTCATCACAACGCATTTAGCTCTTTTTGGGGTTCGATGCGGCGGTCAGACAAGCAGCAATCTCACGCGAGACACGCTGCAAATCCTCAGGATTCGAAGGTGCGGTAGCGAAGGCCTTCGTATCAAAAGCTTCGTCCTTTGACCGAATCGGAGTCGCGTTCGCGCTTGCCCAAGCCATATCGTAAACCGAATAGGAGACGACCAAGCCTTTAGAGACAGAATTGACTTCGCGCTGCAAGTCATAAGCGTTGATGGCGGCATTGACGAAGCACGATGCATTGATCAATAGCTCTCGGTAGTTCTTCTGCTTACTAACCTTCGAACCATAGACGACCTCCAACGCTTCGGCCGAACTTCGAACGCTGACCATGATACGGTCGATGAGGGTTCGTACTGGATGGCTAAAGGCTATGGTTGCAAAACTTGAAGGTGCCAAGTAGACATCCGTTGCAGCAGAGATTGCCCCACAACCGGTATGGCCAAGCACGATAACGCTTCGCAACGATTCTCGCAAAGCAGTTGCGGCGTAATCAATACTACCGATGCATTCGAGACCAAGCACGTTACCGGCGACTCGTACGACGAATAAGTCGTTCGCGGAGCAATCGAAAATATGCTCAATAGGTACTCGTGCATCTGCGCAACCTAGTACGGCAGCGAACGGAGCATGCAGCGGCTCCAAGCCACCCATCCATGGCACCCCTAACTGAACCGGATTAATCGGGAACACCATCGATTCAGGCTTCTCCCCCTCACTGATCTTCTGCAAATGCTCCACGGTCGAGGCGAACCGTTGATTTCCTTGAACAAGGGTCTTCAAAGCTTCTTTATTGGTTTTCGGACGCTTGAAATCCAAGGGTGCATACGGATCGAATCTGTAGATGAGGTCCATGATCTGCTTTCTTAATTCGCTTGAAAAACTCTATTGAAACCACATCCAAATACACCGTACTTGCGATGCGGATCAGCAATCGATAACCCAATAGGGTTTGGCCCTGAATGAACACATTGTCGGGTTCTATAAGCCCAACTTGAAAAAGTATAGTAAACGCGAATTGCTTCTGCGGTAGCGACCTGAGTAAAACTCCGCGAATTCCCGATTCTTGGGCAATCAAACGCGAACCTATTTCCCCGGGAGTGCTCTTATCATGCTATGAATGCACGACAACTACAAAAACTTGGTATTCCCCACGAGTGTGTCCCATTTGCGATTACGGCGATTCAGCGGATTCTCGCTTCCAACGCTTCTAGCGAAGAGATGGAAGGCGGGGGGAAGAACATCAAGAAATCCTTACAAGCTATTTCAGTTTCACCGGAAGAATTCCAATCTCATACTTACTGGGGAGAATTGGCAAAGGCTCTGATCGACTTCCGAGTCGAGGATGCGAAGTTGCCTTTGCAATCCATTGATTACCCAACATGGGGTGAGCAGATCGACCAGGGCGCCCACGTACAAATGCGTGTTGCCTGCGAACTACCTATCGCCCGCGCTGCGGCACTGATGCCCGATGCACACGTTGGATACGGTCTTCCGATCGGGGGAGTCCTAGCCGTTGAGAACGCTGTAATCCCCTATGCAGTGGGAGTCGATATCGCTTGTCGAATGAAGCTGAGCGTCTTGGATATTTCACCGAATGAGATGCATAAACAACCGCATCGCTTCGAAGACGTCCTACAGCGAGGAACCCGATTCGGGATCGGATCGCAGCACGAGACGCCCCAAGACCATCCGGTATTGGATTTGGATTGGAGCGTGACTCGAATCACGCGAGAAAAGAAAGATATTGCCCGCAAGCAGCTTGGGACCAGCGGATCAGGAAACCACTTTGTTGAGTTCGGTACCCTGACGCTCTCCGAGCCATCGCAGGAACTTGGACTCGAAACAGGTACCTACACGGCACTCCTTAGCCATAGCGGCAGTCGCGGAACGGGCGCCTCGGTATGTTCGGTTTACAGCAATATTGCTCGATCGCTCATACCCACAAGTCATGCGGAAAAATTTGGTTACCTCGGTTGGCTCTCGCTCGACACGCAAGCTGGACAAGAGTACTGGGAAGCAATGTCGTTGATGGGACACTACGCGGCTGCGAACCATGACGTGATCCATCGATTGGTATCAAAGCTCCTAGGAGCACGAGTCATCAGCTCAGTGGAAAACCACCATAACTTCGCTTGGAAGGAAACACATCAAGGCAAGCAGTG
Organism: Planctomycetota bacterium; assembly: GCA_046051705.1. GTDB lineage: Bacteria > Planctomycetota > Planctomycetia > Pirellulales > Pirellulaceae > JBKCUI01. Next base: position 22,849 of record JBJONT010000312.1, on the reverse strand, counting down.
GGTTGTTCATCGCAAGGGGGCAACCCCTGCGGGACGCGGCGTTCTAGGAGTTATCCCAGGATCGATGTCGACTCCAGGTTTTGTCGTTCGAGGAAAAGGAAATGCAGCGAGCCTGCAATCCGCATCCCATGGTGCTGGAAGGTGCATGAGTCGAACGCAAGCAAAGCAGAAGTACACTTGGAAATCCGTTCGAAACCTGTTGAGCGATCAAGGAATCCGAGTGATTTCCGCCGGGGCCGATGAAGCTCCCGGAGCGTACAAGGACATCCATTCCGTGATGGCCGCTCAGCACGACTTGGTCGATGTACTCGCACGCTTCGATCCGAAAATCGTCAAGATGTGCGAAGACGGTAGCCCGGCTGAAGACTAAGTATGCAAAGAAAGAGCGGGCTCGATGAGCCCGCTCTTTTTATTCACAATGTGTTATGGACAGCACAAGAATGTACTAAACGTTCTTCCACTGACGGTCTTTGGCACTCTCCAAAACGGCATCGCATACTCGCTGTGTTTCGAGAGCATCTCGGAAGGTCGGGTGAGCAGCTTGGCCGGTCTCAAGTCCCTTCAAGAAGTCGGCGACTTGGTGCGTAAAGGAATGCTCGTAACCGATCTGCAAACCTGGAACCCACCAGTTACCCATGTACGGTTGGTTTCCGTCGGAAACGTGAATCGAGCGCCAGCCTCGTACAACCGAATCGTCGTTGTAATCGAAATACTTCAAGCGATGAAGATCGTGTAGATCCCAAGCGATACTGGCGTGCTCACCATTGATTTCCAATGTATAGAGAGCTTTGTGACCGCGAGCGTAGCGCGTTGACTCGAAAAGCCCCAGCGATCCATTCTTGAAGTGGCAGAAGAATGAGCAAGCATCATCGATGCCCACAGGGGTCTTCTTGCCGGTCTCTGCGTGAACACGTTCCTTCACAAAGGTTTCAGTCATCGCGCATACGTCGTTGATAGAACCGTTAATCCAAAGGGCGGTATCGATACAGTGAGCGAGCAAGTCACCGGTAACACCGCTACCAGCGGCATCGACATCCAGACGCCAAGTAGCAGCACCACCTTGAGGAACATCAGCGTTGATGGTCCAGTCTTGCAAGAAGTTTGCTCGGTAGTGGAAGATACGTCCAAGTTTTCCAGAGGCGACGATTTGCTGTGCAAGGGAGACAGCAGGGACACGTCGATAGTTGTACCAAACCATGTTTGGCACTCCGGCTTTCTCGACGGCATCCACCATTTCCAAGCCCTCAGCGGTGTTCATCGCAAGAGGCTTTTCGCAGAGAATCATCTTACCGGCTTTCGCCGCTTCGATAGCGATCTCTTTGTGGAGGTTGTTCGGCGTGCAGATATCGACTGCATCAATGTCCGATCGTTTCAGCAACTCACGCCAATCGGTTTCGATCGATTGATAGCCCCAGTTGTCCGCAAACGACTTGGCTTTATCCGCGTTCCGAGCGCAAAGAGCTTTGAGAACTGGCTGATACTCGCTCTTGAAAAAACGTCCTGCTTGCAAGTAGGCATTCGTGTGGGCTTTACCCATAAAGCCGTAGCCAATCATTCCGATCCGAAGTTCTTTCATAATTTCCTTTACCTGTTTTTAGTTTAGTTATTCAGTGTGGGTTTCGAGTGTGGATATGTGTGTTGATAGAAGTTGGGTAAGCACTAGGCAGTTGCAGAATTCCAACCGGCGGCTTTGCGAACAGCGATCATGGACGAAAGGATGGTGTTCCAGGTGTTAGGTGATTCCAACGTTGCATTTGGGAACATGCAACCATCCCAACAAATGTGTTCGATTCCTCGAGCGGGAGCATCCTTGAGCCAGTAGCTCGCGCACTTCACGATATCCAACTTGCCGTTCGGGTCATCCGCAGGACAGTGCTTACCTGTCTTATCGTGCGAACCTGCTCCATGGACATGTCCGTCGTTTTGAGCGACGTGGAAATCGATGGTCCAAGGACGAAGCTTGTCCGTCATCTTCTCATAAGCAGCGTAGAACTCTTCCTCAGAATAGGTGGAGCCCAACATCGCGTACTCTGGTGCGTTATACCCTAGGAGGTACAGGTAAGTGTGTGCCAAGTCAGCTTGAAAACCGAAGGCTTCTGGCATTCCAACTCCTTCGAGGATATCGAGCATATCGCGCCAAGAGTGCATCCCAGCCCAGCAGATCTCCCCTTCGGCTGCCAATCGTTGGCCATGATCCTTGGCAATCACAGCAGCTTTCTTGAAGGTGTCGACGATTCGAGCGGTGTTGACTTTTGGATTAGCTCGCCACTTCTCAATGCCGAACTCTGCACTATCGACTCGAATCACGCCATACTTACGGATCCCGTGGTTCTCGAAGATGTTTGCAATGCGGCAAGCCATTTCAACGGCCGACAAGAATTTCTTTTGTTGCTCGTCATCACCCATCGCCGAGTCCCCAATGGTCCCTGGCCAAACTGGGGCGACGAGTGAACCAACGTTGAAACCATAGCTGGCGATTTGGTCGGCGATCTTGGTCAACTCTTCCTTTGACGCATTCGGATCGGTATGCGGTAGGAACAAGAAGTAATCGATACCGTCAAACTTCTCTCCCCCTACCTCAGCAGCAGCGGTGAGTTGAAGCATTCGCTCGAGGGAGATCGGTGGCTCTTGGCCTTCTCCATCCCCTTTACCGACTAGACCCGGCCACATCGCATTGTGGAGTTTTGGAAGTTTGTTCATGAGACATTCCTTAAGGATTCACAGAGGTTGAGTAACCGTTCAATCGGAAGATTGGGAAAGGAGACGATTCTAAAGGGTGTCATTCTCAAAAGCTTCAGTGCGAGAATGACACCAATGCCAAATTGCCTTTAACGCTTGCCGCTGATATGCAAACCAGCAGCCCTTGTTAGTTGCAGCAATTGTTAAATGCGGCGTTTGTTATGACTACCGGTGCTTTTGCCACGCGCCGTTCGCGGGCAAGTTTGCATGGGCATCGGGACCGAAGTAACGGAGGCCAACGAGTGGTTCACTTCCTGTGTTCTCGATCGTAACGCCACGCGTTGCTGCATCGTGCGAGATAAAGACTTCGTCTTCGGTGTTTTGGCCGAAGCGAATCATCGCGGGAGTTTGCAGTGCCAACTTACCGATTCGTCCCTTGCCTTGTACGGTGATCCAGCCGCTAGCTGCACCATCTTTGAGGGTTGTTTTCGCACCTGGATCAATCGTCAGTTCCTTCGCACTGAACAACTGCTTGCCATCAATGGTGCCGTAAACAACCCACTTGTCGGTCACACCAGCAGAGCTCTTCTCGGCATCAACCACAGGTTCGATGTAGTTCGCATCCTTGAAATGGGTATCCACGTTCTTTTCCCAATCAAGCTGGCCGATGATGAAGTCCAGGTCTTGGTGCTTATCCTGCGGCATGTCCTTGACGAGTAACGACCAAGGAACGTAGCGTCCTTCGACGATCGATTGGAACATCCCGAAAACATCGCTACCCCATTGTGGTTCGTAGGTGCACAAAGATCCGGGTGCGTGCAGAACGCCAGGGGGAATCAACCAACCGGTTCCTCGTTTGAGCCGATACGCTCGCGAAAGATCGAGAATACCGTTGTCCCCTTTGTTCCAGTTCTGCAAGCATCGTCGCAGTTGATCTTTGGTCGTTCCTGGTTCAAGTCCCATGAACGTGTAGGCGAAGTTGTTATCAACGTTGTTATACTGGGGTGGGAAGTAGTAGCTTTCAGGCTTTCCTTCTTGCCCGACCAAAGCCGCGTCTTCTGCGGATTGGTGCATGTGGTGAGGGATTGGTCCCATGTTATCGAAGAACTTCGAATACACAGGCCAACGATTGTATTTTCCGAAGATCGACCCGCCGACCAGTTTGTTGCCTTGCTCAGCAACAGCGTCCTTCAAAAGGAACTTCTTTCCTTCGAAGAGACAGAAGCTCAGGCCTTCGTGCCAGACCCGCCCTTCGTTTGCGGCTTCGGTGGTACTTGCAAACCAACGCTCGTCGATCCCGCCTCGGTTCGCTCCGAATGCGTAGAGATCGTCTGGATGCAACTTAATGCGTCGTCCTGGATGCAGAAAACTACGGGGCACCCAAGTCGGGGTCAGTCGAAGGATCCCCTCCCCAGCATCGAGGGCTTGTTCCAAAATGCTTGCCACGTTATCCGATGGAACCAAACCTGCATCTAAACCGGTGCCAGACATGAAATCACTCGCAAATGAGTCAGAGATACGAATTAACAGGGCGTTAGGGCAAAAGAGCCCTCATTCAACCGCCCCTACGGGTGCTTTGTTGTAAGATGCCGGCGCGCGAATCGCAAGCCCCACAGCGTGCATTCTCGCCGACTTCATCTCCGTCTAGGCTTGCGATTTCCGTCAAGTTCGGGGACGATTTCCCATGGAGGATCCCTCCCGCGCCGCAATGCATGACTTCACGATGCAATCGGCACGCTTTTCAACGTTTTTCGCCTCGGGAAAGCCCAGGATTCACAAAGCGAATCTCTGTGAGCGACACCAGCCAGCGAAGCATCGTCCGCAAATATCGACTGGAAGCAAAGAGAATACCGTGAGCCAATCTGCACCTATCCGCCGGGCTTTAATCAGTGTGAGTGATAAGTCAGGACTTTTGGAGTTCGCCAAACGCCTAGTCGCCCGTGGCGTGGAAATTTATAGCACCGGGGGCACCCGGAAATTTCTGATCGACGGTGGCATCGCGGCCGAAGAAGTCGCTCAGTATACGGGTTTCCCCGAGGTCATGGACGGTCGGGTTAAGACGCTTCATCCGAAAATTTTCGGAGGGATTTTGGCCCGACGCACCAACCCTCAGGATATTCAATCACTCACTGATCATTCGATTCTCCAATTCGACCTGGTCGCAGTGAACTTGTATCCCTTCGAAGCGACGGTAGCGAAGGAAGGAGTTGCCTTCGAAGAAGCGATCGAGCAGATCGATATCGGCGGACCGAGTCTGATTCGGGCAGCATCGAAGAATCATGCATTTGTCACTGTCGCAACTTCACCTAGTCAATACGAAGCGATTGCTATCGAACTCGAAAGCTTGGGTGGAACCTCCGAACAACTCCGTCGCCGCTTGGCCCGTGAATGCTTCGAATCAACATCCGCCTACGATGCTGCGATTGCGAAGTATCTATTGGAGCAAGAAACGAATCAGCCAACTGCCCATCAAAGATCTGAACCGCAGAGCAAACTTGCACTCCCTGAAATCCTGGAGATGAAACTGACGAAAGTACTCGACCTGCGATATGGCGAGAATCCACATCAGCTTGCGGCTCTATATTCACGCCCATCGACTGGCTGCTCGTTGGTCCAAGCCAAAAAATTGCATGGTAAGGAACTCTCCTATAACAACTTGCTCGATGCCGACGCCGCGTACGAGATCGTGCGTTGTTTTGCCAAGCCGTCAGCGGTTGTGATCAAGCACAACAATCCTTGCGGTGCCGCCTCAGGTCACAAGCTCTCCTTTGCTTGCCGCAAAGCACTTGAGGGAGACCCACAAAGCGCCTTTGGTGGGATCCTCGGATTCAACAAAGCCGTCGACCTTGAGACAGCCGAGGTCTTGTGTCAACCCGGACTCTTTATCGAAGCGATCATTGCACCAAGTTTCACCGACGAAGCCGTAGCCGTTCTTTCGACCAAGCCAAAGTGGCGAGATAACGTACGGCTGATTGCGATTGGAGCAGAAGGCCCACTTGAGCCAACACTTGACTACCGCTTTGTAAGCGGTGGAGTTCTCGTACAACAAGCAGACGTCCTTCCTCCGGCAAATCTAACATGGAAGACCGTCACGAGTGTTCCCGTAGAGGATGCATTGTGGGACGATATCGCCTTCGGATGGGAAATGGTGCGGCACGTTAAGAGCAACGCGATTGTATTGGCTCGCGACGCAGCACTCGTCGGTGTTGGCGCGGGACAAATGAGCCGCGTCGACAGCGTCGAAATCTCGATTTCCAAAGCAGGCGAACGCTCGCGCGGCAGCATCCTAGCCTCCGACGCATTCTTCCCGTTCCCGGATTCCATTCACCGTGCAGCACAAGCTGGCGTGGTAGCAATCATCCAACCCGGCGGGTCGAAAAAGGATGAAGATGTCATTGCTGCTTGCAATGAACACCGCATCCCGATGATCTTTACCGGCCAACGCCATTTCCGACACTAATCCGACACTAAACCTTACCCAGCTACACTAAAACGATACGATTGTTCAATGAGCATATTCCTAATCGAAGATCCCAAAGTGGATCGGCTTCACCCTGTTGCAACAGCACGACTATGCGCAGCGGTCACCTGCGGCGGACTTCGACTAGTAGACCTCATTGAATCCTTAAACACTCCCACCTACAGTCTGGCAAGAACACATCTTCAAGCTATCCAACGCTTGGACCACCCTGCTCTTCAAGAACCTAAGAATGCTCCCAAGGATTCTCATCCGAAGTTAGTGCTCAGTGCGAGATTGGCTCCAACGGTCGAAACACTGCAAACACTGGAGAAACTTCTAAAGGAACCCGACGACGCTCCAACGACATGGCTAGTAGATCGCGGGATCCCCGTCGGTGTGCTTCATCCTAAAGAGTCCTACGAAGCCATCTTGAACCAAGGTCGAGGCTATCTCGAAGCTCGCTTCCCGAAGAATCCTCCGCCGGAGAGCCCAACGCGCACTCTGGCAGTAAATTCCTTTCAGTATCCGCATGATGTCATACGCACCCACATGGCAAGCTTTGCGGCAAACCTTCAGTGGCTCATTGCACGACGCGAGTATCAACAGATTCGTGATGGGGTTTTTGTTGGCAAGGGAGTGAAAATTCCGGATTGGGTCTGCCTTGATGTCGATGCTGGCCCCATTGTTCTCGAAGATGGGGTTCAAGTAGGACCTTTTTCATTGCTGCGTGGACCGCTGTATCTCGGACGCAAGTGCAAAGTCCTCGAGCACGCGTCCCTTAAAGACGGGGTTTGTGCAGGCCATACCACGAAGATTGGCGGGGAAGTCGAAGCCTCGATCATCGAGCCTTACACGAACAAACAGCACCATGGATTCCTTGGCCACTCTTACGTCGGAAGCTGGGTCAACCTCGGTGCAGGGACTTGCACAAGCGACTTGAAGAACACCTACGGACTGATCTCCATGGAATATCCAGCAGGTCGCGTAGCGACGGGGATGCAATTCTTGGGGTGCTTTATCGGGGATTACAGCAAGTCAGCGATCAACACCAGCATCTTCACCGGAAAGTGGATCGGCGTGTGCAGCGCGATGTATGGTTTCGTGACCACTAATGTTCCAAGTTTCTCAAACTACGCCAAACTCTTTGGCCAAGTCGCCCCGCTACCTTCTTCGGTGATGATCTCCACACAGCAACGCATGTTCTCTCGCCGAAGCGTCGAACAGCGACAGTGCGATATCGACCTAATCCATGCCCTGTTCGACTTGACTCGATCGGACCGCGAAGGATTAATTGGATTGGATTAAAACCCCAATGCAATTCTGACCGCCTTAAATATCTTCCTAACGGGCGACTGGGATCCCTCTTGCTTCGACCCGTTCCAGCCTAGCAGGATTTGGAAAAAATAGACCTAGAATCCCTCCTTACAATGAGTAGAATCCCGCAGACACACTCCAGAGTCGACGCCGCTGAAACTGGATGCTTTTCTTTAAGGTTTGCGAACTATGTGCGGAATTGTTGGTTACGTTGGCAAGTCGGATGCCACTCATTTTCTTCTCCAAGGCCTCTACCGACTTGAGTATCGAGGCTACGACAGCGCCGGGGTCTCTCTTCTCCGCGATGACGGATCCCTTGAACGGCGTAGAAGCATCGGCCGGATAAGCAACCTTGATGGTTTGCTTGCATCATCCCCGGTTGCGAGCCGAATTGGAATTGGACACACCCGTTGGGCAACTCACGGTGCGGCTACCGTTCCGAACGCACACCCTCACTTCGGCGGCGCATCGGATTTAGCCGTCGTTCATAACGGCGTTATAGAGAACTACGAGGAACTCAAACAAGAATTAATCGCATCGGGCTATCGATTCCAATCGGAAACCGATACCGAAGTGATCGCTCATTTGTTTCATCAATCCCTCGAAGATCAGCGAGCGGCTGATCTGAATTGGGATGATTCCCCTAGCAACTTGGCTCAAATCCTCAGATCTGTCTTGCACCGATTGCGAGGGACATATGGACTTGTGGTGATGTTCCAAAGCAAACCGGATTTGCTTTTAGCTGCGCGTTGCGGAAGTCCGTTGGTTATCGGAGTCGGTCAAGGTGAGCAGTTCATCGCAAGCGACACCGCTCCGCTGTTCGGTCACACTGATCGAATTATCACCCTTGTGGATCATCAAATCGCTATCGTTACTTCTCGATCCATCCAAGTGATCCAGCGAGATTCAGGAACCATCCAGCCCAACATACAAGTTCTAAGCAACAGCGAAGATGCCCATTCTTGCGACGGCTTCGAACACTTCATGCACAAAGAGATCCATCAGCAACCAGATGCCGTCCGAAACGCCATTCGAGGTAGGCTCGACCGCGATAATGCCACCGCAAAACTCGGTGGACTGAATTTAACAACTACCCAACTCAGAAACATCGAACGGCTAATTCTGACCGGCTGTGGCACAAGCTGGCACTCGGCCTTGATCGGTGAGTACATGATCGAAGAGATCGCAAGGATGCCGGTCGAAGTTGAGTACGCTAGCGAGCTTAGGTACCGAAATCCACCGGTCGACAAACAAACTCTCGTCTTTGGTATCACCCAAAGTGGTGAAACGGCCGACACCCTTGCCGCCCTGCGTGAAATGCAGCGCAAAGGTCACCCAAGCCTAGCTATCTGCAACAACATCGGAAGCAGTATCGCCCGAGAAGCAGACGGCGGAGTCTATTTGCATGCCGGCCCCGAAATCGGGGTCGCTTCCACCAAAGCCTTTACCTCGCAAGTCACCGTCCTTGCTCTATTGTCCCTCTACTTCGGACGCATGAGACACCTAAGCTTCGAAGCTGGCCTGCGTTGGATCGATGCTCTGGAAAATCTCCCAGACCAAGTCGAGCTTGCACTGAAGACCGAGCCGCTCGTAAAGCAGATTGCATCGGAGTTGCAACATGCGACGAATGTCCTGTACCTGGGACGAAACTACTTGTTCCCAACTGCTCTCGAAGGAGCGTTGAAGCTCAAGGAAATCAGCTATATCCACGCGGAAGGATATCCAGCCGCTGAAATGAAGCACGGACCGATCGCCTTGGTCGATGAAAACACACCCTCAGTTTTCGTCATCTCCAAAGGGCTCGTCTATGACAAAGTCATGAGCAATTTGCAAGAAGTCAAAGCCCGGGGAGGTCCGGTGATTGCGATCACCGACTTTGTCGACTCACAGTTGGAGAAACTTGCAGACCGGATCATCGAGGTCCCATCGGTTTGCGAACCGCTGCAACCGATTGTTTCTGTGGTTCCACTCCAATTACTCGCATATCACGTTGCGGTACTTCGCGGTTGCGATGTCGATAAACCACGCAATCTCGCGAAAAGCGTCACTGTTGAGTGACCCTCTCAATTGCATTTACTGCATCCGCTTTCAAACTCATCCAACCGAACCGCTCCAAGCCTTCCAGAAACCTAACTAGATATCATGAGCTATTCCGAAGAACTCATCAGTCACGACACACGCAAAGCGCTGCGGCTGCACCTTGGTGAAAAAGCTTCGAGCGAACTGCTGAGTGTAATCGATAAACTTGCGAATGAAGTCAAGCAATTGCAACGTACGAAAGTATCGGTAACGCCAATTGTCCCTTTCAGCACAATCGACGAAACAGTCATCATCAGCGATTAGTTAGCTTGAGCTAACTCGTCGAGCACATGCATAACCCAAGCATCACTTAGCAACAGTTGCTTGACCAAATTCATTTGGTCAGCAGTGCGAACGAATTCTGTGCGGACGGATTCAAAAGTCGCTGCAGCATTAGGTTGCAAACCATTCCTATCTACAGTGGATGGCTTCGTGTCTCCTGTGGATAGCTTGGTGCGGTTGTACCCGTTGCAGAGATTCTTCCAAGTTCGCAACACTTCCAAATCGGCAAGTTTCTCGGGAACCTGATCCTCCGTTTTCTCCTCGGCATCGGCGATCCCCAGCCGCTCGATCCACTCTTCAACCGTAAGCACCAAGCGGCCCTCTAAGTTGCCCCCGATTCTGCTCTCCTGGCTGCTCTCTGGGTTGTTCTGCGGGGTGCTCTGCATGTTACTCTTGAACAATTCGTCAAAAGCGTTCAGAAGGCGTGCTGGGAATACGTCGCGGGATCCTACTTCCACAAGCACATTTGCACCAGCAAGCACGGGCACCATCGCTTCGCTCTCTTGAATCGATTTCAAGTTACCTGCGTAATAAGCTCGACTCTCGCGTTGGTATCGCCATTGGGAATCGAAGCGCTTCGCATAATGCTCAACCCAAAGTCCCTTTTCCTCTTCTTCAAGGGACTCCCAGTCTGACTTGAAGAACGACTCCGTTAGGCCCCGTAGCTCTGGGATCGACAATCCAAGCCGAAAAACCTTAGCATCCTGACACTCGATTCCAGCGACAGACCTTTGTGTTAAACGCCAATGTACCTTCTCGCTTCGAACTATCTCTTTCCACAATCGCATACGGGAGGCTCCACTCGATGCTACTGCTTCACCGACTGCTTCATCAACTGCGTCATCGACGGCTAAATCGAGTGGCTTACCATCGACCACCAAACGAACCGATCCAGGACCGCCCAAGCCTTCGTTAACAACTGCGATTTGCAGTGTACCGTTATAGATCGCTTGCTTTGTTCGCAGAACCAATTCACTTACATCTTGGTCATGAACCAAGGAGAGTTGCAGATGCCCACGCACAAGCTCCAGCCGCAGAGTTCTCCCTGCTCGATCGGTGATATCATGCATTTGTTCTTGAATTTGTTCATGCTGTGATTCACGCTGCAATTCAGGCGGTGGTTTAGTTTCTTGCGAAATTTCTTGTTGCTCGAATATCACGATCGGCAAGTCGGACGCTAATGCTTCGGCAGAGACATCCAACTGAAACACCAGCGTCCAATCGCGGTTCGCTCGCAGTGGTTGCCCCATATGTTCGATTGATGAATCGCCATTGGTTACGCGGGCTTGCTCGTCGAGTCCTTGTGCGTTCGGCCATTGCCAAGCGAGTATCTCTTCCGGAACTTTGGGATAATCCAACTCGCCGCGATACCATTTCTCGACAGCTCCGCCGGAAGCCTCCGTCCCTTTGTTTAACCGTTGCCAATCCCGTTCCTCTGCTTGGACTATGGATTCGAGAGATTCTCTAAATGGTCGGAGCAAGTTGCTTTCGATTGGCGTGGGTAGTTCGATTACATCAAACGCCGATCGATGACCCGCAAAATACCAAACCGCAGTCGGGAGCATTCTTTGATCGGATCGCAACTGTTCGTGACCGTGACATTGCATCCGCAGGAAAGCATCAAAACGATCGTTACGTCGAGCGGATTCGATCAACCAACGGCGATAGGACTCGATACTCCAGCCAAGATACTCCCCGCGATCGATCGCGGGTTTCGACATCATGTCGTTAATCCAGGTCTGAGCACGCCATTGCGAGTAGCTGTCAGAACTTAGAAGCTCATCGACAAACGCTTCGAAGGCTTGCGATCGTCGTCCTGGATCGTTAAGCAGTAGTTTGCTTGTAACGCCCTGCCCCGGTGAACTCACATTCGCATCAAGAGCAGTTACAGTCGCGTTTACTAGGCGCTCCCACTGGGAGTCAGAAAAAGTCGATCGATCGATGACTTTGGGGGCTGCTGATTTACCTTCAACAGAGTCAACAGAGTCTGCTTTCAGAGCGGATGCCGATTGCTGGAAGTTTTCTTGGGCTACCAGGTTAGCAATCCAAGTGCTTTGCTCGAGGGAGAATCCAACGAGCAAAGCGTATTTCAAAAACAATCGGTTCATCGAAAGCGATGGCATCAATCTAGGCTAACGGTGACAGTCTTCGATTCGGTGTAGGCCTTGAGACCTTCTTCGCCGAGTTCGCGACCTTGACCGCTCATCTTAAATCCGCCGAAAGGAGCAGCAGCATCGAAAACGTCGTAGCAATTGACCCACACCGTTCCCGCTCGGACTCGCTTGGCGAACTCATGGGCTTTGCCGATGTTCTTGGTCCAAATTGCGGCTGCGAGACCATAGAAGGTATGATTGGAACGACGGATGAGATCTTCCCAATCATCGAAGGTAAGGATGGACATAACGGGTCCAAAAATCTCGTCTTTAGCAATCGACATCGAGTCGGTCACACCATCGAAGACTGTTGGTTGAACGAAGTATCCTTTGTCGCCGAATCTGGCCCCGCCGGCGATACACTTCGCACCTTCCGCATTACCTTTATCGATGTAACTCATGATCTTATCGAATTGCGCTTGGTCTACCTGTGGACCTTGCTCTGTCGCTGTGGAGAGCGGGTTACCAACCTTGCGAGCTTTAGCAAGTTTCTGCACCTTTTCGACAAACTCGCCGTGGACTCGCTTGTCGACAAACACGCGACTTCCCGCACAGCAGCATTGCCCTTGGTTCAAGAATAGGCCGATATAAGCTCCTTGGGCTGCACGATCGAGATCTGCATCTGCCATCACCACATTTGGACTCTTTCCGCCGAGTTCGAACGTCAAGCGTTTGAGGGTCTCTGACGCGTCTCGCATGATGATTTGGGCGGTGCGATGCTCTCCGGTGAAAGCGATCTTATCGACACCTGGATGACGAACGAGCGAAGCACCGGCGGTTGGTCCGAATCCGGGTACCACGTTGATCACACCGTCTGGAATGCCAGCTTCCTTGGCCAACTGTGCCATACGCAGGCAGCTAAGTGGAGTTTGTTCCGCGGGCTTCATCACGATGGTGCAACCTGCGGCGAGAGCGGGGCCCCACTTCCAAGCGACCATCAGCATTGGGAAGTTCCAAGGGATGATTTGGCCCGCAACACCAACAGCTTCTCGGCGGGTGTAAGTGAAGTAATTGCCCCGAATGGGGATCGTCGAGCCGTGAATCTTGTCCGCATAGCCGGCATAGTAACGCAAGCAATCGAGGACCAATGGAAGGTCACCGTGTCGAGCTTCGCGAATCGGTTTGCCGTTATCGAGGCTTTCGAGCGCCGCGATCTCGTCGATTTCGGCTTCGATCAAATCCGCCAATCGGTACATGCACCTGCCACGGTCGCGGGCATCCATGCGACTCCAGGGTCCGTCATCGAAGGCGCGGCGGGCTGCTTTAACTGCCGCATCAATGTCCTCTTTGTCACCTTCTGCAACTTCGCAGATCACTTCTTCGGTCGCTGGGTTGACCGTTTCAAAGGTCTTACCTGAAGCGGCCGGACGCCATTTGCCGTCGATAAAGCATTCGGTGTGCTGGATTTTTGGTAGGGCAACGGTGGATTCTGCTATCGCCATAATCTCGGAAACTCCATGGAGGAAAGGATTGAGTCTGGGATTAGAATATACGCTTGACTGACCGGATACCAGTGCCGGAAAATCAGTGCCGGAAAAACCAGCAAGATCGGTTTATTTTTCGTAAATCTCCTCCACTCAGCGGAAATACTTGCAAGCACTCCTGTTTCCACAGCGCACAATCCCCTCGAACAACCAACCTATTTGTGAGAACCGTCCAGCTATGCGATCCTCCCGCTTTATGCCCAGCATCGAACCTTCAGGGCATTCTTCGAATCCCCGCAAGGAATTGAAGCTTCAAAGTGCCCCACCTTCGAGCGTTGGCTACCGCAGAAATGCGATTCGTACCGTGATTCGTACAGTATCGATCCTTGGGTTGGCCGCATGCTTGAGTACCATCAATCCAGCCCTTCGATGCCATGGGCAAATCGTTCAATCACCAGGCATGGGTACTTTTAACCTCTCCACTTCTGTAGCAGTTCCAGATCGCGGAACCATGAGCTTAGGTGGAAATTCCACCGCTGCATCGCAATCCATTTCGGGGTTTGGGAATCGAGGACTTGGAGGCGTCCAAGGAGGCTCGGGGGTCTCGGTAGCGTCAACGGTTATCGATTTGGACGAGCTAGACCGAATGATTCGTTCCCAGTCGGCCCAGAAATCCAACACACCAAAGCTCCAACAGTTCGACCCACGAGGTTTTTCGCGAATCCCTGCGGCTCCTCGCAGTGCGGTGGTTCCTCCCGGCTACGATTATTTGGCTACTCTGTCCGGACACTCAGGTTCGCAAAGACATGTCACCGGGTACGGAAGCGTTCAACACGAAGCCGATGCGGATGCTACAAAGTATTACTTGACTCTAGCGAAGCAAGCTCGGCAGCGCGGCCACTGGGCTTCGGTCGAGACCTACTATCGGATGGCATGGCAGAGCCTTCCTGCGAACAGACGAGAATTCGCTTTGAAATCGCTTCAGGAAGCCCGCAGTCAAGCTTCGGAACAACGCGTGTTGTCCAAGGGGCAACCGATCAACAAACCCACCAATAACCAACGATAAGCCCCATTCTCATGTCGGAGCCCATCGCACGAATCAACGTCAGGAGCCTCGTAAGCATGAAGCAGCGTGGAGAGAAGATCACCATGCTCACAGCGTACGATTATCCTACAGCCCAAATGCTCGATGCGGCCGGTGTCCATTGCTTGCTCGTCGGCGATTCCCTCGGGATGGTCGTCCAAGGGCACGACACGACGATCCCAGTGACGCTCGAGCAGATGATCTATCACGGTGAGATCGTGGCCAGGGGAGCCAAGAGGGCCATGGTTATTGTCGACCTGCCTTTTCCTGTCGGGCAAATCAACGTTACGCACACCGTCAAAGCGGCGGCGAAGATTTTGAAACAAACGCAATGCCAAGCGGTAAAGATGGAAGGTGGGCATCAGCAAGCCGACTCGATCGCAGCCTTGGTCGATGCGGGGATTCCAACCATCGCCCACATTGGACTTCGTCCTCAAAGCGTTCACGCAATCGGTGGCTACAGGGTCCAACGCGATGCCGATCGCTTGATGAAGGACGCTTTAGCCGCTCAGTCCGCCGGCGCCTTCTGCGTCTTGATGGAATGTGTCCCAAGTGACTTGGCAAAAGAAGTCACCCAGAACTTAAAGGTCCCCACCATCGGTATCGGTGCCGGGCCTCATTGCGATGGTCAAGTCTTGGTCACCAACGACCTTTTGGGCTGGAACGGTGGAACCGTACCGAAATTCGTTCGGAAGTACGCTCAGTTGCAGCAGCAAGCAAAGGAAGCGATCGAAGGATACTGCCGCGACGTGCAAACTGGGGATTTCCCAGCCCCTAAAGAGTCGTTTTAACCCCCAATTGCACCATTCCCGCAGGATCACTTTGACCACATTAGCCGATGACTAATCTGGCCAAACTCCTACAATATCCCAAGTACCCTAAGGGAGCCCCCCATCCGTAGGATTCCTCGAACCGCGCCGACATCAGAATTCTATGCTTGACCCACTGCCAATCATCAACCCAGAATCCATCCCAACGAACTCCTCGGATTCGACTTGCTCGGGAAGTGCCGATTCGTCCCGATCTTCGATGAGTCAATCGCAGATCGGCTCGATGAACGCAGCAGGGAATGTCGTTTCCCGGTATCTCGACAGTCTTGGTGACCCGACGTCCAAACGGGATTCAGACCGCCAACCGCACGGCCCCTTGGCTAAGCTTCCTCTTCCGATGAGCATGGAAGAAGCCCGTGCGCGAGGATGGGACGAAATCGATGTTGTGTTCGTCACCGGGGATGCTTACATCGATCATCCAAGCTTCGCGATGTCGATCCTAGGGCGGGTGCTCGAAGCAGCCGGTTACCGCGTAGGAATCGTAAGCCAACCGGACTGGCAATCGTGTGAAGCTTGGCAACGCTTTGGCCGACCTCGGCTTTTCTTCGCGATCAGCGCTGGCAACATGGACAGCATGATCAACCACTACACCGCAAATAAGAAAGTCAGGAACGACGACGCTTATTCTCCAGGTGGCAGGATCGGATTGCGTCCCGACCGCGCGACGCTCGCTTACTGCCAACGCGCTCGACAAGCCTATAAAGGGGTCCCTGTGATCGCCGGAGGTGTAGAAGCCTCCTTACGACGCTTGGCCCATTACGATTACTGGAGCGATAAGGTCCGAAAAAGTATCCTGCTCGATAGCAAGGCCGACCTAGTTGGTTTTGGCATGGGAGAAAACTCCATCGTTGAGATGGCCCGACGGCTTGAAGCTGGAGAAACCGTCAAAGACCTCCGCGACATGCGAGGTATCGCTTACGCTTTAGGAGCATCCGAGGCTATCCCCGAAGACGCATTGGAAATCCCTTCCTACGAAGCGGTGACAACCGATAAGACGGCTTTCTCCATCGCAACACGGATGATTCATAACGAGACCAATCCGCTGAACGCGAGACGACTCGTTCAAAAGCACGGCAACCAAGCCATCGTTTGCAACGTACCCGCTTTGCCTATCAGTCAAGAAGCGATGGATCGCATCTACGGTTTGCCTTACACGCGGAAACCCCATCCAAGTTACACCGAGCCGATTCCAGCTTTTAACATGATCAAAAACTCAGTGACGATCATGCGCGGATGCTTTGGCGGTTGCACCTTCTGCTCGATTACAGCCCATCAAGGCCGGATCATTCAATCGCGATCAAAAGAATCGGTATTGAACGAGATCCGTCAAATGACCGAAGACAAGGATTTCAAAGGAATCGTCAGCGATATCGGTGGTCCAACGGCAAACATGTACCACATGCGGTGCACGAAACCCGAAGTCGAAGCGAAGTGCAGAAGGCAATCTTGTGTGCACCCCAAAGTCTGCAAATTGCTCGGAGTCGACCACACACCTGTGATCGAGTTGATGCGAGAAGCAAGACAAATGCCGGGTATCAAGAAAGTTCTCGTCGCAAGTGGTATTCGCATGGACTTAGCGAGACATTCCCCGGAATACATCCGCGAATTAACCGAGCACCATGTTGGCGGACATCTGAAAGTTGCACCCGAACACGTCGATCCGGATGTACTTTACAAGATGCGCAAACCAGTCAATAACGACTTTGAATTCTTCACCGATCAATTCAAACAAGCGACGGCGGATGCAGGTAAGAAACAATACATCATCCCCTATTTCATCGCATCGCATCCAGGAAGCTCGATCCATTCCATGATCGAACTTGCACTCTTTCTCAAACGCAACGGGTACAAACCCGACCAAGTCCAGGACTTTATTCCTGCACCGCTCGATGTAGCAACCAGCATGTACTACACCGGACTCGATCCATTTAGTCTGAAGGAAGTCTTCATCGCCAAGGCGCTGAAAGACCGCAAATCGCAGCGGGCTATGATGCAGTTTTTCAAACCAGAAAACTACTTCGAAGTCCGGGACGCGCTCCGCGAGGCAGGCCGAAGCGATTTAATTGGCGAAGGTTGCGATTGCTTGATCTCCTCTCGACCACCGAAAGAAGCGATTGAAAAACGCCGCTCGGATGCCAATGCACGCTTCAGGGGTGAGTACGTACACACCATCCCCAACACGCCACCCGCAACCGAGAATCCAAACAACTCCGATGCAGGGGCGGGCTCACCAAAGACCAGCAATACGCAGAAACCCAAGCCTTCACCACAAGCGGGCAACGGCAAGCGGAAAGGTCCTCGCAAGACCCAGCGCGACGAACAAACCGAAGGGAAGAAACCTGGCGTAGGTTACCGACCTTCTCGCCGCGTACGATAGCCAATTCGACTTCGGCTCCAGCCTACAAATCTCTTGCGGTGGAGTGTAACTTCTAGAGCAGTGCCGCGCATCTTTTCGATTGCGGACTGCTTCCTAATTGGGTTTCGAGGTGATTATGGAATCGCAAAGCCAACGTTTGCTCCGATTTTTGTTCTGTGCAATCTGGATATTGAACCTCAATGTCCTTCATGCCGAAGAGAAGCTCCGAAAGGCAAATCGGCCAAACGTTTTGTTTATCTTGGTCGATGACCAATCCCCTTGGGACTTAAAAATCTATAACCCATCGAGTCCTCTGGATTCACCGAACATCGATTCCCTTGCACGCGATGGTGTAGTGATCGATGGCGCATACCATATGGGCTCTTTCTCCGGCGCCGTGTGCACTCCATCGCGGCACATGATTATGAGTGGCCGCAGCCTCTGGCACCTTCCGATATCGCCGGAGGCAAAACGCAGAAATCTAACCGTTGACGGTTTAGAATCGCAGACCATTCCTGCCGTCTTCGGCCGTGCAGGATACGTGACGATGAGAACGTGCAAAGAAGGGAACAGTTACGAAGGGGCCAACAGGCAGTTCGCGGTACGGCACGACGCTACAAAACGAGGTGGTACCGCAGAAACCGGAAGTGCATGGCACGCAGATCGAGTGTTGGATTTCTTAGCGGATTGGACTTCGAAACGTTCTGCAAACGACAGCACGGAAGCTGCACGGGCAAGCCAACAGCCGTTCCTGATTTACTTTGGATTCTCACATCCGCACGACGTCCGTGACGGTACTGAGGAACTTTTGGCTAAGTATGGAGCAAGCAATCATCGCGATCGCAAATCACTTCCGCCCTCACATCCCAACCAGCCCAAGCTACCTGAGAACTATTTACCTACTCATCCATTTCCTCATGGGCACCCGAACTTGCGGGATGAAGTCGACGTTGAAGGCGTCTGGGAACGCAGGGATGAGCAAACCATCCGAAATGAACTTGGTCGTGAATTCGCTTGTAGCGAAAATATAGATATTCAGATCGGCCGCGTCCTTGATCGACTGGCGCAAATCGGTGAGCTTGAAAACACCCTGATCATCTACACCGCCGACCACGGGATGGCTATAGGCAGGCACGGCTTGCAGGGCAAGCAGAATCTTTATGAGCATACATGGAGAGTACCAATGGTAGTCAAAGGCCCGGGTGTGCCCGCAGGAAGGCGTGCACAGGGCAATGTTTACTTGATGGATTTGCTCGCGACCTTATGCGATTTCACCGGAGTTGAAACCCCAACGAGCAATGAAGGAATCAGCTTCCGTCCGGTGGTTATGGGCGAACAAGAAGTGGTCAGAGATGTGGTCTATGGTGTTTACAACGGTGGAACCAAACCCGGACAGCGCAGCGTCAAGCGTGGAGACTGGAAACTGATTGAATGGGATGTTCTCGACGGAAAAGTTCGGCGCACGCAATTGTTCAATCTTCGTGAAAACCCGCTTGAATTCCTTGCGGAACATCACACCCGCGAAGTGACTAGCTTGACTGGGATGCATCCTGATGAAACTCAAGTCAATCTCGCTGACGATGAGCGTTATGCGGCGAAACTCAAAGAGATGCGAGAACTCTTGCAAGCTGAGATGCTGCGATGGGACGACCCTTGGAAACTCTGGAATCAATAAGCTCTTGTAAGACGCTATGGATTCTCTTCCGCAGAACGCAGTCGCTCACCTTGAACCAGTTTCATCTCAACCAACGAGATCTGCCGACGATCCGAACAAGGCTCGACGACCAAATGCAACGTCTTGGCTCCATTGCCTTGAAAGTACTCAAGCCGAATAGGGAGTAAGCCAGCTTGCAACCGCACCATGCGTCCAGAAGGAAAAGCGGGATGATTTCCGTCGTGATCGATGAATAGATTGTCGTTCAAATAGAGTTTGCTACCGTCATCAGAAATCAGGACCACGCGATATAAGCCTTCGGTTTCCACTTTGAGAAACCCGGTAAACTCCATCGCAAAATTCTCAGGGCGATCCGAGGTCAGCCCCCCGATATCGAGGCTATCTGTCGTCGCATTTCGGATCGGAACCAACTTAGTAAAATCTGGCAATTCACTAAAGGAGCCTTCGAATAGCCTATAGCGCAGTCCTTTGTTCGTCGGACGATCAACCACCACTGATTGACTCGGAGCAGCCGAAGTCTTGAGTATTGTTTCCCTTGAAACGTTATCGCGAGCGTAGCTAATCCGTAGCTGATCGGTTGTAGGTAGAAGCGACTCGAGTGCAAGATACCAATCGATCGCATCTCGAACCTGGTAACCATTGACTGCTAGTATCGTATCGCCCGATTGGAGATCATGCTCGATTCCAACCGCCGAGTTTCCTTCTGCAACCTCACCGGTATTTACCCTCGTGAGAGTAGCTTTTTTCGCAAATGGATCGAGCTCAAGCCCCGTCGATTTATTGTGAGCCAATTCAGGTTCAATCATTCTTTGAAACATGTCCCGAACGCGGTCAACAGGGATTGCTAGTCCAATATTCTGTTCCCCTTGAATCACCGCAGAGACCACACCGATAACTTCCGCGTCCATGTTAACAAGTGGCCCGCCCGAGTTCCCTTTGTTGCTCGCTGCATCGAACTGCAGCAATCGACCGCGGCGATCATTGGTATAGTTCGACATGATCATCGCATTCGGACCACCTTCCAGAACGTCCTTTGCACTGATTATCCCTGAGGTGAACGCCATTCCACGGCCACCGGGGTTACCGGCAACAACGATCGATTCGCCGAGAAGCGTCTCGGAGCTGTGCCCCAGTGGAAGAAACGGCCAGCGATTCCCCGATGCATCACTCTCCAAGGGTCCTTTTAGTCGAACAATGGCGATATCGGTTTCGGGATAGCGAGAAACCACCTCGAATCGCACAGGCTTATCGTTCGAGCGTATGGCAAATCCGACAGGTTTTGGCAAAACGTGATTGTTGGTAAGCACATATCCGGACGGATGAATAATGGTTCCTGAACCAGAGACAATCTGATTCGCTTCCGTCGGAGTGAATAGCGAGACTACCGCAGGTTCGATTTTGCGGATGACTTCAACAAGTGGGGTTACTCGGTTGGACTTCCCAAGCTCAATTCCGGTTTCGGCATTAGGTTCCTGTGCAGCCAAGTATGCATTGCTTGCAAGGATGCTGCTACAGAACAGAATCATAGATCGCAGCGTACGGATTGATTGATTAGCTTTGATTGGAACCGCCATATGCAAGTAGCGGTTGAGTTGTTGCGATATCACATGAAACCGATCATTTACTGAGAGTCTTAAAGATGTTTTCAATGAGACGAGCTTGATGGACTTCTGCATTTTCAAACGAGTTTACTTCGTCGCCATTTCGGATAGGGGCATGTGCCGGTAGTACGCTTCGAGACACAAAATAGAAAGCACAGTTGAATAAAGCCGTCCGCCGGCGGGACCGTGAGGATCACCATCGGGCGGCCAACTACCTCTTTCACGGCCAGCCTTCAGTTGAAGTTCCGGCAGAGCATCCTTCATGATGTTATTCCATTGCCGCCAGTTCGCTCCACCTGCATGATGAAGCGCATTGGTTGCGTAATACCAGTAGTAGTAATCGCGACCTTGAACTCCCACATTCATTTTTATCTCATTGAGTATCTTTCCGCCTTCGACAATCCTAGGGTCATCGGTCTTCCACCCAAGATACATTCGGCAAAGCATGCCTTCGGCTGTCATCGACTCTTTGGGTTGTGAAGAGGCTTGGTAAGCATATTGTTCTCCGTCCTTGTTCGCGCCTCGCAGGCCACCTTTTCGTTGAACGGTATCGAGAAATTGGTGGATGCGTTCGAGTCGATCGCTCGGGACATCAAGCCCCGCCATGCGAGCGGAGATCAATGCCATTACATACCAACCTGTGACGCTTGTGTCGCCGACTTCGCGGGGTTGATACCGCCAGCCACCACCTTCATCTTGAGCCCCCAACGCCCATTCAACCGCTTTTTCGGCAGGCTTGCGAAGTCGATCGTCGGCGGTCATGCCATACAATTCGCAAATCGCGATCGTGGCTTGCGCTTGCGCATAGGTTTTCTGAATACCCGTTGCTTTGGAAGCAAAGTATCCATCGTCATCTTGTGACTTTAATAAGTAATTCAAGCCCCTGAGGACATTGGGTTGATAAGCACCGGTTTTATGGGTATTCCCGGCTCCCATAAAGGCTAATAGCGCCATTGCCGTTGCTGCTGGTCGATTCTCAGAGACGCCACCGTCGGAAAATGGAGTAACAAGACTCCAGGATCCGTCGGAGAGTTGATTTCGTTGCAGCCATTCTAGTCCCAACGCCACTGCGGCTTCCGTCACTTCAGTACCACCATAAGCTCGCAGCAGAGCACCTTTCATGGTACCAGAGCGACCTGTCAGCCCTTTGGTAATCGAGAAGTCTGGCGTCGCAGTTTCGATTCCGATCTCAGTTAAATCGGGAGTGATGGCAGCAAGATCAGCAGCGGTCAGCGCAAGATCCTCGGCCGCATCTCCTTCATTCTCCCCAAGCATGCTATCGGACTCAGCGATATTGAAGGATGTCAATGCATCACCTTCACCACCTGCATCGGACTGTCCAAGAAACAAAACCAACGACTTTGCAACTTCGTCTCGAAGTGGAATCAAGGCAAGCAGGAGGATAATTGCAATGTGAATGACGGTGCTGATCAGCCAACTCGGAGCGTCGCGAAGAAATCGAGGAGACCACGAATCGACCAAGCTAGTCTCGGCTCCTTCCGCTTCGGTGTCTGCAAGCGTGCCCGCATTGAATTCTTGTTGCGGCTCCACTCCCTTCGATGTCCCTTTGGCGTGCGGATCGAACCGGTTGATTGAATTTCTTTGCGAAGCGGCCTGCAAATCGCTTTTGGGAGGTGGTGGCGGCGGCGGAGGAACCGCAGGCGCAGAATCCACGGTTCGCGGCGGCCCAGGGGGAGGCGGTGCCGGCGGAGCGGGTGGCAGCGAATTTCGATCTTTCGAGCTAGTCAAACCTGTGGAGTCCCGGGAGGAGAAGTAACGAAAAGCATAGACGGACTTTCCGATTATACACATTCTTCCGGTCGAAGGAGAAACGAGAACACCCCTCGGGTCATCCGAGAAAAGACTCGGAACTGACCCGAAGGGTGTCGTGTATCAAGGCCGGCCGCAATTT
>JBJONT010000311.1:0-3591 GCA_046051705.1 Planctomycetota bacterium | reverse complement strand
AAGTCTCGGGATAGAGCCAAACCAAAATACGGTAAGGCCAAGGGTGTGACCAAGGATTAGGCCAGGAAATGGTGATGGAGAAAATGCTGATGGTCAACGCGAGGTAGACCAAGCCCCGCCAGAAGGGTTTCGAAGCGCAGCGGTCTATGGATGGAATCGCAAGCCAAATCCAGCCTGGAATTAGCCAGAACAGCCACCTGAATCCGCTTGAAACCCCACCGTAATTTCGATCGACGGTCTCACGAGTGGTGTAAAAAATCATGCAAGCGACGGAGACAGCTAGTAACGCAGCGGCGATACCGTGTTCGCTGAGGATCCAGCGGCGCAGACCTTGAAGTTGGTTTTCTGGACGTGACTCGGCCCGATATTCACTTGGTTGTGTCTGCGTAATGGTCCGTCGACCGCTTAATGCATCGGGCCCTTGGATGCACCATAGGGCACCCCCTAAGAATGCCCAAATCCAAATGGGAGTCAGCGAGAAAATACCGTGGTGTCCGATTGTAAAATGAAGCAAATACATCCAAGGGTTTGGTTCACCCAAGTCGACTCCCTTCTTGCTTCCCGGTAGCCAATACGACTTGGGATAGTCGTACCAGTCATCCCAGCGATGGACGTTCCATTGACTCTCGGCGGATGAGGGGGCCAAAGCAACTCGGTAGCCCGAGCTCTCATCGATGACTTGCCACACTCCATCTAATCGGGCTGGGATGATGCGGGAATCTGGAGTGATTTGCTTGTCGCTTACTTGTTCAGCGATCGTTGCGATCCACTGCGACTGCTCTGGGAGTTCCTTGATTTTCTTCAAGTCATCTTTATTCGCGACGGCTTGTTTAAGGGTATCGAGATTCAAGGAGACCGAACCGATTTTTTCACCGACGGAGCGATGGGAGTAGGGAGGTCTCCAATCGCCGTGGGCCCAGTAGTTCGTCATGAGGAACAAAGCCGCGATCAGTGCCGAGGAGAAACCGAACCCCAGCAGCATCCGCCGCCAGTCAGCGAGGAAGACAATGCCGCCGATGGCGGCTGCCCAAGCAAGGGCGGGGAGTTCGCAGGCGACCGCCAGCGCGGAGGCGGTGCCGAGGCTTAGCCAAGCGTTCCATGGAGCTTTCGAACCGCTTTGTGCGGCTTGGATGATTTGCCAAGCGAAGGCGAGACTGATTGAGAAGAATATCGCGCCGTGCAGGTGGTTGTTCAGAGTGACTACGAAAGTCGTTAGGTAAGTACCCCAGAGAGCGAGCGAGAGGATCATGAAGCGCGTCCAAGCTCTCGGGATATGTTGCTCGAGCCATCGATGAAGCAAGCACCACCAGAGTGCCAGTGGGATAAGATTGACGAGCACCAAGACGATGCGCCCGATCAAAAACGGATCTTCGGTGAGCTGTTTTCCACGGACGGCGTGAACGGCCATCATCACCGGTTTCGTGACGGCAGCAAGCATCAGCGTCAACAAAGGTGGTTTGCTTGAATAGCTATGTTCTTGGCCATCAGCACCTCGATGGCGAACCATGTCGATGGTGTTCCATAACTTCGATTTCCCCTTGCTATCGAGGATCTCGACGATGGAGTCGATCTCCCAGCGGCCTTCTTGCGTTAAAGCTGCGATGGCACTCCATCGCGATCGATCGTTTGCGCTGAGAAATGGGACTTCGTTGTTCACTGCTGTGATGCCGCAAATCCGAGCGAGATTGACAGTGGTCGCAAGGAGGATCATCCACCACCCAAGGGTGCGTGTCGAGATAACGACCGAAGTGGTTTGAAAGTCGTTGGTCATGGTATCAGCTCGCATGCTATCAGCTGATTGCGCTCAGCTAGTGGGGTGAGAGATGTTCAAGGAAGGTGTTGGTTCGAAGTTGTCGTTGTGGACTCAGCAATGGAGTAGATGGGGCGAGTATTTCCGGAATTTGCCACAAGCAATTCAGCGAGGAGCCCGGTCGCAAAGGATTGGATTCCGAGCATGATCAGAAGTATCGCAACAAAGAATGACGCTCGTTCGTGCAGATGAACCGGCGTCGGTGAGCCGATGGCTCGAGTCCAGACCCAAGCGATCATCAAGGTCACCAGCAGTGCAGAGCCGAGGAGTAGCAAGCAGCCGCCGAGTCCCCCGAGAAGGTGTTGTGGACGGTATCGAAAGCGGGTCAAGAAGACAACGGTAGCCAAGTCCATGAGTCCTTTCGGGATTCGGGACCAACCATACTTCGATTGACCGTGAAGTCGAGGGTGATGTTCGACTGTGATTTCGGCAACTCGAAATCCTCTTGCCGCTGCTAGCACGGGGATAAAGCGATGCATTTCACCGTAGAGGCTGATTTCTTCGAGAACTTCTTTGCGATACGCTTTGAAGCCACAGTTAAAGTCATGCAATGGAAGTCTGGAGAAGTATCGCAAGATCCCATTGAAGACTTTCGATGGCCAGCGTTTATGCCAAGGATCGAATCGGCGTTGTTTCCAACCGCTGACCACTTCATACCCTTCGTCAAGTTTGGCGAGCATCCTAGGTATTTCCTTCGGATCGTCCTGCAAATCGGCATCCATCGTGATGATGGTCTTGCCGGTCGCCTGTTGAAACCCCGCACTGAGCGCAGCGGCTTTCCCAAAGTTCCTACGAAATCGTATCCCGTGGACCGTCGACTTGGACTTTGCCAATCTCTCGATCTCGTTCCAGGATTCGTCCGACGATCCATCATCGATCAAGAGGATCTCAAAGGGAGTGATTGCGTTCGATTGGCAAACGGACTCGATGCGGTCGACGAGTTCACACAGCGTCGATTGCTCATTGAGAAGTGGAATTACGAACGAAAGTTGTGTCATTTCTCAGCGCCGCGAGCTTGGCACAGCTCCGGTAAGTGGCTGCGAACAAACAGGAATAATGCAATGCCAAATCCTAATCCACTTAAATCCGCATACCAGTCCTCGATGTCGCATACCCTATCAAAGAAGGGTTGCGTCCATTCGTCAAAAGCACCAAAAAGGGCTCCAACTCCAAACGAAAGGCATGCTAGGAGAAAAGATGGTTTGAAAAAGAAACAGTGCATCCAATAGGTAAGGATGAATCCAATTCCAAGATAAGCCACAAGGTGCAATGACTTGTCTCCGACTTGCGGTGCAATTGGTGGACCGCTCGATGGTGGGATGTGCGTCAACGTGTAGAGGATCAAGAAACAGGCTGCGGTAAGAAATGAAATGGCTTTCTTTTCAAATCTCGCAATTTGCTCTGCTTTAAAACGCACTCCCTTCGTGCGCTCTGTTTTGAGGCTCTCAGCTTTGATGCTATCTGCGCGTTTGCGGGTGGATTGGCCAGTGGCTTCCACCCGATGAGAATTTCCTGCCGCGTAACTTTCCATCGAAATAAGCTTCCTGCTTTGGGTCAACGAATGGTTGCGTTATGCATCCTGATCGAGCGCGGGCGGATAGCTCCCAAGGGATGGATTTGGTTAAAAAAAAGAAGCCTCGGAATTATCGAGGCTTCGATCTTACGTTTTCTCAGTATACCGGTTTTTTCGATCAGTCCCACCACCATTGGCTGTTTGCCAAATCCGCAGGTGCGGAAAGCTTGGTCGAGACTCCATCGAGTTCGTTGTCGACTGCTGGATC
>JBJONT010000310.1:0-2937 GCA_046051705.1 Planctomycetota bacterium | reverse complement strand
AAGGGGCTCTTGTTGTTCCCGATGTTCTAGATGTCTTGATGCTGCTGAGGCGATCGTCTGTTTTCTGGTGACCGAGGAAAGGTACCAGAGTCAATTCTCGACGCATCGGTTGAATTTCGGTCGGATTTGATTGTAATGGCAACAGATGGATCGAATCGATTTCTCAATGGACTACGAGGTTGGAATTCGCAACGTGCTTTGCGGATGACGATTTGTCCGGTTGCTATGATACCGGAACGAAGGCAATTGCGTTATTAGAGGCTCCCTGTGAATGGGAGGGAAGCATGACGAAGTCCACTCCCGATGAACCATCGCAATTCAAGCGTGGAAAGAGTAAGCGAAAGCCCCAGAGTGAAAGTGTGGTTCGTTTGGTGGGGGACGGGGACGTGTCCCCTTCTTTGGAGGTTAGGGGCATAGCTGCACACGAAATAGAGGAAGCGACCAGAGCGGCGCAGGAGGCGAAGGTGCATGCGGTGCGAGATATTGTCCAAGCAGCACCGGGCAGCGATTTGCAAACTTTGACGAAGGTTTTGAAAGCCATCATGGATGGGGCATCGGCCGATGATGCCGCTGTGTTGCGCAAGGCTTTAGCCGTTGGTGATGATTTGCAGCTTCCAACGGCCTTGGGGCCGGATGATGAGTTGGCTACCGATTGGCGGCTGGGTGGGTACCCCTACCGCAACTTGATGTTAAGAAAGACCTATGAGAAGCAAAAGTATCATTTGCAGGTCGAGTTGTTGAAGTTACAAGCTTGGGTCAAGAGTACCGGTCAGAAGGTGGTGATCTTGTTCGAGGGGAGAGATGCTGCTGGTAAAGGGGGCGCAATCAAACGCTTTATGGAGCACCTAAATCCTCGGGGTGCGCGCGTCGTCGCATTGGAAAAGCCTAGCGAAGTGGAGCGGGGTCAGTGGTATTTTCAACGCTACGTACAGCATCTACCGACTGCTGGGGAAATCGTCCTCTTTGATCGATCTTGGTACAACCGTGCGGGCGTCGAGCGGGTCATGGGATTTTGTCGCGAGGATGAATACCATGAGTTCATGCGACAGGCTCCAGAATTTGAGAGGAACTTGGTTCGTAGCGGAGTGCACTTGATCAAGTTTTGGTTTTCTGTCTCGCGCGATGAACAGCGTCGAAGGTTTAAGGAGCGGAAGAACCACCCACTTAAGCAGTGGAAACTCTCACCGATCGACATGGCTTCGTTAGACAAATGGGAAGAGTACACGAAAGCCAAGGAGGCGATGTTTTATTACACCGACACTACGGATGCTCCATGGACGGTAATCAAATCGGACTGCAAGAAGCGAGCTCGGCTTAATGCAATGCGTTACGTGTTGCTGAAGATGCCTTACGTTGGGCGCAATGCAACCCATATCGGCAGTCTCGATCCACTGTTGGTCGGTCGAGCGAATGTGGTGTTTGAGAAAGGGGAAAGCGTCACGGATGGACTGGTATCTCCGACGGGGCCTACCAATGGGAATAGGTAAGTTCATGCGCGATCGATGTCGGTGGATGTGCCATGTGGGTTTCATGGTAGCTTGTGTGGCGATGTTTGTTCTCCAGCACACTTTTCACGAAGAGCAGCTTCGAGGCCAGGAAGCGGTGAACGGGGCTGTGGGGGCAGTAAAGTTTACTGATGTCTCATCGGCTATGGGATTGCAGTTGGCCGCTTCAGCAGCGTGTTGGGCAGATGTCGATAATGATGGATGGCCTGATTTAGCTGCTGGGGGAGTTGTTTGGAAAAATGAAATAGGTGAGAAGTTCAGCAAGCTCTTCGAGGGGATTGGCGAAGTCGTAGCCAGCGACTTTGATAACGATGGGTGGTGCGACTACTTTTCGTATTCGCAGTTAAAGCTCTATCGGAATATTCAGGGTGGTCGATTCGAAGCATACCCATTACCTGAACTACCGAAAACGGTCAGCTTGGGGGCTTGTTGGGGCGATTGGGATCGCAATGGTCGGTTGGATTTATTCGTCGGTGGTTATGAAGATTGGGATGCAGGAATTACTTATCCGAGTTTCGTGTTAAAGCAACGCGAGGGTGGTGTCTTTGAAGTTGGAATGCAGGACACTCGGTACCGAGCTCGCGGAGTCAGTGCATGTGACTACGATCGCGATGGAGATTTGGATATTTATGTTTCCAATTATCGGCTTCAACCCAATGTGTTGTGGGTCAATGACGGCAACGGTAATTTCAGCGATCTGGCTATGATTGCCGGAGCGGTGGGGACCTCAGAGGGTTTTGCGGGGGGGCATTCGATAGGTGCTTGTTGGGGAGACTTTGATACCGATGGGAGAATCGACTTGTTCGTTGGGAATTTCGCCCACGTTGATGGACGAGGGGATCAACCTAAATCGCGGTTTCTTAGGAATCTAGGGGAAGGCACACCGGTTCGCTTGGAAGACAAGGGAACATGTGGAGTGTTTTATCAAGAGTCATATGCGAGTCCTGCTGCTGGGGATGCGGATAATGATGGGGATCTCGATTTGTTTTTCACCACCGTTTACGAGTCAGCATCTTTTGGTGTACGCAACGAACCGACCTTCTTTGTGCAGCGAAGCGATTGGGATTTCGTCAATGGCAATCAAGTGGCTGGGGTTGCCGGTTTAGGAGCTACATACCAAGCAAGTTGGGCTGATTACGATCTCGACGGAGACCTAGATTTAGTAACGGCTGGGAAGCTCTTTCGCAATGAAAGCCCGGAACTTGGGCATTGGCTATCGGTACGACTCGAGGGAGATGGTACAGAAGTAGCTTGTTCAGCGGTCGGGGCGCAGGTGCGGGTGTTCGCTGGTGAGAGGACTTTGGTTCGCCAAGTCGAAGCCGGAACTGGTCAAGGAAATCAAAACGACTTTGCGTTGCACTTCGGTCTTGGTGATCACACGGGTGCGGTGAAGATAGAAGTTGATTGGCCCGATGGAGTTCGTGAAGTGGTT
>JBJONT010000309.1:0-7809 GCA_046051705.1 Planctomycetota bacterium | reverse complement strand
TCGAACGGGAGGCGGATGGAGCGGAACAAATCAAACTGGAATGGAATAGAGGTGCGATGTGAGCGATCTAATTGAACGTGCAAACTTGACGATTGATGGAGATGTGATGCTTTCGGTTTCTATGGCTGAAAACGGAATCGAGCTATGGAGCGGGAAGTTTGATCCATCGAGCGAAACCGCAATGGAGGCGTGCGCAAAAGCGATCCATAACAAAAACCCAGGGTTGAAGGTTGAAGTCATCTTGAGCCGGCTGCGTGCAATCGTCGCGTCCGATCTGGAGTTGATTGATGAGCATGGCCGGCATTGGAGCAAGCCGAGCGAACTGCCCAGTTCTCTCCCTGACGTGATGCCATACGATAGCGAGCTACTCCCCGAGTCAATTGGTGCTGCGGTTAACGACGTGGCGAAGCGGATGGGATGCCCAACCGATTACCCTGCGGCTGCGGTGCTTGTAGCGATGGCTGCGGTGGTTGGCAACATCATCGGAATTCGTCCTAAGCAAAACGATAATTGGCTCGTGATTCCGAATCTTTGGGGCTGCATCATCGGGCGTCCGAGTGCGAAGAAATCCCCCTCAGCATTGTTTGCGGAAAAGCTGATTCGAGGATTGGAAGCGAAAGAACGGGCGAAACTCGAAAAGGAGATTGCGAAACTCAAAAGTCAAATGATCGTGAACAAAATCAAAGCAGGCGAACTGGAAAGAAAGATGAAAGACTCTTTTAGAGATGGCAGGCCGACCATGACCGAGGAACAGAGACTGGAAACCGCCAAGGAGATGAGAGCATGCGACTTGGAAATTCCGGTGCCGAGACGGATCATTACAAGCGATTGCACGATTGAAAAGCTGATTGATTTGCTTGGCATCCACCCACAGGGAATGTTGCTTTGGGTTGATGAGTTGGTGAGTTGGCTGCGGTCGCTTGACAAAGATAGTAATGCAGACGTCAGGCCGAAATATCTAACCCTATGGAATGGCCAAGGTGTATTGAACATCGACCGAATGGGGCGAGGTGAAACAACGTGTAACACTCCGTGTTTATCTCTATTCGGTTGCGCTACTCCGGGCGGTATTTCCGCTTATGTTTCCGATGCGGTGAAGGGTGGCCGAGGTGATGATGGGCTTTTGCAGCGGTTGCAGATTGCGGTTTGGCCGGATTTGATGGAGACGGATGACATTGTTGACATTCAACCCGATAGCATCGCAATGAAGCGAGCGAAAGCGGTGTTCGAAAGACTAGCAGAGATTCAACCGCTCGTGCTTCGTGATCCAATGTGCGGCGAGGATGAGAAGTATCCTTGGGTTCGATTTGATTG
This sequence comes from Planctomycetota bacterium, assembly GCA_046051705.1. Lineage (GTDB taxonomy): Bacteria > Planctomycetota > Planctomycetia > Pirellulales > Pirellulaceae > JBKCUI01. Next base: position 6,495 of record JBJONT010000309.1, on the reverse strand, counting down.
CAATGCACAGCAAGTTTTCAATCAGTGGTGGCAATCAAAGCAGATTCGGTCGCGTGCTGATGGTGCATCCGAAGCGTTTGAGTCTCACTTGGTGAAGTATGATTCAATGGTTCCATCCATTGCGTTGATTCTGCATCTTTGCGACGGTGGCGAGGGTTCCGTGGGAGTTGAAGCAACAAAGCGAGCCGTGCGATGGGCTGAGTATCTGGAATCTCATGCACGAAGGGTTTACGCAATTGCAGCATCCCCCGAAAGACAAACTGCGTTGCCTTTACTGAGACGTCTTGTGCAGTGGGATCGTAAGAAGGTGATTCGACTGAACAGCATCCGCAAGAAGGGATGGAGTGGGCTAACAACGGATGCAGGGATTGAAGCGGCTTTGGATTGCCTTGAGGATTGCGGGTGGGTGCAGTCGCACAAAAGCGAGCGAACGGAAAAGGGAGGTAGGCCGACAAAAGACTATTTCCTGCATCCAGAGGCGGGGAAAATTCTTGGCGAACATGAGAACAGCACCACCAAAACACCCAAAACCCCTTCAATGCGAGAGTTGAAAGATGGTGCAGAGGTGGGTTTCGGTGGTTTCGACGGTGCGATTTCTAAGAAACCAAATCGAAAACTCCCCGTGCGAGCGTGACGTTTCAAATTCGGTCGCGTCATGCGGAAACGATCCCCGCATTTACCCCAGGGTGAGTTGGAATGGGCTTGGTTGGCTGATTTATCGCCGACCGGCCCGAGCGATTCCTAGGGCATTCTAGAGCGTTTGGTGAACTGTCTTGTATTGTGATGGCCGATGATTTATGGTGACGGTTCCACGGCTAGGAAATCTAGAGCCGAAAACCAATGTTCACCCGTTGGCTGCCGTGGAGTTTTCTTTCGGGTGAGATTCGTGGAGGTGTACGATGGCGAGCGTGAATAAAAGGTTTGAAGGAACTCCGAGAGCGGGGTTTAGAATTCGGTTCTACCAGGGAGAGAAGCAGAGAGAAACATTTCTGCCCGGTTCATCCAAGGCAATCGAGCGGATGGCGCGGAAGATTGCAGAGCATTGCGAAGCGTTAGCGATGGCGCAGGAGAAAAACATTGCACCACCCGCAGACTCGGCAGCGTGGGCACAGAGCGTTGATGGCGTATTGCGTGAGAGTCTTGTGGCTTGGGGGTTGGCTGAGTCACAGAGCGAGAAGCGGGGCACCGATGCAGGGCGGTTGCTGGGTGCGTTTCTTGATGCCTATATCGCCGACCGAGAATGGGCGAAATTGACTACCAAGCGGAACTATGAACAGACTCGCAGATTACTTGTGGAGTATTTTGGGCGTGAAAAACCGTTGGCATCCATCACCCGAGCGGATGGGAAGCGGTGGCGTGAATGGATGATTGCCAAGCCGTTAGCAGAGGCGACGGTGGCGAAGCATTGCAAGCGAGCGAAAACCCTTTTCTCCCATGCGGTAGATGATCGATTACTAAGTGAGAGCCCCTTGGCAAAACTCGTGGCCGGCAGCGAGAGCAATCGAGAGCGGTTGTTTTTCGTTTCCTCCGCCGATGCTCAAAAGATTCTCAAGGCTTGCCCCGATGCGGATTGGCGGTTGATTTTCTCCCTCTGCCGTTGGGGTGGGCTGCGTTGCCCGAGCGAGGTGCTGAATCTCAAGTGGCACGACGTGTTATGGGATCAATCGAAGATTAGGATTCCCGCCGAGGGAAAAACCGGGGTGAGGTTCTGCCCGATATTTCCCGAAATGCTGGTGGCGTTGAGAGAAGCGTTTGAGGCTGCCCCGGATGGAGCGGTGCATTGCGTGCAGCGGTATCGGGGCGGAGATACGAATTTGAGAACCCAATTCGGCAGAATTCTCGGTGTAGCGGGAGTCAATCCGTGGCCGAGGTTGTTTCACAATCTGCGATCCACCCGCAGAACGGAACTACAGGAAAGATTTCCTGACCATGTTTTGAACGAATGGCTTGGGCATTCCAGCAAAGTTGCTGCGAAACATTACTTGCAAGTCACTGAGCAACATTGGAGCGATGCGAGCGAGTTTGATTCCCTTGCCAGTTCCCTTACCAGTTCCCTTGCTAGTGGCACCGCATCCACCACTAGCAACCCTCAGACAATAAAAAAACCCAGCGATTTGCTGGGTTCTGATGGTAATCGAGTTACCTTAAGGGCAATCCAAGTGACCCCGACGGGAGTCGAACCCGTGTTACCGCCGTGAAAGGGCGATGTCCTAGGCCTCTAGACGACGGGGCCAGTCAGTTTGGATGCGAAAGTGTACGATTCGTTGCGTGTATGTCAAGCCGAATTCAACATTCAAAGGCTTGACGTTGCACACCCTCACTCCCCTTACTTCGACTCTTCCTGGGCCGCTTCTGTATCGTCTTCTTCACAAGCCCGCACAATCGCATCATAAATTTCTCGCCGGTGTACCGGAACCTCCTTCGGTGCTTCCACCCCCAAGCGCACCTTGTCGCCCCGGATCTCAACGACAACAATGGTTATCTCGTTGTTGATGACGATGCTCTCGTTCTTCTTTCGTGATAATACTAGCATGACTTCCTATCCTCCATTCCTTCTTGTGTTCCCGTTCCTGGGCCCTTCCAATTCGCTTTCCTAACTCAATTGTCGCTACAATCAACGCTGTAAGTCGTGTATTCCTAATACCCTGCGATCTACCTGAATCATTCAACTCTAAATCCATCCCCCCCGTAGTCAAGAAAAACAAAAGATTGTCAAGCTGAATTTCTGAAAAATTCTTGGCTTGACCGCACGGTTTTCCTAACCGTCATCACCCTCGCAAACCTCACTTGCAACCACCGATGAATTCCCCAAAAAACAGTTTGTCGGTTCCCCCCCCGAACTCCTTCATCTCATCGAAATCCACGGATCTGCACAAATCACCGGATCCGCAGAGCACCCAGGGCACCCCTGCGAAACTCCTTTGGCTCGAAAATTTCTGGATTGATGCTCTCGGAGTCCTTGCGGTCTTGTTCCTGGTCGCCGGCGAACCACTGCCGGCTGTGAACGAACCTCACTACTGGACGAAATCCAAGCATTTCTGGGATTCTGGCTTCGGCCAAGGGGACATCTTCCTGGAATCGGGCAACGCACACTGGCTCTTCTACGCGACCTTCGGACTGCTGACACAGTGCCTTCCTCTCCCACTGGCCGTGTGGACCGGACGATGGATACTCTGGATCGCCCTGGCCCTGGGCTGGACAACGATGATGCACGGTTTCTTTCGCAAGCCGACCAGTAACCTTACACCCTTCGGCTCCGACTCCCTTTCAACCCCTTCGCATAGATCAGCATCCGAGCCGTCTTCGCAGACTCCATCGATCCCCTTAACCGGCACCCTTTCGGCGATGCTCTGGCTCGCTGGCATGTTCTGGGGACACTTAGCGGGAGAATGGGTCGCGGGGGGCGCCGAAGCAAAAGTGGCGGCTTATGCCCTGATTTTTTTCTCGTTCGGATTTTTCTTCCGAGAACGCTGGACCATCGGCTGGCTTTATCTCGGGATCGCTTGCGCCTTTCACGTAATCACCGGCTTGTGGGTCTTCTTGGGGTCACTTCTTCTCTGTGCTGCTTTGGAATACCAAGCAAGCAGCTCCAAACAAAGCTGGAGTGCGATCCTTCGGGAATGCTGGTTGAAACAAGGCTGGGGAATTATGCTCGCGACCCTCGGGCTTATTTTCGGTGCGATCCCTCCACTGGTACTCGACTGGGGTGTTCCGACGGGCATCACCACCCAAGCGGCGGTGATTCAAGTCTATGGCAGACTGGGCCATCACCTTGCTCCAACTCAGTTTTCCGCTGTGCGCTGGCAAGCTTTCGGCATTCTGCTTGCTATTACCGTAGTCCTGATAGGCTTGAGCCTGGCCGCGAATCGGTTGCGAAACCCAAGCAAAAATCGGAAGCCGAATGCAGAAGGGGCTTGGCCGATCGGTCTGAAGTGGATCGTGGGGCACGGAATTTTTGCATTCGGCGTTGCCTCGGTGGCTTGCGTGATCGATTGGGGGGGCAGCGGGCTGAGTCGCGACGTGGTCGCAAAAATTTTGAAGTACTATTGGTTTCGCTGGAACGACGTTGCCATGCCGATGGCGGCGATGGCGGCAGGTTTATGGCTAACGACTTCGCTTCGATCGGAAACTTTGCGTCGCGGGGCATTTCTTGCCATGATCTTGCTCGGCTCAAACCTTGTTTGGCAAAAGTCCACCGAGCATCAAGCTAGCTGGGTTGGGGCGGGTGAGAAATCGCGGTTGCTCAACAAATCCGACTCGATCGAAGAGCAGACCCAAGAGCTTGCCGACTGGTTATCCGTTTGCGAATTCGTTCGGGACCAGACCGATGCGTCGGCTCTGTGGCTTACTCCTCGCAACCAGCAGACATTTAAGTGGCATACTGGACGCGGCGAAGTCGCGGCTTGGAAAGACATGCCGCAAGATGCGGCTTCGGTCGTAGAGTGGTCCCGGCGACTTGTCGATGCTTACCCGCTGGACTCGGAACGAAAACTTGTCCCTTGGACAACCGAGAAAATAATGGAACTGCATCAACACTACGGATTTCGCTACGTATTGATCGACAGGAGAGTTCGAGGACAATCCCCACCGTTGTTGCCGCTGCTGTATCCTCGTTCGGACGAAGAAAACAGTACGTTTAGTGTTTTCGAGATCCCGAATTACGACCGAGTACCTTCTGCCTTCCCATCGGACTGACGCTTGAACAAGAAACGACCACAACCGACCCCAGGCTCTAAACCCGCCGCCGCCAAACCTGCCGCTTCTAAATCGGCGGCCCCTAAATCAGCGGCCTCAAAGAGCCCTTCGGCCCCCGGAGCGACCTTCAAGAGCATTGCGGAGAATCGGCGTGCGAAGCACCAGTATGAAATTCTCGATTCGGTCGAATGCGGCATGGTGCTTCACGGAAGCGAAGTAAAAAGTTTGCGCAATGGCAGGTGCAGCATAGAGGAAGCTTACGCGCGTTTCAAAGACGGCGAACTGTGGCTTGTCGATTGCGAGATCGACGAATATCGCAACGCGACTTTTTGGAATCATCCTGCGAAGCGGATGCGCAAGCTGCTGCTGCATCGTCGGGAGTTAGATCGTTTCGCTGGGAGGGCGAAGGAACGGGGGCTGACGCTCATTCCGTTGCGGGTGTATTTTACCGATCGAGCTGTGGCTAAATGCGTCATCGCTTTGTGCAAGGGGCGCAAGCTGCACGACAAGCGCGAGGTGCTCAAGAAGGCAGACGCGAGGCGAGAGATCGATCGTGCGATGAAGAATCGCCAACGGAGGACATAGTCAATGGTTAAGGAAATCACAGGAAAACTGCTTGAAATCCGGGATTTGAAAAAGTCCTACACCGAACCCACCGGGGGCGTGCTGCCGATCTTGGATATCCCCTATTTCGCGATGGATCGCGGAGAGCAGGTGGTATTGCGAGGGGAGAGTGGTGGTGGGAAGACAACTTTGTTGCATGTGATTTCCGGTTTGGTTCCTGCGCAAAGCGGTTCGATTCAGCTTGAAGGAGTCGAGATATCTGGGTTTTCAGAGGCGAAGCGGGATCGGATCCGGGCCGCGAAGCTTGGGTATGTTTTCCAGACTTTTAACTTGCTGCCGGCGTTTACGGCTTTGGAGAATGTTCGGCTGGGGATGAGTTTTGCGGGGAAGAAGATCGATCGCGAGCGGGCGAAAGATTTGCTTGAGCGGGTCGGGTTAGCGGATCGGATGCATTATTTACCTGGTCAAATGTCGGTCGGACAGCAGCAGCGGGTCTCGGTCGCGAGGGCGTTGGCTAATCGCCCGATCCTTTTGCTTGCCGATGAGCCGACGGCGAATGTCGACCCGGCGAATCAAGATCGCATCATCGAGTTGATAGCCAGCAGTTGCAAGGAAGAGTCCGTTGGGTTGTTGCTCGTGACCCATTCCGATGCGGTAGCGAGTCGATTTTCGCGTGTCGAGCGGCTCGAGAAAATCAATCGGGTAGCTGGGGTCAATGCGTTAGCAGCAGGGGTTGGAGGTGTTCGATGAATTTGTTTTCGATTGCGCTGAGGAACTTGAAGTATCGAAAATTAGCATCGTTTTTGACCGCCTTGTCGATGGCTTTGGGGGTGGCGCTCGTCGTGTTGGTCTTAACGATCTCTGGGGTGATCGAGAAGTCCCTCGAGCGGACCAGCAACGTTGGCTACAACTTGATCATCGGCGCGAAGGGAAGCCCTTTGCAGTTGGTGTTTAACACCGTGTTTTTCTTGAGCAAACCGGTCGAGAACATCCCTTACTCGTACTACATGGAGTATTTGCCTGGTGAGGGTCGTCAAGAAGAGTTAGCGAGGATTGGGGGAGAGATTAAGGAGCCGGGGCGGAGCGGTTTATATTCGTTTTTGATGAAGGGTGGGTTTGCCATCCCGTTGTGCATGGGGGATTACGTAGATCAGTATCGATGCATCGCCACCACACCTGCTTATTTTGAATTGCTCAAGCATGGGGATCGCAACGACCAAGACTACGTCTTTTCGC
>JBJONT010000308.1:0-19583 GCA_046051705.1 Planctomycetota bacterium | reverse complement strand
TCAGACAGGTCAGACAGGTCAGACAGGTCAGACAAGTCAGACAAGTTAGACAAGTTAGACAGGTCAGCAGCGAGAACCGAGACAAACCACACCGCGTAGCCTGGGACTGTGTCCCGGGCGAGCGGTCAGTGCATCTGTTGCGCGGTCACCACCCTCATCCCCCGGCCCCTTGCTCCCGCCAGCGGTAGAAGGGGAGGCGCGCTTGTTGGGAGGTCGGACAGGTCGGACAGGTCAGACAGGTCAGACAGGTCGGACAGGTCAGACAGGTCAGACAGGTCAGACAGGTCAGACAGGTCGGACAGGTCGGACAGGTCAGACAGGTCAGACAGGTCAGACAGGTCAGACAGGTCGGACAGGTCGGACAGGTCAGACAGGTCAGACAAGTCAGACAAGTCAGACAAGTCAGACAAGTCTGTAGTGGCAACCAGTCCAACCCCTAGGAAACGTGTAGCGAGGAACTCGTGCCGTGAAGAATACCTACCGGTCTAGAATACCTAGCGGTGAAGAAACCAAGTTGTGAGGATTCCTTCGAGTGAACATGGTGGGCAAGCGATTGCATCTGCGCCTGAGTTGTGAAATGTTGGCCAATCGTTCCATCTTAGAAAAGGGTGGATCAAGACAATGAAACTCTTCGGGTGCTCGTCGCGAAGCGATTGCAGGTCGCTTACTATTCGTGGGTTTGGTTCAGCCGGTATTGAGTTAGCATCGGTTGGGGCTTGGGCGGGCCGAGACTCGGGCGCGTAGAAGATGCAGTCTGCTTGGAATGCAGGCCAAGCATCCTCGGTGAGTGATCCGATGGTGCGAATGCCGTATTGTCCAAGTAGGCTTTGCCAGAGTGCAACGTTTGTGGGTTCATCGGAGAGAACCCAGCATGTACCGAGGTCCTGCAATGCAGCGAGTTGCATACCTTGGTGTTGGTTGTCAGTCCGTAGTATCGCTTTGGCTTGATCGCTCCGATCGATTATTCGTCCAACGCGAGGTGAAAGTGTTTGGTTGTGCGTTGGCTGCAAGTCGCTTGTGTGGATCCATGGCAAGACTCCGTCGAACCACTGATACCAGTAGAAAGTTTCTAGGGAGTCGGGCAGTGGAAAAGTTCTTCGGTGTCCTTGCCAGTCTTCCCCGAGGACCGCCGCGATAGCAAGATTCCGACTTGGTGTGGGTTTGGTAGGTGAAGTCGCACCGGATTTTTTGCGAGTGGTCGTTGATGTTGTTTCAGTGGGTTGCTTTGTTGGGGGCTGATCACCAAGTTGTTTTAGGAGTGTTAGGGCTTGATGATCATTGCGGTGTTCGAGGCCGAGGATGAGTCGTTTGTTCGATGCGGGTTCGCAATCAGTGAGCCAGTCGAAGACGTCATCGTGGCGGAGCAATTCGATGTTTGGAGCGAGTGATTCGGGGATGGCTTCGAGGAGAGTGCGCCAGGCGGGGTCAGTTGAGCCGTACCAACCGAGCAACGGCTTCGCTTGCACGCTCAGCGGTGTTGTCTGCCGCTTCGCTTGCAAGCTCAGCGGTGTTGTCTGCCGCTTCGCTTGCACGCTCAGCGGTGCTGTAACTTCTCTCGAGCCTCTCCCCCGTTTCATGGTCGTGATGATCCTTGTTGGAGTCGGAGAGGTTTTTAGCGGGCGTCTGAGGCGACCAATTCGGATTCGGCGGTACGGATCAGTTCGATGACTTCGGCTGGGCTTTGGGCGGAGCGAAGCATGGTTAAGAGTACTTCGTCGCTGACGAGTCGTGCGAGTCGAGCGAGTATTTTCAAGTGGATTTGGTCGTCGGTTGAGCAGATTAGGAAGAAGACATCGGTCATCAATCCGGAGGTGTTCCCGAAGGGGATTGGGCGGGGGGAGATTCCCAGGGCGACGAGGGAATCGGAGAGGATGGAGGACTGAGGGCGGCGTGGGTGCAGCAGAGCGACGCCGTTTTCAAGTGCCGTTGGGTGGAGGGCTTCGCGGGCAAGTACGGCTTCGGCCATCTGGGAAGCGTCCCAGAGGAGTCCTGTTCGAGCAGCGAGGCTTGCCATTTCGCGGGCGACGGAACTGCGGGTTCTGGCATCGAGTGGGATCGAGATGGCTTCGGTGGACATGAATTCCCAAAGCATTGAGCGATCATCGATGGACGTATCGTAATTCTTTTCGAGGATACGTTCGACCTTTTGAAGTTCGTCGGGTTCTACGATTCCGATTTGTTCTTCGAGCCAGTGGTGGATTTCGGACTCCGAGAATTTCCACGCACCGTTGACTTTGCGACCTGGCAGTTTTCCGCGCGATGCCATCTTCGTGACTTGGTCGGGCGTTAAGTGCAGGTAGGCAGCGAGTTGATCGATATCAAAATCTTTGCTTGCCATAGAAAATCCTGCGAGTTTGCCGAGCGGAAATCGATTATTATGGATGTGAATCGGCAATTGAGCGGATTCCAGGTTGCCAGCAGTGTACTTTGCACTCGTTCTGTGACAACCCATTATATCGTCCCTCCTCACGCTTCCTCTCCCCTGAAGGATTTCAACAAGGTTTTGAAAATGCAGAATTCCATTTCCCTCCACAATCGATCGTCCAGAAGAGCTTGGATGCAGACCACCGGTTTATTTTTGGGAGGTTCGGCCGTTTGTAGCGTGATGAGTCCAGTTCAGCGATTGATAGCACAAGAGGCCAAGCAAGCCGGTTTGAAGCTTGGGTTGCAGATTTATTCGCTTCGTGGTTTTCCTGTCGACGCGGCGCTCGAGCACACCAAGAACTTGGGTTTTGATCAAGTCGAGTTCTTTAGTGGCATGTTTCCGTTGACGGCTTCGGACGAAGAGATTCGGGCGATGGTCGACAAAGTCCGAGGGCTTGGGCTGACGATTTCCGCGCACGGTGTGAACGGGTTTACCAAGGATGCGGCTGCGAACCGTAAAGTGTTTGAGTTTGCTAAAAAAGCTGGGATCAAGAACATATCGGCGGCTCCGACTCCGGATTCGATGGACTCTTTGAATGATTTAGTTAAGGAGTTTGACATCCGGATTGCCATCCATAACCACGGACCATCAGACCGGTTCAACAAAGTGGTTGACGTGTTGAGGGCGATCGAAGGCCGCGATCCGCGAATCGGGGCTTGCGCCGACCTTGGGCATTTCATCCGTTCGGGAGAGAAGCCTGTGGATGTGATTCGTGGGTTGGCTGGCCGACTTTACGGTATCCACCTCAAGGATTTTGCGGAGATGAAAGAAAACACACGTGGTGTGTTGCTTGGGGAAGGTCATTTGGACTGCGGGTCGGTTTTCGATGCGTTGATCCAAGCGAAATTTCCGAGTGACGGAGCTCTGTCGTTGGAATATGAAGAGAATCCCAAGGATCCGATCGAGGACATTCGGCGATGTGTGGCGACGGCGAGAGCCGCGTTGGCCAAGGTAAATGCGTGACATTTTGTCGTACATGGTTAAGTCAATTTCAAAAACCGGCGACTTCGGTCCCCGGAAGTATTTGAAGTTGGTGATTTTTACGCCATGTTATCGATACGCTCGCAGGCTTGTGCTTTCTCGCCCCTGATTTCCGGGGGCGGATGTTGTTTGGCGAAAGCATAGGCGTCCACGAAATTCGGTGCTTCCCCGTTCATCATGCAAAGAAATATGATTTGTACTTGCGGTGCGCAAGTACGTGCCGAAATTCGAGAGCTTACCACCCGGGGGATCGTTTGCCCTAACTGCGGAGACGTAGTACGTCTTGAAGTCGTAGCCAAGCCTAGCGGTGGTTCTGGTGGTGCTGCAGCGGTTTCTCTGGATCCAGCGCATTACGAAGCTGGGGAGCAGAAGCCCGGGGCCAAAGGGGGCGGTAGTGTTCTTGATTCCATCATTCCCTTCGAGTCATTGCAAGGGAATTGGGTTCTTGTGGCAGGTGCGATGTTTCTCACGGTTGGACTGATGTTGCTGATGGTCTATTCGTTAGACAAGTCCAAGATACTCAAGAAATTCGTTTTCGCCTCAAAGGATTCGGGGAAGAATGCGAATCAGAAGCGACCGGCGTCCAAACAACCAAAGGTTGCTTGGGAGGATTTCAACGCTTGGGAGTCCTTGCCCGCAACAACAAAGCATACGAATGCGGCGGTGGGAATCGCTGATGAATTCTGCGGATTCGCCATGCGTTCCGAGTATGACAAGTGCATAACCGTGTTCCGTTCCAAGGTAATTGCGGACATGGTTCAATATGGGCAGGATGTCGGTACTGCTGAGAAGGTAGAGGATCGCAAGCAAGCCGGTACCCGCAAGCTTGTTGCAATCTTGATCCGCGATTTCTTTGATAATTCTCAAGCCATTACAATGGGGTACCATGACTGGCGTGTGATCGGATATGGATCCGCGAGCGACGAGATTGCGGTCTTGTTGCGTTACTACCGAGAAGATCAAACGCCGGCCAGTTTTATTTCCACCGAGGAGATGATTCCCCAGCTTGCCAGTTTGCTCAGTTTCGATGATTTCAGTGCCAATTATCGGTCGCTCTTTACCACGAAGTCACTAAAGATTGAAGCGACGATGAAGCGTGGTATGAAGCTTAAGGACTTCTATGCGAACAAGAATTATGGATACCTCGTCTTGGTCTTCTCTGAGAGTCGGGGCTTCCCTGCTTTGATCAATTTAATGGATTGGCAAACGAACCAATCGCTTCAACAGTTTTGTCGCTCGCAGATGGCGATTGAGGTTGAAGATCCAAAATGGATCACCAAGAAGGCTGAGTCGTCAGAGGATGAGCAGTCGCGGATAGCTTTGGATACTAATGCAATCACCTCGATTCAAACTTGGTTATCTTCGGATCAAACCGAAACGCCGGTCCTTACCCGGGGGAAGGTTGCGGATGCCATCGATTCGATTTACAAGCAGACCAAGGACCCATTAATGCTCGATTTTCGGGCTCGGGTAGCTGTTGAGCAAGACAATCGTACTGTCGCTCAGCAGTCGTTTTTAGAAGCTCAAGAGAAGGGTTTTCAGTCGCTTGCTTCATTCAAGTACTTTATGCTTCAGGCTATCGATCGTGGGGATGGAGAAACGCTTAGTGAGCAGATGAAGAAGTTGACGGACTACTGGCAAGTCAAATCAACTGGACTGGAAGCTAGCGAGGACCGCAACAAGTACTTGCAGTTTGAAAAATCGCTTCGACAGCGACAGTAACGGTTAGTCCGAGCTACGATCAAGCGGGATTGCCGGGACTTGGAAGCGACGGCGGGGGCTCTTGCGCTTTTCTGAGCTCTTCTTGGACGTGTTCTAGCGTGACGTTAGAGACTTGAACTGTTCTTTCCAAGCGAACCAGTGGGTGGGTGCTTCGTTCTTGGTCAAGCACCCGATCGACTTCATCTTCGAGCATCACGAGCCAGGAAGGGATCTCAAGGCCAACACCTGTCGGTTCTCGCATCATGATGTGGGCTTCTTGTACCAACAGATCGAAAGCACGGCTGTGCTCCGAGTCGTTAGTTCGAAGTTGCCGCATGGCTGGGCGGATCAGGGCACGCATCCGATCGATGGTCATCGGTTTAATGAATCGCTCATTGAGTCGATCTGCGACCGATGGCATCTTCATTGCATAAGCCTGTTGCAATTGCTTGAGCTTGTCCAGATACGATTCGGCTTCTTTCGATACCCGGTCGGAGAGAGCTCGCCGCCATTGGTTTGCGGACTGTTGGCAACCTGCGTGCACCAGTACTTCGTGAGTCCAGAAGACGGGTTTAAAGTTCCAGCAGACGCGATCGTAACGAACCCTCAGGCGAAGAAAGTCGAGAAACATGTAGAGCATCTCACCCCGGTCTGACTGGGTTGTGGTGCTGTTGTAGTCTTTGTACTCCGCGAAGTGATCGATGATGGCTTCGAAGACGATTGCAAGCCACTGTTCGGCTTGTGCGATAGGCAGTTCGCCGGACTCGATGGCATCGAGAAGTGGTTGGATTTCTGGGCTGTCTTGATTTTCCATCGCCAACCGCAACCAGTTTCCGACCCCTTGGTGCAGGATGGCTCGAACATGTGCAAGCCTAAGGAAGCCTTGGGTGAAGATACCTTTGCCGTAGCGTTGGATGAAGTTCGAGAGTTGCTCCCAGCGAGTCTTATGGTCGACCGATTCAAGTACGCTAAGTCGTAGCGTCCTTGAATGACTGAGCCAGTGACTGAGTAGGTTTTCCGTGAGCTGTTCGAGGAGCGGTACGAGGATTTCCGGGTCTGGTTCGGGAAGATTCAAATCGACGAGTTCGTCTAACTCGAGTGTAGCCAGATAGTCGCGCGATGGGGGCTCTTCGTTGGACTGGCAATCTCTTAATCGCTTGCTCTTTCGTTTGGTGTTGGATTTCGGTTCGAGCGCGGTGGTACCGGACCATTGGTATGCGTTGCGAATCAACGATCTTACCATGGCTTTGAAGGCATTTTGGAACAGGTCGTCGAATTCGGTGACAGCACCGTGGCCGACATGGTTATGCATCTCCATGTTGCGGGCTGTACCGATCAAGTCACAAGCGTTTTGATAGAAGCCTTGGCGAGGCAACCACATCAGAAGGTGCGATAGGGTCCGGCGACGGGCTCGAGCGCTGAGGATATCGATTGGATTGCCACCGCGTGCTAGCGATACATATAGAAGCGGCTTGGGCAAGATCGCTTCTACATAAAGCGGATAGGCTTGTTGGACCCGTTCGTGATCTCCAGCCATCAATCCTGAGTAAAGCTCAATGGCATGCTTTTCTTCGCTCGGCGGCGACTTCAATCCTGCATCGATCGTGGGCTGAGTGGCTAATAAAAAGCGGCTTGCGTCGGAGGTCTCGACGGCGGTAAGCAAGATGCGTTCGAGCAACGATTCCTTGGCGACGCGTTGACGGTCGTACCGGGTCATCGAGTCCGTATCTGTACCGCCACTTGGAATAGAAAATCGGTGGACTTGATCAAGTAGCTTTACCAAGCCTGCTCGTTGCGAAAGGCAGCTTTTGATCCAGCCGGCAAACGCTTCGTTGATCTTTGCATCCTGTGATGTGTTTGTCTGTGTAGCAAAATCGGTTTTTAAAGCTACGGACATCTGTGCGACTTGTTTCCACATATGTGCCAAGCCGCTGAGGAAAATCAAATGTTCACCGATCCTTTTGGATTCTTCGATGAACTCTTCGTCGTTACCTGTATCCCCTTCATAGACAGAGCCGTCGTGTCCATCATCGGTCGAGTCGACGTAGCTTACACCTTGATAAGCCGAATCTTGTATCGATGCGTTTTCGTCGAATTCGTCCCCTTCGCGATCGCTGGAATCGAGATCGCTGGGATCAATTCCGATGGCTTCGAGTTCATTCTGACCCAAAGCGGTATCGCGATTGTTTTTGCGACGGTTGCGGCTTCCCAATTGAAAAACGGGGGGCAGCCAGAATCGTTCTGCGTTGGCTTCCAGCAAATCAAAGAAGTTCTCGATCAAAGCCCAAGTTGCTTGGGGGTCACGCTGAGCGATTTGATCCGTGGTAAGCAGTTTTTCGATCCAGCGGCGTGCCAAGTCTGAATAGGTGATCGATCCGCTGGTTAATCCCACGCGGTCGCATTGGTATAGCCAATGGATAAGCAAGGCTTTTGCGCCGACGAAGTCATCGCGATCGAGCAAGGCTTCGATGACCAATGCGTAGGCTTTAGGGGAGTCGAATAGCGATGCGTGCGGCGTCCAGAATTTTAGATCTCCGGCGGCGGCACCTCCGAGGTGCCAAAGCCGAAGGGCTCGGGCGACCAATTCCGAGGACTCGAGGGTTATTTTGGGATCGGTCGCATGGATGTCGCTGATTTCGTGCGCTGCATACTGACGCCACCATTGCGCCATCTGGCGGAATTTCTTTTCGGTGGCATTGCATAGCTCATCCTCAGCACGAGCAGCCGCTTCACGCCAAATTCGGGAAAGCAGCGCGAAAGTCTGCTCCATGATTTGCACCAATTCGTGCACGCGATCATCGATAACGGTTGCGTCCGATCCGACGAATCGGTTGAAGTTACCGGCGAATCCAAGGATATTCCAAGGGTCGACCAGAGCTCCGCAAGCGATCCCTCGCTGGATCCACTCGTCGATCTGCTCGGGGATCTCAGCGGCTTTTTCGATCGCGCCATGTCGCAGCAACTGATTGCCGGTGGTGAGTAAGCAATCGATTCGACACAATATTCTTGCCGATGGGACTTGGACGTCATCGGATTCCTCCTTCGCCGCCTTGGCACTTCCCATCCGTGCGAAAATTCGTGCGACTTGAATTCGCTCTACTTGCGCGGCACGCAGCCTTCCGAGCGTCGTGTTGAGCTCTTGTCTTGCACCACCGAGCGGTTGCCGACGAATCTGGGCTTCGGACTCAAGTCGGTTGCGGTGCTCGCCTTTTGGCAAGCGTTGCAAGAACTCTTCGTAAAACGCATCGCGGTACTTTGCGATATGCCCCATTAAATCGCCGAGGCTTGTCGTCGAAGCAATCGCATTGGGGCTTGCACCTGATATTCCAGAAGCCATCAGCATGGTTCCAGCAAGTACCGCTGCCGCTTCGGTTACCAGTTCTTCACTGGCGATCTCACCTTCTGTGCCGTTTACTTGCCCGTTCGTTGGGTTGATTGTCGGACTGATCGTTTGGCTGTGTGCCTGAGCGTGGGCTTCGCTCACACGTGCCATGAGCGCATCGACGGTGACTTGTTGAAGAATAAACCGTCGGTAATAGCCTTTGGTGTCGATCCGGTTCGGATCCCATTGACCGAAGTAGTAATTAGGGCGTTTGTTTACCGGGTGATCAAAGTCGTAGGCTCTTGGATCCAGAGCGATTTCGTCGAGCAAGTCCGGGTCGAACTGGGCTTCGCGAAGTAGCGCCGGGGAGGTTTCGAGCAAAATGGTTTTTGCGCGTTCGATCAGATCGTGATAAGGTCCATAAGCGACGCCGACGTCTCGAATGTACAGTGGGATCGTTCCCAACCATTCGTGCGGGTAGGGTTCAAGCTCGTGGCCTTCCAAGGTTGCCACGGGTCGAAAACCGACATAGTCATTTAAGTGTTCGATAGCTCGAGGAATGATACGATGCGTTTCATCCCAGTTTCCACCTTGTTGCAGGACTGCTTCAATCGCTCGCCCCAAAAACAACCCGTTGAAAATCCCTTCGGGTTCTTGATGGAACAAGAGGTCTCGGTGGAAGTCTAAATAATCGGGAAGCAAAGACTTCCATACCAAACGAATTCCACCTCTGGCTTGCTCGCACTGTGCATAGATCGGATTGCTTCGTTGCAGAGAATCAAGCCGATCCACCAGCCAATGTTCAATGGTTACCCAAGCGGGTAGGCCTACATACGGGGAGCCGCGTTGAAATTGACCTGTTTTCGATCGCCCGCGAGGCCGCTTTGCCGATGGGGTTTGGGGGGGGGGAGAGCTTTGAGCGAAATCCCCACCCTCGATAGCTTTCGCATACAGCCGATTCATGGCTGTTAGAAATTTCGCATCCGGTTTGCCCGATGAAAAATTCAAATAGCCCAGAACTCGGTCGAGTTCAGAGTCCAATTCGATTTGTTTCTTTTCGGTTTCCACTCTGGGGCCCTCGGACGTTCGACGCAGTCGGACGTAAAACGCAGTGCGCTTGTCAAATCCAAGGGAAACATCGTAAATTCGAAGGGAAATTCGCGGAAGTGGTTTTTCTGCCCCCAGCGACCATTATAGATGAAGAATTTCCGCCAATACTGCTACCAATTCAAGCGGAGCTGCGCAAGCGGCCCGGTGTTGGGATGTACACGGCTCACCGGATGGCTTGCGCCAATACCGCTACCAATCGAAGCGGAGCTGCGCAAGCGGCCCGGTGTTGGGATTCACACGGCTCACCGGATGGCTTGCGCCAATACTGCTACTAATTCAAGCGGAGCTGCGCAAGCGGCCCGGTGTCGGGATGTACACGGCTGACCGGATGGCTCGCGCCAATACCGCTACTAATGTCTTTAGCGGAGCTGCGCAAGCGGCCCGGTGTCGGGATTCACACGGCTCACCGGATGGCACGCGCCAATACCGCTACCAATGTCTGACCCCTGACCCCTAAACCAAAAAAATCTCCGCAGACAAAAGCCCGCGGAGATCGATATTGTGGAATTTCAGTTGTGTTAAGAAAAGTTAATTTCCGAACGGGTCATCGCTCGCTGGAGCTGGCTTTGGGTCTGCTCCGAACGGATCGTTCCCTGCTGCTGGAGCGTTCGATGGTGCAGGATTCGCAGGTGCGTCACCAAATGGATCGTCGCCCGCTACAGGTGCCTTCGGAATCGGTTCCGCCATCGGCTTTGGCTCGCCCTTGTTCAAATCAGCGTTGCCGCCGAATGGATCGTTAGCGTTGGGGACAGGACGTGGAGGAGCATCAGAAGGCGAAGCAGGGATTTTGGCTCCATTGCCGATTCCTTGTTCGTAACGCATACGTTGCATTTCAAGGTATTTGCTGCGAGAAGCCAACCGTGCTTTGCGGCGGATGGATTCGATTTGGCATCGCACTGGGCCTTGGATTCGCTCGAGCGCCTTGCCGACGTTGACTACCTTCTTGCCATCGATTTCCAACTGTGCGGCTTCTTCAAAGTCGCTCGCACCCGCTTCTGGGTCACCCGACAAAGCGGCTTCGCAAAGTCCACGGAAGTAGAATGCTCGTGGATCTTGGCTTCCGGCGCCGATGGCTTCGTTGAGCCATTGCTGAGCGGTGGCTGCATCTCCGCGGAAGTAAGCGTGGACCGCATGACCGTAAACGTCATCGAGCGGGTCTTGCGCGAAGGCAGGCAACGAAGCGAAGGTGGCTAAAGCCAAAGTACTGAGGAAAGAGAATCGCAGACGCATGTCAATTTTACCTATTAGAAACACCCAAAAATGAAACATTCGAAAGGAAACATCCATAGCGATTTTTCGTTATGGTTGCTTGCCTCGAAGCACCCTCGCCATCCTAATTCCGAAAGGCGGGTGTGCAAATAAAATGAGTAATTCCAAGTAAATTGGCGGATAGCTTTCCACGCTTGGGCAACTTGGATCGAATATACGGGTTATGCGTGCTGGCTTTGCCTCAAGCCCGGCTGCGTCACCGACCTAAACAATCACCGAACCAACCGATCACTGTACTAAACGATCACTGTACTGATTAACCACCGAACTAATTGGACTTGCTCATGATCTTGCGCTGCTTGCGATTCTCTACCCGTGCGATCTGGCTCGCGGCCTGCGCACTTGGGGGAGTCTTGAGCATGGTGCTTGTGTTAAGTCTTGTTGCGACCATACCTGTTTTGCAATTCGCAAGCTTGGGTTACATGCTTGAGAGTTCGGGGCGTGTGGCGCGTGGCCTTCCGCTTCGAGCTTGCTTTCCTGGCTTTCGAAGGTTTGGTCAATGCGTTCGATGTGGCTTGTGGGTCTTCCTGACGTGGCTGCCGATTTGGTTTTTAACCGACCTGGGTTATTCCTCGGAGTTGATTCAACCGGGGAGCATTCAAGCGGCGCGGTTGCGAGGGATCGCCCGGTTCCTCTCGATCCTGTGGGTTCTGTGGGTGGCTTGGGCGATCGCGCGTGGGGGCAAGTGGCATCAATTTCTCTGGCCGCAGCCGATTCGTTTCGTTCGGACGATTTTGAGCTTGGGATTCTGGCGTGATCTTGAGGATCGATGGTGGAATTTTTTGACGGGGTTGCACCTTTGGCGATTGATCAAGCTTGGTTTCAAAGCCAGCTTCGGCGCGCTGCTTTGGCTAGGACTTCCCGCACTTGCAATTCTAGTAGCTTTAAACGGTTCGTCGGATGCTGCGCCGGCGCAACAAGGTGCCCTTGGGGTGCTTGGTCTGCTGGGGGCTTTGAGCATGGGCTGGGTGTTGCAGTACCTACCCTGTTTGCAGATTCTGCTCGCCAGTGAACCTTCGCCGAGCGAACAGAAGTTCGCGCTGATGTGGCGGCGCGGTGCGGTCAGACAAGTCTTCCGGCGTGTGCCATGGACCTTTACCTTGACGCATATCTTGTTCTTCGCCTTGGCATTGCCCCTTTATCCTTTGCGGATAGAAGAAATCCCGCAGCAGCTTTGGTTCGCTCTATCGATAGTTTTCGTTTTAGCGATGTTTCCTGCGAAGTTGCTGATCGCTTGGGGTGTCAGGAGAAGCAACCGAGTGTCGAGAGAAGCGCACTGGTTCTTGCGATGGCTGGCTTGGATCCCGATGATGGCAGCGATCGCGATTTATGTCGGGTTTCTTTACTTGGGCAAATTCACACTTTGGCAGGGAGGCATAAGCGTGCTTTTGCAACACGCTTTTTTACCCCCCGTACCGTTCTATCTTGAGTAGCTTGTTTTATCTCGAAAAACCAGTCTGCTGTTGTTCGCTATGGAATGACCCGAGCGAACAACGCAACTAAGACCGGCGAGACTAGCGTCCCTTCGAGTCCCGTTTGGCTTGAACGCGCTTTCCTTTGCCGGATACGTGACCGGCGATGTTGCTGGACTTATTAGAAAGTGCAACTCGGTTTGCTTTGGCTTTACCAGCAAGGGTAGCGGCGGCCGAAGCGGTTGGGCGAGCGACACCCTTTTTCGCTGTGGTCTTAACGGCCTTTGGTGCAGCGGCGGTGCTTGCGGCCGTCGGTCGCTTGGCAGCTCGCTTCGCGGCAGCTTTAACTAGCTTGTCCTTGGCTGCGACGCTCTTGGTAACGGTTCCCTTGGTTGCTGCCTTCTTGGCTGCTGGCTTGGCCTTGGTTCGCTTGACCGCAGGAGCGGCTGCCGCAGTGGGCTTTGAAGTTGCAGTGGGCTTCGAAGCTGCGGGGGCAGCGGCCTTGGCACTAGCTGCCTTGTTGATGGTCTTCTTTTCTGAATGCAATTCTTTTCGGGTCGTCTGGCGAGCGACTCGCGCTCCGGCAGTTCGCTTGGCCGCCGAAACTTTGGTCGAAGCTGGCTGGACGCTCGCTACTGAGGACATCTTAGCTAGCTGGGTTTCGAATGCCCCTAGAGCTTCGTGAAACGCTTGCTGCTTTGTGTAGGATTTCGAATCGAGGTCTGGCGAGCCGGTCGCCTTGCTCTGAGTTCGGCTCTGGCCACGAGAGAGCTTTTGCCATTTGTCGGACAACTTGCGTGCATTGGCAGCATGCTTCTTGAGCTCCGCCAAGCTCAACTTTTCGATCGAAGGGGATCGACTGGCCAACACGATTGCATATTCAGCAGCGGTACAAGCGGAACGGATTTCTTCAAGCGGCAAGGACATATCAAAACCTACCCATCAGGTAAAACAAAGAAGCGAATATCAACTAATGAACTTGAACTTCTAGTGTAAATCACAAATCGGTGCAATGTTAGTAGCCATCGAGTGTTGAAGGATGGCTCCCGGAGATATTTCCTTTCAATTTTGAGGGTGCCAATTGGAGGAAAGCGGTTAAACTACAAACCACACCATCAAGCGGAAACGGTGGGCTCCCTCCGAATCGCTCCGGTCCTTTTTTATTCACGTCGCCATGGCCGAAGACTATTACAAAACACTCGGGATTGAACGGACTGCGAATTCAGATGAAATCGCCAAGTCGTACCGTAAACTCGCCCGCAAATATCACCCCGATCTAAACCCTGACGATGCAAAAGCGAAGGATCGCTTTCAGAGGATCCAAGCTGCGTATGACACGCTCAGCGATCCGGAGAAACGCAAGCTCTACGATCAGTATGGAGATGACTACGAGAAATATCGCGGTCAGCCCTTTGGTCAAGATCCATTCGGTCGATCTTCGCCCGGTAGCGGTTTCGATTTCAGAGATGCTTTTAACTCCGAAAGCGGTTTCGAATTTCAGGATTTCTTTCGCCCAGGTGGGAAAGGGGCCGGCGGACGCTCCTCCCGTTCGCGTTCGCGTCGAAATCACGACCAAGTCGAGTCTGCATTCAGTGCAGATGTCGCCGCAGAAATCCCCGTTCCCCTGCGGATTATGCTCGATGGTGGAGAAGTCCAATTCAAACTCAATCGCGGTAACGGTCGCATCGAAGATCTCCGCGTAAAAATACCGGCCGATATTTCCCCGGGCAAGAAAGTCCGACTTCGCGGTATGGGAGACCTCCTACCCGATGGCAGCAAAGGGGACTTGATACTTACGGTCCAACTCCAACCTCATCCATCGATCAAAATCCAAGGCGATAACATTGAACTGAAGCTTCCTATCACACTCGGGGAAGCCATCCACGGGACGAGAGTCGACATCCCCACCCGTAGTGGTACGGTCACTTTGAAGATCCCTTCGATGTCCGACAGCGGCAAACGTTTGCGAGTCAAAGGTCAAGGGCTTCGAGGTGAGAATGATTCTCGCGGTGACCTGATCGTTGAACTCCAAATCCACCTTCCAGAGGAAATCCCTGAAAAGCTTGGCGATGACCTTATGGAATTCGATACTCACTATTCGAGATCCTTCCGCGATTCGATCCAATGGTAAACCCAATGGTAAATCCGATGGTGATTCGCGATACTTGAAGCTTGATCAGTCGGCATTGAGTTCATCGTCAATACAAGAACACTCGCTCCCTATCCACGAAGCCCCCCGGAGACTCGCTTGAATATCCTGCTAGCTAACGATGATGGAATCCATGCTCCTGGAATCCGAGCCCTTCGTGTTGCATTGGAGTCGATTGGACGCGTTACCGTCGTTGCACCCGCTACCGAGCAAAGTGGCGTCGGCCACTCGATCACCTATCTGACCCCCCTGACCTGCAAACAAATCTACGATGGAGAGATCTTCCGTGGCTGGGCCGTCGACGGTTCACCCGCTGATTGTGTGAAGCTAGGGATCTCGGAACTGACCCCAAAACCCACGGACTTGATCGTCTCTGGAATCAACGGCGGCCTGAACGCGGGCATTAATGTCCTCTACTCTGGCACGGTTGCGGCTGCCATCGAAGGTGCTTTCTTTCGTATTCCAAGCATTGCAGTTTCGCTCGAAGAAGACCCCCACGCGGATTTCGAAGCCGCCGCTTCCATCGCTGTCCAACTCATCCAACGGATCCTGCATCATCAAGGCTCCGCAGCAAGGCTTTATAACATCAATATTCCCACCAAAGCCACACGGGACTACCGAGCTGGACTCGCTCCAGAAATTCACGTGCTCCCCATGGGTGTAGCTCGCTACGGTGATCACTACATCAAACGACAAGATCCCAAAGGACGCAACTACTACTGGTCGACAAACGATCCACCACCACAACCTACTGAACACCCCACCGACGTCATGGCTTTGGCAAACGGACATGTCACCATCACTCCGCTTCATTTCGACATGACCCATCAACAGCAACTCAGCGAGATGCAATCGTGGAGTCTTGCTCTCGACTCTCAAGCCATCTAGAACGCTAACTTGCTAGACAACTATCACTCTAGAAAAATATCGGGATGACTACCCCCTCGATCCAACTCGAAAATCAACGCATCGGCTTCCTCGGCAAGCTCGGTGCGATGTCTCGCAAAGAAGCTTGCCAGTGGCTCAAACAATACTCCGCGAGCCTTGCGGAAAAACTCCAAGGTGAACTTGATCTGGTCATCATCGGTGCGGACGAACTGCCCGATGAGGACATCCAAGCCATGTTGTCGGCTTCGCTAAAAGAACGTATCCGTTCTGGTGCAACTCGCTTGATCCACGAACATGAACTGTGGATGGAACTTGGACTGATCGATTCCCCCACCCACAAACAACTCTACACCCCAGCTATGGTCGCGGGCCTAGTTAAAACTCGAGTCAACGCGATTCGACGCTGGCACCGCTGCGGGCTGCTTCCCTGCGTTAAAGTCACTCACAAACTCCCCTACTTCGACTTTGAACAAGTCCAATCTGCCAAGCAGATCGCGGCTTGGGTCGCTCAAGGTGCGAAGGTAGGTGAACTGAAACGACAGCTCGATGCATTCGGACCACGGATCGCCGATCGCAGCCTTACCGAACTCGATCTTCAGTTCGACGGTCGAAGAATACTTTTAAAGGACGAGGGTGTGCTGGTCGGTGCTCACGGACAACTCTTTCTAGATTTCGATTCCGATGAGCAAACATCCGGCGAACAAAACGGGTCAAACGCTCCTGATGTAGCACCGAAGATACTCAAACTAGAAGCTCCCCTTGCTACCGGTCAGCAATCAACTTCCGAACAGCCGCAGCCTCTGAGCCGTGAAGCGATGATCTTAGCGGCCGAGGAACTTGAAGATGCCGGGCAGTTTGACGAAGCCATCGAATGGTATCGCGTAATTCTCGCGCAATTCGGCCAGCATCCGGAAATCGTCTTTACCCTCGCAGAGTTGCTTCTACGGGTCGGCGAAGTCCACGCGGCCCGCGAAAGATTCTATAACGCCATCGAGCTCGACGAGGATTTTGTCGAAGCCCGTGCAAGTCTCGGCTGTGTACTGGTGGAGACCGGCCAAGTCGACCTTGCTGTCGCAGCTTTCGAAGGTGCTCTGGCTCGCGATGACCATTACCCAGATGTCCACTACCACCTCGCATCCGCTCTCGATGAACTCAACCGGGGGGAAGAAGCTACGAAGCACTGGCTGCGTTTCCTGCAACTCTCCCCACAAAGCCCTTGGGCGGACGAAGCTCTCGAACGACTTGGCCGGATTTAGGTCACCCGATCGCGTATAATCGATTCGGATTTTTATTCTTATCGCCGCCGCAGTCGATTCGACGGAAAAAGTCGTTGGGCCAACAACATGCTTCTACCTACAGCACGCTATCCGCTCAACGCTTCGCTAACCAGCTCAGCTTTCGCGCTCTACTTTTGCTTGCAGTGCTTGTTCGGTATCGCCCAAGCGGACTTTGTGGTCTATCGGCTTCCAGGCTCTCAGAGCACGGTACTGCTCGAGGGGAAAACCAAAAGTGTCGGTCCGAACACTTTTGAATATACGCACCCGACGATGGGTACCATTATCCTTAGTCGCGAAAGCGCGTTGGTGATCAAAGCCCCTACGCGTCAGGAGGAATATCGCCGACTCGTCGCTCGGGCGAAGCAGACTCAAGCTTTCGATGATTACATTCAAGCGGCTCGGTTTGCCTTGCGCAGTGGGATGCTCGAAGCTTTTCGCGACTGCTGCAACGCAGCTTATAAAATAGACCCCAAGCACCCAACAATGCTGCGTTTGCTCGAAGCTCGAAAGAGAATCGAGCAGCCGATCAAAGCTTCGGAATCTTCGCAGTCCGAGTTGCAAGCGGCGGTTCCTACGCAAGGGATGCAAGTTGTACGCAGTCCACATTACATCATGCTGCATGATACCGGTGAGACCAAGTCGGGACGCAAACGCTTGCCTCGCTGGCAAAGCCGTCTAGATCTGCTTGAGAATGTCTACGAAGCGTACTTTATGAAATTCGCTCTTGAAGGCCGCGTGCTCGATCCACCCACCGAGCCTCTTAAAGTGGTGCTGTTCGGTCAAGAAGCTGATTACATGCGATACACAAGGCAACGTGATGAAAGCCTTGCGAACGCTTTAGGATACTGGTCAGCAGAAGACAACATCGCGGTATTCTTCGATCAAGGTACCACAGAGAAAATGCGGATGCTCGATGCTCATGCTAAGGAGCTTGCAAAAAACAAACTTCGAGCTCGAGGCACTGCGCAATCGCGCGACGCAGCTTACTTAGCCAATACCGTTGAGCTTCTTGTGAAAATGACTCGCGAAGCCGATGATGTCGAAGTCGTATCGCATGAAGCGACCCACCAGCTTGCTGGAAACACCGGCTTGATGCCCCGCAATCAAATAGCACTTCGCTGGGCGCACGAAGGGCTCGCAACCTACTTTGAAACTTCAAGCGATAGCGGTTGGGGTGGAATCGGTGCAGTCAACGAAGGGCGATTGAAAAGCTACCAGCGACTCAGCGCCGATCCTAACCGCGCAAGAATCGAACCTCTTGTTACCGACGCACTGTTCGATCTTGCACGAAACTCTCGCGAAGCGGCGGATGCCTACGGATACGCTTGGGCTCTGACTCACTACCTCATGGAAGATCATTTCGATGAGTTGATGGAGTATTATCATCAAGTCTCGTTGCTTGTGCCCAAGCAGCATCGTACGCTTCTCGGTTCTATACCGATCGGGCAACCAGGAAGTAATTCAGCACCCGCCACCGGACTCGATCGCAGGGAGCTTCTCAAGTGCTTTCGTGCTGCATTCGGAGATCTCGACACCCTTGAACAAGCTTGGCATACCCACATGAGATCGCTCGAAACTGACCTTGATCGTGCAAGGCGCGAATTCGAAACTCCTTGAGGTCCTTACACCGTCGTGTTTCTTGAAGTACCATGAAGTACCGAGCGAAAACCGAGCAAGTGATCGGTGCGAATAATCGATACGAATGATCGTTGCGCTCAAGCTTAAGTCAGCATCAAACTCTCCTTTAGATTTGTTATTCCTTCGAGGTGTATCATCGATATCGTCATTCAACCTGATCGGCCCCGCATGGGTGCTTACTCGGCCAAACTCGCCGCGATGATTCTTCGAAGTAGCATCGCTCAACAGGGTGAAGCTCGCATGATTGTTGCGACAGGTTCGAGCCAATTCGAAGTCTTAGAGAGCTTGATCAAAGAACCCGAGATCGATTGGACCAAGATCGATGCGTTTCATCTCGATGAATATGTCGGGATAGGTAAGGATCATCCGGCGTCGTTTTGCGGTTATTTGAAAGAGCGATTCGTCGATCGTGTACCATTGCGATCGTTCCACTACCTCGATGGTTTGGCTGATCCAAATCAAGTTTGCGCCGAAGCGACCGATAAGCTTCTTGCGGGCCCTATCGATGTGGCGATGATCGGGATTGGAGAGAATGCGCATCTCGCGTTCAACGACCCACCGGCTGATTTCGAGACCGAAGCGTCGTATCATGTGGTCAAGCTCGATGAAGCTTGTCGCAAACAACAAGTTGGCGAGGGATGGTTCGGGTCGATGGATGAAGTCCCGACGCATGCGATCAGCATGACGATCCATCGCATCTTGCAATCGAGGAAGATTATTTGCAGTGTGCCTGATGAGCGCAAAGCCGTGGCGGTACGAGATAGCGTCGACGGAGCGGTCAACCCGATGGTGCCCGGTTCGATTCTCAAACGGCATCCGAACGCTACGTTGGTGTTGGATCGACCAGCCGCTTCGCTGCTCAAACCGCTGTAATCGCTGCGCGGAGACTCCGTGAACTCTGTGGCTCTGTGTTTCCAAAGTCCGCGCAATGGATGGCGCGCGGTCTGATACTCTTTTTTTAACACAGAGGCACGGAGGCGCAGAGAAAGGGCATTGGGTTTTGGGGGAGAGACTCCGTGAACTCTGTGTCTCTGTGTTTCCAAAAGTCCGCGCAATGGATGGCGCGCGGCTTGATGCTCTTTTTTTAACACAGAGGCACGGAGGCACAGAGAAAGGGCATTGGGTTTTGAGAGAGAGGCTCCGTGAACTCTGTGACTCTGTGTTTCCAAGAGTCCGCGCAATGGATGGCGCGCGGTCTGATGCTCTTTTTTTAACACAGAGGCACGGAGGCACAGAGAAGAGGGCATTGGGTTTTGGGAGAGAGTCTCGGTGAACTCTGTGGCTCTGTGTTTCAATAATTCTATGATTCCCAACCACTAATAGCCGTTGATTACCCTTCGAACTCCATCGACGAGTTTGGGTTCGTGAAAGTTAATTAACAACCCCAGTCGCAAGTTCATTAATCGCAAAT
>JBJONT010000307.1:0-11732 GCA_046051705.1 Planctomycetota bacterium | reverse complement strand
ATTTCGAACGCGTCGAGGATGTAAGTGTGATTCTTTCGGGGTTCTACGGTTCCAACTGTCAGATAGGGTGGTTGATGTCCAGGTTGGGAAAAGAAGGCTTGGACGTCCGCACTAACGGATTGATCTCCGGATACTAAGTCCAAATCCGATCCAAGCCGAAATTGTTCGATGTGTGGAGCACTTGTTGTTTCCGTTACGAAACGCTCTTGTGCATAGTTGCGGAGGTCTTGCGCGACTGTTTCCGAGATCGTTAGCATGAATTGACAAGATTGGAGGTAGTGATCGAGGTAAGTTCGGAAGGCTTGGCTTAATTGGCCATCGAAAAACTCAGGGTGTCGGATTGGAAGCAGATCGTAGACGATGATGCCCGTCGTTGCCCCTTGTCGAATCGCCGATTGCATTAGCTTCGCATGGGAATCGAACCACCAAGCATCCGTCAATACGAGCACATCTCCGGCGATGATCTGTAGCCGAGGGCTTCGGAAGGCCCGGAGCTCGCGGGTTGCCACGTGTTGAAAGTTCGAGGGTTTCAACAACGAGCAAAGACGTTGAAGCGTGCTTCTGGGTTTCGGAGACGCGTCTAATTTGGGATTCTTCTTTTGGGCATGTTGTGATTTTGCCGCCGATTCTTGATCGATTTGAGAGAGCCAATTGGTGGCTTTTAGCAAACGGTCATGTAGGGTCAGAACGGGATCGCAGGCACAACCTACATCCTTTGCAACGAGAAGTCCTTCCCTTGCCAGATTCCTTGCAACACGTTGGATTCCAGTATTTCCGCCCGTGATGAGTGTGTTCCCACACTCCAGTAAGATTCGCGGGAGTTGATCAGCATTTCGGGCACTGGAGGCTAGCGTTGGCATTACCAACTGACCCTTTTTTGGATTTTGGCGTAACGAGAAGAGGGTGTCATTTTAGATTCAAGTGACGAAAACGCTAGGCAGGAGGATTGGGAAGAGGAGCGCGAAAGGGCTGCTTTTGCGAAGGGGCATGGGGTGGAGCGATTGTTGACGCTTGTGATGGAGATTGGTGGCGTAAGTTGTTTGTGCGCTTGGGGTTGCGCGGTCACCACCCTCACCCCCCGGCCCCCTCTCCCGCCAGCGGGCGAGGGGGAGGAACGCTCGCTTGCGCTCGCGATTGCGAGTGCTTGCGATCTGCGCGCGTAAAGCTTTGCGGCGCTTGGGGTTGCGCGGACACCACCCTCACCCCCCGGCCCCCTCTCCCGCCAGCGGGCGAGGGGGAGGAACAAGCTCGCATGCGCTCACGCTCACGCTCACGCTCACGCTCACGATTGCGACTGCGATTGCGATTGCGACTGCGATTGCGACTGCGCTTGCGACTGCGATTGCGACTGCGATTGCGACTGCGATTGCGACTGCGATTGCGACTGCGATCTGCGACTGCGATCTGCGACTGCGATCTGCGCGCGTAAAGCTTTGCGGCGCTTGGGGTTGCGCGGTCACCACCCTCACCCCCCGGCCCCCTCTCCCGCCAGCGGGCGAGGGGGAGAAACGCTCGCGGTATGAGGGGAAGCGATCAGGCTTCCTCGATGCTCTCGCGGATCGATTGGAGGATCAGCCCTCGATGATTGCTTGCCAGAACACTCGGATCTAACCGCAGCCCTAAACCAACTGCTGCTTGCACGGCGATATCGATGGCTCGTACTCCGTGGTACTGGTTAAGCTTCCTGCCATCTTGCTGGATGGTGCTTGAAGGATCCTCAAAATTGCTTTCGTAAGTCTCGCGAAATGCGTCGATCCAGTCGGTCGGTACCCTGGACTTTGTGCAATCATCGATCGACCAGATGTCGTCCGGGTTGCACAAGGATATCAATCGAAGTGCGTGGATGCGCGCGATTGGGGACAAGCGAATGGGCATGTTCGAATTTAAGATCGTTTCGTAGAAGGGAAGTTCGCGGGCCGTTTTTCAACGAAGGCGCGAATACCTTCCTTTGCATCGTCAAGTTGCAGGCAGCGAATATAAGCGTCGGTATCGGCGCGGTAGGCGACCTTTGGCTGTGAGCCTTCGTCTAGATGAACTAATCGTTTAGTGGCACGCAATGCGTCGACTGGCATGCGAAGAAGTCTTTCTGTAAGCTGTATTCCACGCGCTTGCAGTTGACTTCTCGGAACTAGCTCGTGAACCAGTCCCCATTCGAGTGCTTTCTGCGCAGGGATCGGTTCACCGAGCAAACACAATTCCAGTGCGCGAGCTTTTCCGACCAGTGCGGTTAATTGAGCTATGCCGTATCCAGGCGGCCAGCCAAGTTTGATCTCAGGCATTCCAAAGCGAGCATCATGAGATGCGATTCGGAAATCCGTCGAGTATGCTGCGACGCAACCACCACCCATCGCATCACCATGCACCAAAGCGATAACGATCTGCGGTAACTGCTCCCAAGCAAGATACATCTCCGCTTGGCGTAGGCTCAGTTCTCGAGCGAACTCAGGATTGAAGCCCGGGAGTTCCTTGACATCATCTCCGGAGCAGAAAGATTCGCCGTTTCCACGAAGCAGCACAATTCGCACTTGATCGGGATGCCCCAATAGCCAACCAACAAGCTTCTCAAGGTCGGAGGTCATCTCTGCATTGACCGCGTTGAGTGATTTAGGCCGGTTGAGGCTCACTGTCGCAACAGGGCCTTTGATTTCAACTTCGAGCGTCTGAAGTCGTGGTAAGTCCCCTGAAGTTGGAGCGATACGCATGATGGATTGACCCGCAAAAGAGCTCGTTGGTGATGTCGACGATGTTGAAGTGGATGGTTCTCGGGTTAGCTTATCCAGATTCTCGATGAGGCGTTCGAGCTTCACCAGCGCACGGGTGTGGGTTCCGAATCCGATTTGTCGTTCTCCACACCAAGCTGTTATGTCGAAGTGGATGCGTTTTCCATCGATTTCACGCACGCGGGCTTCTCCGCGTACAGCGGCTCCGATCCCAGCACCCGAGACGTGCTGGATATTCACATCGGTACCGACTGATTCTTCGCCTGGTTCCAGATATGGGCGGAGTGCTTCCCTGGCTGCTCGCTCCATGAGCATGATCATATTGGGGGTAGAGAAGACAGTGGCTCTTGGGTCACCACCGAGGGTAATGACCATGGTGGCGTCAACGGTCCAAAACAAATCGCCGATGCTACCGACTTGCAATCCAGGCTTCATTTAACGTCCTACGTTGATGATGGCGGAAGACAGGGTTTTGGAGGAGAGGGGTTTGAAACACAGAGGCACAGAGGCACAGAGAGGGGAGAGGTAGGGGAGAGGACAGAGGAGAGGGGAGAGGTAGGGGAGAGGACAGAGGAGAGGGGAAAGGTAGGGGAGAGGACGGAGGAGAGGGGGGAGGGGGAAAAAAGAGAGGGAGGGAAGGGGAGGGGTTTTTGTACTGGCCCGAGCGGATGCAAGGGCCAGTATGATTTCGGACGGACAGAGGACTTTAGTCACTAAATTTTACGAAGAACCTAGATACTGGGAATCGGTGTTAGTGATTGGCGTGATGAACCCGTATAAGTGATTCGCATGAGGAAACCGTATATGCGATTCGCGTTCGGAATCCTCGTTAGTGATCGCCATTAGTGATCGCCGTGCTCGTGGCCTTGGAAGGCCGGGTGTTTTTTATCACCCTTTGCCATCACGTAGGCGAGCAGATCGAGGACCTCTTCTTTGGTCAATTTGTTCAATAGACCTTGAGGCATGGTGGAAACGGCGGAAACTTTTTGACCGACGATCTCGTCCTTTTCTAGGATGGTAGGTTCACCCTTTGCGAGTGGATCGACCATGACTTTGACGACATCGTCATTTTCTTCGATGACCATTCCAGTGATGATGGCATCAGAATCCATTTGGAAGATTCTTGCGCGGTACTTGTCTTCGATATCCTCGGACGGATGAAGGATCGACTTCAGCACGTATTGAGCATTCATCTTCTTATCGTCGAGTTTGCTCAAGTCTGGTCCGAATTCTTTGCCTTCGCCTCCGATCTTGTGGCATCCGATGCAGCTTGCGGCTGCAAAGAGACTCTTGCCCACTTCGTAGGAGCGACCGTGCCTGAGTGCATCGAGATCAGCGGTTAGATCGTCGAGTTTCCATTCGGTATTTCGACCGACGGTGTTAAGGAGTTCATCGCGGATTTCAAGTGGGTTTGCGGCGAGGTACGCCGTTGGATCACTGTTGTATTGCTCTAGGTTCGCAACCACGACCAACACACCGAACATTCGTCTCCAGTGACCTGGATAGGTACACACGTATGGGTACATGCCTGGTTCTTTTGGAACATCGAAGCTGATAGCTTGGGATTCTCCAGGGCCTAGCAATTTGCTTGCTGCGAGAATCTTGTCTGATTTCGGAACGAAGTTTCGTTCGCGTGCATCCGCGTCTTGTGCGCTGGCTTCGGCTTTGAGGCCGACTTCTTCAAGAGCACCTGGTTGAATGATCACGAAGTTGTGTGGCATGTTATCGGTGTTTGAGAATCGGAATTCTACTGGTTTACCGGCTTCGAGAACGATGCGTTCTTTGTCGTAGATCATCCGTTCGACGACGGTACCCACAGCGATGGTTCGCACATCGAGATTTTGCAGTCGTTCGCCGACGGCTTTTGCGAGATCGGCTGGAAGTTTCGCAGCGAGCGATTTCACCAATTCGGTAGCTTCGACAGCCGAGCCGCTGGTTCTCAATTTCGCAGGAATGCCGCTTAGGTAACCTACGAGGTTATCAACCAAGCTTGGAAGTTCTTTGGAATCCCAGCTGGAGTCCGGTAGGGATCTCAGGGCGGAGATAGCGGTGGATCGTTGCCGATCGGACTTGATCAGTTTCGTCAGGTCGGCGAATTTTTCATTGTTGAAACCGGGGATTGAGTTAACGGCGCGGACGGCGAGGTCGTGCAGGGTATCGCCTGCTCCACCGACGCTAAGATTCTCCGTTGCGATAGGTTGCTTTTGCAAATCAGGGCCGCTCCACGCGACGCTTAGTCCGTCTCCACCACCGTTATCGAAGTAGCAGACCATCAGTTTATGTGGGCCGGCGGTCAGATCGGCGGAAGCCGATTGTTCGGTCATGCCTTGGAGGCGATCGTTATTGACCAGTAGTTTGTCATCGAGGTAGATGCGTGATCCGTCGTCGGAAGCGACGTAGAAAGTGTACTTGCCTGGTTTCGGAATCAGAACATTCCCGGTGAACCGTAGGGCGAAGTTATCCGCTTGTTTTCGTTGCGGCACGTTCATCACGATTTGAGGAACGATGCCACTTTCGGCAGGTTTCATCTCAGCGAGCGTTTCAGCGGCGACGTTTCCGCGAGCTGGATAGAAGTAATCGACTTGGATTCCAGGTTGTTGAAGGTTCGCTGCATTAGGTTCTTGTCCCAGTGCGCTTGGTAGTTCAAACATCAGCGAGCGAGCTGAAGGGAAGAGGTTTTGTTTCAGTTCAGGGCTACTGATTCCTGGGATAGCGTTAAGCAGATCCCGGAGTGATTCCTTGGTAGCCGAAGCGGTAGCGAACGCGGCATCACCGTTTCCTTCGGCGGTGATCCAAGCAGCGTAACCGAGTTGGCGCGATTCGGGTTGTTTGGCTTTGGTAGCAAGGTTTTGCAGAGCACCTCGAAGTTTTCGTAGTTCACCGTTCGGTTGTTCGAGGAGGAGTTCCTTTAGACCTTTTAGAGCATCGGTTTGGCCGGCGTTATCTCGGTCGCTAACGAGCTTGAGGATCGTAGGGACGGAGCTTTCTTTGCGAAGGTCGGAGAGGCCTTTGAGGGCTTCTCGGAGAGACTGAGTCGAGGCGTTGGAGCGATCTAAGATTGCTTGGAAGACTCGTTCAGACTTGGGTAATTTTAGGAGAGACTCCGGAGCTGCGTTTTTCAGTGCGTACTCCATTGCGGCTTCGGAGATCGATTTATTATCAGCGATCGCATTTTGGAGGCCTTGATCGATTTTCGCTCGTTGTTTTGCGTAGCGGATCACGTTGTCGAGTTCTGGGTCGGTTGGACGCAAGGCGACTTCGAAGATCGCTTCGATGGCAGCGTAGCCGTCGAATTCCACGGCGGTTTTGACCGCTTCGGCGCGGACCAATGGGGATTCGTCTTTAGCTGCGGCTAGTAGGATTGGTTCCCAGCCTTCGGATTTTCCGGCCCAGTGTCCAAGGGATCGGATCGCGGCTGCGCGAACGCGGGGTTCGGCGGCTTTGAAGGTTTTCTCGATCCATTTCAGGTCAGGTTTGCGGTGTTCTTCGAGAACCCAGAGACCTTCGAGCAGGGCTTGGGCGTGCGCGGGGTTGGATGGATCAAGAGATTTGGTCCAACTGTTCAGAGATTCGACGACATCTTTAGCATTTCGGCTAGAGAGCTCGAGTCGGGCGCGGTATCGGGTGCCGTTGTCTTTTGCGAGGAAAGCAGCGAGTACATCCGAGATAGGTTTGCCGCGAAGCTTAGCAGGGGTAATCGGGTCTTTTCCTTCGGGCATGACGCGGTAGATACGACCGTGTTGATCATCGCGATTTGGATCTCGCATGTTGTGTTGCATGTGTCCGATGATTGCATTTTGCCAGTCGGCAACATACAGGGCTCCATCGCCACCGACTTCGACGTCGCTTGGTCGGAAGTTCGGGTCACTTGAAACGAGGATCGGTTCGATTTCTTCGCAGGTGATATCAGCGCCGTTATATTTGACTTCGTGTTGTAGGACACCAAGGAAACCGATGCAGTTACAGATCAAGAAGTTGCCTTGGTTTTTTTCCGGGAAGATGCTGCTGGAGAGGATTCCGGTAGCGGCCACGGGTCGGACTCGCATTTTGAACCATTGTTTGTTGCCGATACCTTTACCGATGTTCACGTACGAGCCGGTACCGCTGGTGCCATCGTTTGCAAATTGGTAACCCCATTGGTCGAAGACATCTCCGTGCGGGTTTGGTCCGATTGGGAAGTGGAATTCCATCTCGAAGGTTCGGGGGTTGAATCGGTGCACGCCGCTTTCGCCGGATCGAACGGTTTTCGTTGGTGTTTCCATGGCAGCGATGTTGAAGATACCTCGCGACCAGTAGAGCCAACCGTCTGGGCCGATGAGCATTGCATTTGCGGAGTGGTGTGAGTCAGCGCTGCAGACACCTTGGAGCATACGAATTTTAAGGTCGGCTTTATCATCGCCATCGGTATCTTTAAGGAACCAGATTTCTGGAAGAGCGGCCACGAGCATTCCCCCGTTCCAGAATTCAAAGCCGGTGACACTGTTGAGTTCATCGGCGAACGTAACGCAGCGATCGGCCACACCATCACCGTTATCATCGGGCAAGCAGATGATGCGGTCTTTGCGTGGTTGGGTTGGGTTCCAGTGTGGGTAGGAAGGCCAAACCGAGGCGAAGAGTCGTCCATCGGGATCGACGGCCATTTGTACTGGGTTGATCAATTCGGGGAACATCTCTTCGCTTGCAAAGAGATTGACCTTCATTCCTTGGGCGACTTTCATCTTGGAGATCGCTTCTTCGCCGCCGAGGTATTGGTGTTTTCCGTCGGGTAGAGCTCCAGGGATATTTGTTTTGACTTCGAGTTCGGGTGGTAGGTTATCGTCGTTGACGACGAGGTCGGAACCTTTAGAGATGGCCCATACTTGTTTATCGCGGTTCGCGGTTTTGACGTCGAAGATTTCCATTTCGCGCATCATCACGTCAGCGTTGCTTTGGCCGAACCAAGCGAGTTTAGAACGTCCGCCGAAGACGTTGTATCCATCGACAACGCGGTATCGGCTGAACCAGTGGTAGTTTCGATCCGCAACTGCGCGTTGAAGTTTATCGAGTTGTGTTGCGTTGGCTTTTGGTTTTTCGTTTGGGAACAAGGATTTGAGAATGACTTCTGCGATGGCTTTCTCGCCTTCTTCGAGCAAGTGGATTCCGTTCATCGTCAGCGGCTTCGAGGACTTCGTGTAGAGAATCTTCGAGGGTTCGAAAAGATCGACGAAGGATACTTTTTTCGACTCGCACACTTCTCGCATGGCTTGGGTGTAGAGAGCGAGGTTCTTGTTGTTGGCTTCTCCGTTTGGAAGATTTGGGTCTTGAAGATCTTCGTGAGCGATCGGCGAGAAGAAGACAAGCCGTGGTGGGGATTGTCCGTCGTATTTTTGAGCCAGCATCGAGTCGATGGTTTCCGCGAGATCTTTTTTGAATCCGTCTAAAGCAGCGGGCCCTTTGAGGGCTTCGTTGTAGCCGAAGAAGCAAAAGACGACGTTTGCTCGTACTTTGGTGAGCCATTCATCGGGGCTTCCGAAGTTTTCTTCCCGGTTGCGAATTTTCAATTCATCGCCTGGGTAGCCGAGGTTCCGGCAGACCAGGTCGTAGTCGGGGAAGGTTGCGTGCAGGTAGGTATCGAGCCAACCGGCGTGCTGCATTCGATCGGCCATGGTGTTACCGATGATTGCGACTTGGTCCCCTTTGCGCAGTTGCAGAGGCTCAGCTGCTTGTGCAACGTTTGCAATAAAAACAATTGCAACTGCCATAAAGCAGTTAAGCAGATCGTGGAGTGGGGAGGATTTCAATGGGATGCGATGGTGGGATTTCATTGGGGGGTGGTTTGGAGGTGAGAGAATCGATAAGGACGAAAGATTCGAACGAGGCGGGAGGGAAAGAGAAAGGAAATTCGAAGTTATTTTTTGTCCGCTATCAAACCAAGGCAAAACAGTCGCAACACAATGAATTCCAAGGGATTCAGAGGAAATTCGAGCCGGTTGCGATGTGATTTGGTAGGGATTGATGCAACGGAACTAGTTTACTGAAAAACGACCGTCTGTGTCGTGTCTTCCGAGTGAATTCTGATTACTGGCAACATCAAAAATGCGAATTTTGTTGGATGTTGTTGATAATCACTAACGATTTTGTTTCGTTCCCAAGTGTTGTTGATTCTGCAAATCGAAGAAATTCATTGCGGAATGCTGGATACAATTCGTTACGATTTTTGCTCGTAGAAAGTGGTTTACCTATCGCTACAATTCGTAGACCTTTTTTGGGGGTCGATTTGGATGTTTGTTCGGAGCGTTTGTTCTTAGGAGCAACGAAGGTGACTATCTCTCCACCCGGATCCGTTACGAAAAATTATTTTGCGCTTATTAGTGGTGATCGCGAAGCCTTGCATTGGCTTTGGAATCGGTACTACAACCAGCTTGTAAAGATGGCTTCGTGTCAACTTTCGGGGGTTGTTGACCGGGTGTCCGATGCTGAGGATTTGGCGTCTACCACGATGTATGAGCTACATAGCGGCGTGGACCGGGGGCGTTTTGAAACGGTCCGGAATCGCAATGAGCTTTGGCGTCTGCTGGTGAGTATCTCGCGCAATCATGCTCGGACTGCTGCCAAGCGATCGATGACGCAGAAACGCAATCCTGGTCGGATGTTCGACTGGATAGGAGACCCCTCGGGAGGGGATCAAGCGGTCGGGAGGGATCCGGGGCCGGAGGAGGTTGCGTTGGTATCGGAGCAGTGTAAAGTTCTGCTTGATGTTCTTGATCGTTCGGACTCTTCGGGAACGCTGCGACGCGTTGCGACGTTACGGTTAGAGGGATTTTCGAACAGTGAGATTGCGAAAGAGCTCGGGTGTGCAAGGAAGACTGTGGCTGTGAGGTTGGCTTTGATTCAGAATTTGTGGAAGCCCTACTTGAGTCATGAGTACCAAGCTACTAGCTAGGATAGCCGAGAAGTGCGCCGAGTTTGAGGCTTTGCTTGGCCAAGGGCAAGCTGTTGATCTTGATACGTTCGTCCAGGATATCGACGAGAATGACAGGGAACGCGTACGCATTGAGTTAGAAGAGTTAGCATTAGAGCTTGGATACACACCAGAGAAGTATCAGGGTTCCGGGAGTCTTGGAACAGAGGTAGAGCGCTACGAGCTGAAAGAGAATCTTCAGAGTGGCGGGATGGGGCAAGTATGGGTTGCTGTAGATACGCAGTTTGGACGTCGAGTGGCGTTAAAGGAGCCGCTTGTTGGTGGTAAAGAGACGATGGAGAAACGCAATAGGTTTCTTCATGAAGCGGAGATCACAGCTCGTTTAAATCATCCGGGAATCGTACCGATTTACAGCAAAGGGCATCATCGGGACGGGACTCCTTTTTACACGATGCGGCTGATTGCCGGCGAGGATTCCGGCACGCTTCTGGATTTGATCAACGAACACCATAACAAGGTTTTCGAATCTTCTTGGGAAGCTCGGCATTCGATGGATCAACTATTGCAGCGATTGATCAAGGTCAGCAGCACGATTGCATACGCACACAACCAGGGTGTTGCGCATCGAGATATCAAGCCCGCGAATGTTTTGACTGGGCAGTTCGGAGAGACGTTGGTAGTTGACTGGGGGTTGGCGCACACAATCCAGGATGGATCTGGGGGCCATATTCAACGTTAGTTCAGTAGGCCGAAAGGGGATGCAACCGCCGCAACTCTTGGGACGCTTGGATACTCCGCACCTGAACAACTTTGCACGGGTGCTTGGGCAACCGCAGCGTGTGACATCTATTCTCTAGGGGCGGTTTTGTATCACATTCTCACTGGAAGGCCTGCTTACTCAAGAGACCGATTTTCATCCATCGGTGATTTGGCCAAAGCGGTTTCGACGGGAGATTTCCCTGCGCCCCGAGCGGTACGAAGTTCGGTTCCGACTGGACTTGAGGCGATTTGTTTGAAAGCGATGTCGGTCGATCCCGAAGATCGATATACATCAGCGTCCGAGTTTGCTACTGACCTTCAATTCTTTATCGAAGATTTGCCGATCGTAGCGAGTCCCGATTCCGCAATATCCTCGGTCACTCGCTGGTTTCGGCATCATCGTGCGGCTTTCTATTCGCTGCTTGCCACTATCTTCGTAGCGATGATTGCTTTGATGATTATCGGTGCTAGGCAATCGATGTACAACGGTGAATTGCGAGCGAAACAGGAAGAGCTTGAAGATGAGATCGATCAAAAGGAGCGCGCGATCACGGAAGCGGATCGTTTGAATCGTCGGTCGATAGCAAGGGAATCTTTGGCGATCGATGCGTTGGCGACTTTTCCTGAAGTGCTGCTTGATGATGATGCGTTGAAGTACGCAGAGACTCCTGAGTCCCAACAGTTCCGTAAGTTGTTCTTATCGAAAGCGTTGGAGTTTTATCAGCGAACCCTTTATGACATCGATACCGAGACAGAGTTAGCTGACGTTAATCGCGATAAGCTGGTTGGAATGAATCAGGCCATTGCGAATTTGTATCGCGAGCTTGGGGATTACGCACAGAGTATTGAATGTCTTCAAGAAGCTTCGTCGTTACTAAGGCCGATGATGCCTCATCTAGCCCCTCGAGATGGAAAAAAGGATTGGTGGATTACCGATAAGCAAGCGATGAATGCTGCGAGGTTTGTTGGGAATGTGAATGCGTTGATGACAACGTTTCAAGCTGCCGGGGATTATGAAAAGGGATTGCAGGAGTATCAGGAGGCGAAATCTTGGGTTCCACTGCTTACTACGCTATCGAAGGACAATGAACGAGTAAAACTTACTTTGATGGAACTGCACCGCAATCACGCGATTTCCTTGGCACTTGCAAAGAAAAATGAGGAGGCGAAGGAGGCTTTTGGTAAAGCGATTGAATTCTCGGAAAAGCAAATCGAGGAAGGTGGAGAGAGTGAGATTAGCAAACGGAACCTTTGGCGGATACAGCTTGACTACGCCGTGTTTGCTCTCGGAATTGGTGAGAAGGACAAAGGTTTATCGATTCTCGACGATACAATCCGCAGGATGGAACAGC
>JBJONT010000306.1:0-27066 GCA_046051705.1 Planctomycetota bacterium | reverse complement strand
AGTGCGTGGACAGTTGGAAACACGGAGGCACAGAGATCACGGAGTCGGCAGCCTGAAATCTAATGCAGCCTCTCCCTCTGTGGCTCCGTGTCTCTGTGTTTCAAAATCCGTCCAGGGAATGCGCGGACAGTTGGAAACACGGAGGCACAGAGATCACGGAGAAGGCAGCCTGGAATCTATTGCCGCCTCTCCCTCTGTGTCTCTGTTTCTCTGTGTTTCAAAATCCGTCCAGGGATGCGCGGACAGTTGGAAACACGGAGGCACAGAGTTCACGGAGTCGGTAAGGATCGGAGCGGGCGGGAAGCGATAGGATTATGGAGCAGCGGAAGGTTGGTTCAGTTGCAGTTTTTCAAGTTTGGCTTCCCACGCCGCTGCTTCGGTTTCTCGTTCTGCGGAACGCATCGCAGCCAATCCTTGACTCAGTTGCGTCCTAACAATAGTAACTATATTGCCTGCGGAAGGCGGAAGAGCTTTGAGCTCATCGGCAGCTCGGACAGCGCGATCAAAATGGGATTCGACATCCTCCCACGGAGCTATGGGTAAGCGGAGAAGGAATCTGTGCAGTTCGAGTTCGACACGTTGCGCGCAGTTTGCAGCAGAGCGGAATCGAAGCAATTCCGCTTGGTCGCATACTTGGATAGCACTCTGATATTTTTCGAGTGCCAAGTCGCGTTGTTCTAGTTTCTCGAATGCATGACCAGCGGAGTGAAAAGCAACGATGAGGAATTGCAGATTCGCTTCGGTTGGGGCATTACGAGCCAATAAATCCTGCGCTAGTTTCTCCCAAGCTTCTAAGAACTTGATCGCCGACAAAGTATCGCTGGATTGGATCATCAAAGGTGCGATCGATGCCGCAGTGGTTTGGTAAGCAGCTAAGCACCTTGGATCGCTCGGAAATTGCAAAAGTGTCTCTAACTCTTTCTCGAGAAGCTTTTTAAAAACATTGATTGCTGCTCGATAATCTTGTTTTGCAACAAGTAGTCTCGCACGCTCTTGAGCGATCTCAGCGCGGACGCTGACGTGTTGACTCGTCGGCCTGACGACCGTCTTTGTTCCCCCAATCCCACCGGGTCTCTGAGAAATCATCCCTTCAGCCACTTCAACTTGATTTGCTGCAAGTGCCAGTTCCGACAGGGACTTTTCTGGCTCGTTGAGCTTTTCGTGGATCCGGGACATATTTCCATGGACTTGGACGCGCACCATAACATCTTCATAGGTGATGGGTGCATAATCGCTAAGAATACTCTGCGCTCTTAGCTGTAGGTTTTTTGCGGTTTCGAGATTTCCGGCGAAGAGGTCTTGCATGGACATTGCCGAAATCGCGGCTGCAATTGCGGTGGCAGCCGTCGAACGCTCTTCCTCACTAAGTTGCACCTCGTTTAACATCGGCTCAAGTCGTCGAATGGATTCTTCTAACTGCGGTTTTGCGATTTGATTTCTTCCGACTCGCATCAACAAAAGGCCTTGTAAGCTTCGAAGTTTCCCGATCTGCAGTTGCAGCAAAAGCTTGGTTTGCGATGGAAGGTCTTTCTTATCGGCGAAGCGTCTCATCCATTCACATGTGCGATTGAACAATGCATACGCTTCGTCATGTTTATTTAGTTGTGCTTCCGTTGCAGCGAGTCGGTGCGTCACTTCCGTCAATCGAACCAAATTCTTCGATGAAGGTGGAGACTCGGCTTCGAGGTCCGCGAGGATGGATGCAAAGATCTCTTTGGATTGATCCGAGAGTGAGTCGTTCAATTGCGCGAGTTCAGGGGATCGAAAGACTTCTTGGTTGCTAGCAGCCAACTCTTGAAATTTAAGCAGGCCTTCAAATGCGACTGCCCCTCTCTTTTCAGCAAGCAGCCGACTGTCGGTGGCTTCTTGTTGGCGTTGTTCGGCGATCAGCTGCGATTTCTCGGCTGCCAATTTCGCTTGTCGTGTCTCTTCTAGGAGAGCGTTCGCTTTTTCGAGTGCTGCCTCTAGCTGCCCAGCTTTGCTCTCGATAACTTGCGATTGCTTCGATTGAAGCCAAAGTATTAAGGCACCGGCGGAAAGGGTGATCAGTAGAGCCGTCGCAAGTCCGGCGGCAGCTACGCGATGCCGACTTGGCCAACGAATAGCTCGTTCGATGAATCCCTCGGGATATGCGATCAACGGCTCTTCGGCGATCCAATTCAGTAGATCTGAACGGAGTTCAGTAACATTTGCATACCGTTGTTTCAAATCATCGGCCATCGCTTTGCGACCGATCGCTTCGAGAGCACTAAGGGTTGGGCTGCGCCACTTGTTATACAACCTCGCTGGTTTCCCTTGCAGCTTTTTTCCAGACAGGATAACCATGAGGATGGCACCTATCGAATAAACGTCACACAAGGGTAGAGCCTTGAGCTTCGCGGCTTGCACTAGTTCGGGAGCGGAGTAACCGGGGGTACCAATTCCCAAAGTGACATCGGGTTGCAGAAGCTCATCTGCTTCTTCTTGGTCGGAAGTGCTCGATGTTGATGTTTCCATCGATGTGGTTTCCATCGATGCTGGATCCAAACTGGTACGACTGGCAGAGTTGTCCATCGGTTTGTTCGACTTCGATGAAGCAGGTCGAGCAAATCTGCGAGCGAGTCCCCAATCAGAGATTAGAGTCTCACCGTAGGTACCCAAGAGAATATTAGCGGGTTTGAGATCGCGGTGAACGATTCCTCGACTATGCGCATAAGCGATCGTATCTGTCACGGCAATCAAGCGGCGAACAAGATCTCTTAGTTGTTCGGTTTGACTAACGCGCCATCGATTCTTAGATGCTGACAATTGTTCATGCAGAGACTCGATGGCTTGCTCAAGCGTTCCAGCTCCGCCACCGCTTATAAGTCGCATCGCGTAGAATTCGCGCCCTTGGGGGTCAACTCCTTTTCCATAGACGGGAATAATCCCTGGATGCTCAAGCTCTGCCGTCAACTCAATTTCCGTTTTGAACCGTTTCTGCGCATCGGGATTGAATCGTTGATCTTTACGGATCTTTTTGATCGCCACTTGGCGGGAGCATTCATGGTCTATCCCTTGAAAGACTTCCCCCATCCCCCCACTTCCGATCAGCTCGAGTTCTGAGTAACGCTCAGTTGATGGAATAGGATTCGCCTGAGAGGGTTCAAGGTATTGCGAACGTTGCAGGGGTGTCAGAGATTCCAAGTGTTCATCGAGCAATCGCTGCAACTCCGGTATCAAAATTCGCGATGGAATGTTTGGATAGAGTTCTGCAAAAGCGATTGGGTCAGGGCGTTGTCCGCTAGCGAGCAAAAGTTCGTATTCACCGGTTGCGGCATTAACTTTTAGCCAGAGCGCTGGCCCGAGCGGCTCGCGCGAGTAACGCGGGGATTTTTTGGGGTCCTCGTTCTCTTTCATGGCAATGCGGTAACCTGCAGATTGACAGCTTGGCCTGTCGGCTCAAGGGGTAGCAGCCAAGCGATTTTCAAAGTGGCCTTCAACGGCCGCGAGCTGATAATCATCTACAAACCGCTTATTTTTGTCATGAGGAAAAGACGCAAGCAACTGCGAGGAACTAGTAAAACGATTGAAACCAGTGGAAAAAAGTTGCAAAGTGTTTATCTTAGTGGCTTCTCTCCAACATGTTTTTCGACGTGTTCTAAATTTTCGAGCGTTCCCCGCGTCTCGCACTCGAGAAACCGTATCGAGCGCGAGTGAAACAGCCAAAGGCGATTTCCCGAAAGCAATTTCAGTCCATCGTGGCGACGGGGTGGGTGGTGGTAATTAACTCGCAGTTGGGTGCTTGTTCATGGTAGTCGAGAGTGTGTTGGCGTTAAATGAAGAGATCCTTCGGGGCCAATGGGACTGGATTCTAGCTTGTTTCCGCGAAGTACTCGATGAATCGGGCGAGAGTTCGTTGGCCGGGTTATTGCCCGTAGCAAACCAGCAGCCCCCCCCTTCGGGTGCGTTAACCCAGTCGGTGCACTTGACGCAAGCTTATTCGATCGCGTTTCAGCTTTTGGGGATGGCCGAGCAGAATGCGGCAGATCAGTTTCGCAAAACGATTGAACAGCAATCGGGCATGGATGCGTTGCCTGCACTTTGGGGGGATTCCCTGCGACAGCTCAAGGAGCAGGGATGGACAGCCGAGCAGATAGCCAAGCAGTTGCCGAGCATGCAGGTCGAGTTGGTGTTAACGGCGCACCCGACCGAAGCCAAGAGGGCGACTGTGTTGGCTCACCACCGGCGGCTTTACGAACGATTACAGTTGCATCGGCAGTTGTCGAACGATGGTGGATTCGAGAACAACCCGTTGGCTGAAGAGAACGATTTTGCAACCAAAGCACTCTTGGCAATTCTGTGGCGTACAGGTGAGATTTATCTGGACAAACCGGACATTCAATCGGAGCGTCGCAACGTCTTGGACTACCTGACGCATGTGTTTCCGGCGGTGCTTCGACCGCTCGATCAGCGATTGCGGAGAGCTTGGACGGCCGTCGGTTTGGACACGAGTGTATTCGATGACCCATTGGTGTTTCCTCGCTTGACATTTGGAACGTGGGTTGGTGGTGATCGAGACGGGCATCCGTTGGTGACAGCAGAAGTAACGCGACAGAGTTTATTGGAGATGCGAAGCAATGCGGTCAATCTTGTGCAAAAGCAACTACAGCAGTTGGCTCGGTTACTGAGTCTTTCCGCATATTGGCAACGCCCAAATCCGGAGTTTTTACAAGCGTTGGCCTTGGCGGCCAATCGATTAGGGGACGCCGGCAAGCGAGCGATTGATCGCAACCCTAACGAACCTTGGCGACAGTTCATCAATACGATGTTGGCACGTCTACCTCGCGTGGATGAGACTTACAGTCGAATCACTCCGCATGCTGCTCCTACGTACCAACGGTACAGTGAGTTACTAGACGACTTGAAGCTGTTGTATCAGAGTCTTATCGCATCGGGAGGTCGCCGAGCGGCGGAATACTCCGTACAGCCTTTGATGCGAGTGGTTCAAACGTTCGGATTTCACTTGGCGGTATTGGATGTTCGTCAGAACAGTGCGTTTCATGATCGTGCGGTTGAACAGTTGTTGGCCGCAGCTGGATTCAGTCGCACGAACTTCTCGCAGTGGACCGAAGAAGAGCGACTTGAGTTGCTTCATCGGGAATTGGAATCGAAGCGGCCGTTCGCACGACCCGACGTATCGCTTGGGGTGGAAGCCGACGCGGTGCTATCTTCTTTGCGGGTATTGAAAGAGTACAGTGCCGCGTATGGCTTTGATGGCTTGGGCAGTTTGATTGTCAGCATGACCCGAAACGTTTCGGATTTATTAGTCGTGTATTTATTGGCTCGCGAAGTCGGATTGATGCGAGAGACGCCAGAGGGGCTTGAATGTCCGATGCCGGTCGTACCGTTGTTTGAAACCGTCGATGATTTGCATCACAGTCCAACCATTTACGACGCTTTCTTACAGCATCCAATTACGCAGCGAAGCATGCGTGCGATCCGCCGGGAGCAGGGTGAGAGTGAATCGGCTGGGCAGGTGATGATTGGGTATAGCGATAGCAACAAGGATGGTGGGATCCTTGCAAGCTTGGTCAATTTGCGCCGAGCGCAGAAAGAGCTGGTACGGGTTGGGAAGAAGCACTCGGTAAGAATCCGCTTTTTCCATGGGCGTGGTGGAACCATCAGTCGTGGGGCTGGGCCAACACATCGATTCATTCAGGCCCTGCCCTTTGAGTCGCTCGGTGGTGATTTACGATTGACCGAACAAGGAGAAACGATCCCTCAGAAGTATGCCCATCAATCGACGGCGATCTACAACCTCGAATTGTTCCTTGCGGGGGTTGCGCGAAAGACGTTAACCGACAAGCACTCCGATTTGAGCGATCATCCGTTGGAAGGGACACTTTCGGAATTAGCAAAGTGGGCGAGAGAGAGCTATACCGAGCTAATACATCGAGAAGGGTTCGTAACGTTTTTCCGGCAAGCGACACCCATCGATGCGATCGAGCAGAGTCGCATCGGCTCGCGTCCTTCGCGTCGTACTGGACAGCAGTCACTTGCGGATCTACGCGCGATACCGTGGGTATTTAGTTGGGGTCAAGCGAGGTTCTTTTTGTCGGGTTGGTTTGGAGTCGGCAGTGCCTTAGAGAAGTTACAGCAATCGGCACCCGAGACGTTTGAGCAATTACGGCAGACCATGAATCGATGGGCTCCCTGTCATTACTTGCTCAGCAACGTAGCAACAAGCCTAGCAGCCACCGACATTGAGATCATGAGGGCTTATGCTCAGATGGTGGAAGACCCCGCATTGCGTCGAACATTTATGGAGACGATCGAAAGTGAATTGAATCGAACGCGAGAGAAGATCGAATTGATTTATGGCGGGCCTTTATCCGAGCGCCGTCCGAACATCCAGCGGATGATGAATTTACGATCGAGCGGATTGCGGGTATTGCACTATCAGCAGATCGACTTGTTAAAGATGTGGCGGAGTTATCATTGCATGCAGCAGACGCGTGAGGCCGAGCAACTAATCCCGCAGTTGTTGCTTACAGTCAATGCGATTGCTAGTGGCTTGGGCACAACTGGTTAATCGACAAGGTGATTGATCTAGTTACCCAGTAGGACTTGTTCAAGCTTCCCGATGTTCGCTTCGGCGCAATATTTTGTTTCTACGAGTGCACGGCCGCGTTGTCCCATGGCGACGCGAAGTTCAGGGGAGTGGATAAGGGTTCTTAGCGATTCGAACCAATCGTCATCGGTTCGAGCGGCGAAGCCGACTTGGTCCCCTTGAAGGATATCCGCGTTGACGCCGATGGGGCTTGCTACAGCAGGGATTCCGATAGCCATGTACTGCACAAGCTTGGTAGCAGCTTTATAGCGCATCCATTCTTGATCGCTAGGTAATGGCATCAGTCCGATGTCCATTTGATGAAGCCGAGAGACTTCCGTGGCTTTATTCCATTTTTCGAAAGCGACATCGACACCGGTCCAATCGATTGCGCGGAGTGGTTGCTCATCATTGGAGATA
This sequence comes from Planctomycetota bacterium, assembly GCA_046051705.1. Taxonomy (GTDB): domain Bacteria; phylum Planctomycetota; class Planctomycetia; order Pirellulales; family Pirellulaceae; genus JBKCUI01. The sequence goes on along the minus strand of JBJONT010000306.1, from coordinate 20,075 downwards.
ACCATGAATCGGAATCGAGTTTCTTTGGCGAGTCGTCGCAATGCGGGAGCGCACAAGGCGAGGAACGGCAGGTTCGAGGGGGTGCCCATCCAACCGATCACTGGCGGTTGGGACACGCGGTCGAGTGAAAACGCGTTTGGGCGAAGAGGAAATTTCTCGAGTAAAACGCAGGTGGGTATTTCGGTGATTCGGTTGTGGAATTGAGAGACGTATTGAGCGAGGGGTGGGTTGCTGACCACCACGTGATCGCTCCAAGTGATGAGCTCTTGGATTTTCTGAGGGAATTGAAGGAAGATTGCATCATCGACATCGAGGACGAAGCGGGGAGCAAGTTTTCGGAACCAGCGATCGAGCCAAAGGCTCTCGTCGTGAAAGCAACCACGTTCGAGGTAGATTGTGTTGGGCCGAAATAGTCGGGCTTGGGCGTACTGACTCAAACGACTTGCGCGTTTGATTTGGTAGCTAAGACGCCAGCCTAGTCGGGGGAAGTGATCGTAGACGGCGGGGAAACTTGGCCAGTATTTGCAAGTGTGTCCGCGGTCGCGGAGCATTTGTGCGAAGGGATCGAAGCGAAAGCGGGTGGAGGGAACATTTGCTCCTAGCGTTACGAATCCGAATCGGCCCATGTTGTCTCCTCGACACGTAGCGGGTGTTTCAGCAACCGCCTGAGTTGTCATTCACCAGGTACAAGTTGATAACTACTAACTGGTACTTTCTTGCTGGCATCAGGCCGCTTACTAGAGTGGCCTAGTAAGCAATTAAGACAGTCGATTAGCTGTGCATTCGAGGTAGCGAGTGGCCTTCGTCGATGATAACAGCTTCGGCTTTGGACAGTTCATCGAGACGCAGTCGGACTTCGTCTGCCGATGCGAATTGGCGAGCGAGTCGGACGTAGGTCGAATGGTGTCGGGCTTCGGACTCGAAGAGGGAGCCATAGAAATCGGCTAGCTCAGGGTCTTGGACGTGATCCCGAAGCAGTTTGAATCTCTCGCAGGATCTCGCTTCGATCAATCCGGCGATCAGCAAGCGATCGATTGCGCGTTGCGGTTCGTTTTGTCGGACTAGAAGGTTCAGTTTTCGACCGTAGGTTCCGGGTCGAATTTTGCGAAACGCGATACCGCGACGTTTGAGCAGATCGAGCACCATTTGGAAGTGTTCGAGTTCTTCGGCGATGATGACTGTCATTTCACGGGTAAGCTCTTCGCAATCGACATAGGCCCCGAAGAGGCTCATGGCTGTCGCTGCGGCTTTGTGTTCGCAATGCGCGTGGTCGACCAAGATTTCATCGAGCGAGGTATCGACTTGACGTAACCAACGCAACTGTGATTCGCTTTGGAGGTGTAGCATGGTTTATTTATTTTTTTCGTTGGTGTCGTTTCTTTTGGAGTCGTCTGGGCCTAGGAACATCAGGTGTTGCCAGGGAAGTCGATCGTATTGATCGACTAAGCGGAATGCGTTGGCTTCGTACTCTTTAAGGATTTGTTTCTTGGTCATTTTATGTTCGGGCTTGATGGGGACTTGGGGGTCTTCGCCTCGAAACTCGACCAAAGCGATCCGCCCGTCTTTTTTGAGGCTTTTGTGCATCGAGTCAAGCATTTCGATCGGGTTTGAGAATTCGTGGTAGACGTCAACCATCAGGATCAGATCGAGCTTGCCTTCGGGGAGTTTTGGGTCGTGGGGAAGGCCGAGGATCATATCGACGTTTTTAAGGTTGTTCTGTTCACATCGACGGGAGAGTTCTTGAAGCATTTCCGGTTGGATATCGACAGCGATAACTTTGCCGGTTGGCCCGACGCGTCGGGCCAGTTCGATGGTGTAGTAGCCATCGCCACATCCCATATCGCAGACCGTCATCCCGGGCTGGACTTTGAGTTGTTCGAGCATCTCTTCCGGGTTCTCTTCTTGGATCCGTTCGGGACGGTTAAGCCATGGGATACCGTGATAGCTCATCGGAAGAGCGATTCGGCGACCGAGGTATTTTGTAAGAGGCTCAGGGATAGGAGCTTCTGGTTTCTCTTGGGCTTGCGCGACGCCGCTGTTAACCGCTGCGAACAACAACACTGCGAATAACATTGCCGGCAGCGAGGCTAGATAGCCAGTCGCGCGGGCGACCAAGAGGTGCCGCATAGAGAGGAGCGAGCGATAGTGCATTTGGTTAGACGATTTTTCGGATGGCTTCATTGATGCGTTAGCCGTCGAGTGAGATCTGAGCATCATCGATATTCTCCAGGGTGATGGGGTTGAATCCTGGATGCTTGGAGGACTCCAGATAGGCATCGAGGATGATGTGAGCAGCGACTTTATCGAGTTGTTTTTTTCGTTTTTTGTGGGTCAGGTCTAGTTCGCGCAGAAGGCGAGTGGCCAGTGCGGTGGAGTATCGTTCGTCAACGAATCGCACTGGGCGAGCGGTGACGGTGATCAACCACTTGGCGAATTCTCTCGCTTCGCGGGCTTTAGCACTATCCCTACCGTCGCAGTGGATGGGTAGTCCGACGACCCAACCGCCGATTTGGTTTTCTTGGACAAGTTTACGAAAGTGCCGTTGTTCGATGGGGTCTGGGCAGCGTTGGAAGGTTTCCAGCGGGCCGGTCCAAGTGCGACTCGGGTCGCAGATCGACACACCGATCCGAACTGTTCCGTAATCTACGCCGGCCAGTCGCCCTGATTCGGGCCATGGCAGATCATAGGGATTGATTTCGCCCAAATTCTCTAGTCCCCATAGTTTTACTTGATTCGCAACGCATAGGTTTCCTATTACTTAGCTTAGCGGAAAGTCTAGCTGGTGATAAAGCTTAGCGGATAAAGCAACGCTGTGAATCAAGTTTAGCCGAGGATAGGGATAGGAAGGGAGAGTAAACCATGGTCAAGTCGATGAAAACGCAGTGGATCGCTCGTTGGATTGCGGGGACGGGCCTAGCGTGGAGTATTCTTGGAGTCCCGATGGCGGTTCCTCAAGACAACTACGGCTACAACGAAGCCGAGCAGATGCTTTCGCTCAATACGGTCGAGTTGAAGGATCAGCTCAATTATGGACTGCGGGTGGCTTTTACCGAGCAGCAGTTGTTTGTGGATCAAGTCGTGGCGAAAGTAGAAGCAGGGGAATTATCCCGGGCGATGGTCAACGTCGTGTATGTATGGGCGAAGAAGCGGAAGCCGAACATACCTTTTCCTTACTTTGAATATGTCATGCGACTTTTGGCGGAAAAACGGGGGATCACTTTCGAGTGATCCCAGGTGAGAAAAAACCGCTAACTTTCTTCCCTCATTGCATTTGATCCTCTTGATCGCATCGATCCCGCAGTAAACTAGCAGGGAAGCAGTGGTAAGTATTCCGAAAATCGCATTTCCTCCGGAGCGATCGCTTCGGGTTTGAGGAACAAAATCGGGCAAATGTTTCGAGCGGGTCGTGATGTACCTTCCCTGCGAGTCCTCGCGTGTACCTATTGGTGTGGCGCGATTGCGTTTCGTAAGCCGCGACAGGGATCTGCAAGATGTGGTTTAAAAGCACTCGGGGCATGAAAAATCGGGGCTTGAAAAATTTGGGCTTAGAAAACTCTGACACTTAGAAACGACAGGTCATTGGCAAGCGAAAATTTCTTGTCTGTCATCGGGGCCCAACGTTCTAGCGGTTTTCGGTGCGGACTTGTGTGCATAGTGTTCATCCTAAGCAACCTCTGGGTGGAACAGTTTGAGTTTAGGCAACTGGCGAAGGGGCAGGATTCTCCTTCACCCCAGCAAGTTGCAACCCCGCAAGTTGAAGCACCGCAAGCTGACACACCGCAAGTCAACGCATCCCAAGACCAACCCCTTCAAGAGGAAACGCAGCAGGAATCGCAACCGAAGGACGAGCAGCCGAAGGATGAGGCAATCAAGGGCGATCTGTTGCTTGAGCGCAACGAACCGATTGACGACTTGTGTTCGGGGATCATCGATAATCGCCGCATATACAATACCTTTGTGATGCGAGGGCGTCGTCTGATCGGGGACGAGAGGATCCTCGATGCACAAGAGATGAATGAAATCATCGGGAGAGCGCCCGCAAGCAAATCAATCGCGTTACCGGAACTTGAACCGATTCCTCGTAGTGAGATTCACGAGCGGCTCAAGCGAGCTTCGGTAATGGTCGGTAATCTTTACGATTGTGGGCGGTGCAGTAACTTGCATGGGAACATCGCGGGAGGAGTTCTCATCCATGAAGATGGATTGGTGTTGACCAACTACCATGTCCTAGAAGGCAAAGGAGATGGAAAGATCAAGGGAATGATCGCCATGAATCACGTGGGCCAATGTTTTGCGATTGCGGAGGTGCTTGCGGCATCCGAGAGTGCGGATGTGGCTTTGATTCGTTTGGCAAGTGCGACGAAATTCGAACCGGTATCCTTGGCCAAACGGCGGCCTAGTCAGCTTTCTGAAGTAATTGTCATGAGTCACCCTCACAACGAGTTCTATGTTGTTACCACTGGATTAGTGAGTCGGTTTGTCAAGCCGACGATGACAGGAGATCGGACAACTTGGATGGAGATAACCGCGGAGTTTTCGGGTGGATCCAGCGGTTCAGGGGTATTTAATACTGATGGAGAGTTGGTTGGATTGGTATCGAGAATCCATCCGATGTTTCGACCGGAAGAGAAGCCGGAGGGAAATTCGGCGAATTCGCGAAGCTCGAAGCCAGAGTCGGTAAAACGTCCGGAGTTCGTCGAGCAAATTCTTCGTCGTTGCGTTCCGCTTGAGTCGATTCAAAACCTTTTTATTGCTCCCTAAGAAAACAATGCAAACAGAGTCCGTATCGATTGACGAACTGTATCAAGCGCGTGAAGTCTTACGACAACACATCTCCCCTGCCCCGCTGATTCGATCTTATGCGTTAGAACGCCAACTGCAACTTGGAGGCGATCGTCGGGTTTGGATCAAAGACTATGGATGGACACCGGTGGGTTCATTCAAGTTGATGGGTGCACTTTATTGGATGAGTCAGCACTTTCCCAATCTCGATGGCCGGCCGGTGGCGGCCCATTCCTCGGGCAATTTTGCTTCTGGGTTATCCTTTGCCGGCTATCGGTACGGTTCGCGCGTGATCATTGTGATGCCGGAATCAGCACCAAAGATCAAGTTTGAGAACACCCGTCGATTCGGTGCACAAGTCCTCACTTACGATATCACGACAGACCATTTGACCGGCACACGAGACCGCTTGACGAAAGAAATTTCCGAGCAAGAGAATGCATTACAAGCGTCTCCTTACGACGACCCGTATGTGATCGCTGGGAATGGAGTTGGGGGATTAGAAATCGTCGATGAGTTACGGTCTAACGGTCGAAACCTGTCGCATTTTTTCTGTTCGGTAAGTGGCGGTGGTTTAATGGCAGGTCATGCGTTGGGAATCTCGCATGGGTTTCCGGAAGCAAAAATTATTGGAGTCGAGCCGCAGGGGGCTGACGATTTCCGACAATCCCTTGCCCTTGGCGAGCGGGTACGTTTACCCAAGCCGACGAGTATTTGCGATGGGTTACTTTCCTATGACGTCGGGCAACATAATTGGCCGATTCTTAAGCGTTTAGTCCGATCGGCGGTAGTCTGCGGCGATGACTCGACGAAGCGAGCTATGGCTTGGCTGTATCAAAATCATGGATTGCGGACGGAGCCATCGGGCGCGATAACCACGGCCGCGATTTTGAGCGGTGAAGTCGATTTGCAGGGGGATGGGGATATCGTGTTAGTGCTTAGTGGCCGCAACATCGATGAGCCGGTGTTTCGGAATTACTTGGAGAGCGATTCGGTAAGCTAGAACCACTCTCCGAGATGCTTTCCAGTAAATCCGCCCAGTAAATTCACCTTAGAAATTCGCGGTCTGATTTCGCTCTGGGAATTCGATCTGGCATCGAGGCTTAGGAATCGCTATAAGCCACTTCGAGATCGAAGAGTATCGGGGTGTTCCGGTAGTCCAAGGATTGGATTTCAAGGAGTGAGTCAAGGATGCTTACCACCTCTGAGCGACCGCGTGGTCGCAGTGTTTTACCGTACATTGTTGCCCTTGCGCTCCTTCCTGGATTGATCGCATCGACAGGTTGTACCAATCTGATCAAATCCTTGGTCGTATTGCTTCACGATCCGAGAACTCCTGCTGAGTTCGACGACTTGAAAAACAAAAGCATTGCGGTGATTACGACATCCGAGGGAAGCTCCACGAGCGATGCGTCAGCCATTGTGATGACGCAGCATTTCAAAAACTTCCTCTCGAACAACCTGAAGAAGAAAATCACTTTTGCGTCGCAAGAAGATGCAAATCGAGCCTTCCATGACCAACCCTTCGAGGGGCGGAACTATGCCGATATTGCTCGGCAGTTAGAAGTGGATTATGTGATTGCGATCGACATCAGTAATTTGAAGCTCAAGGATGGTCCAACGTTGTATCAAGGAAACTGTGATTGCAAGTTGGCTGTGTACGACCCCGAACAAGGGAACAGACCTGTCTTCACGAAGGACTTGAGTGGATTTATTCACCCAGGTATGGGTAAACCGATTACCGACTGCACGGAAGCCCAGTTCCAGGGGCATTACTTGGGCCTGTTGGCTTGGAAAGCAGCTCGAATATTTTACAAGTGGGATCCTGTGGAAGAAGCTGTTTTGGATGCGACTGCAATCTAAGACAGTTCGTGCATTGGATTGCTAACCCTAGTCATGCGTTTGCCCCTTTCATCGTTTCCTTGGTTGACTAACCCATGAACTTTTACAAGTTCCCGTACGCGACTCACAACTTGTGCCCTGTCCATACGGGCCACGTGACGTCGTTCGTTTATGTTATTGCACTCTTGATGGCAAACTTCGGCGCAATGCCCATTACCACAAGTATGGCACAAGGCTCAAAACCAATAGGGAGCCCTACTCTGGGAAACGGAACTGCGATCAACGCGACGGAAAACGCTTTTCGGATCGATACCGATATCTATTTAGATGAAACCAAACCTCCGATCAACACGACGCAAACGGTCTTCCTATCGAACCGAGTCATCGAGTGGGACGATACTAACCAACGCTTGCTAATCGTTGATTATCAAGACCAATCGATTCAAGTGGCAGATCTGAAGGCCCAAAGAAAATGCAAAATAAAGCTTGGGGAACTTAAGTCACGGCTTGAGGAACTTCGCGAGCAGATGACACAAGAGCAAGTCTCGATGTGGACTAGTCCCGGGCCGGCGGTCATGAGTGAAGATGGAACGCTGACTTTAAGATGTCAGAGGGCGAGCTACCAGTTTCGAACAGTTGTGCCGTTTGCTCCAAGCATGGCAAATGACTACGCCGAATTCGCGGATTGGTCAGTTCGATTGCATGCGGTCTACCCTCCTTACAAACCACCATTGCTCCGCATGCAATTGAACGAACACCTAAGAGCAAAACAAGAACTGCCATCAGAAATTCGGCTGACTGACCCAAGGCTCAGCGACACCAAGCTCAGCGACCCTAAATCAATTGAAAACAAGCAAGTAATTGCCAAACCAGTTGTGGCTCGATTGATCGTTCAGAATTCGCTCAATCGGCAAGATCACGAGCGCATTCGCGATTGGGAAGTCTTGGCGGGAACTCTAAAAACTGTAACAGATGCCGAGTACTTCAGGCCATCGGTTGCAGGTAACCCGATTTCCAAAGGAACGATTCGCTGATGGTGCGATTGCGCCCGAACCAGCGTTGGAGCTTGGTCATTCTCGCGTTGATTCTCGGGAGCCAACTCTATTGCATCGGGCATGCTCAAACGCAATCGCCACTTCAATCGCCCTTAGAATCTCGCTTACATCCGAACGGCGCTACCGGGTCTATAGGTCCTGCAAGTTTGATCGGCAACAGTACAGATACTCGAAGCGACCAAGACATCTCGCCGGGTTGGCCTTATGTCTTTGATGAGAGCGGTTTTCATTTCTATAGTTTGGTGCCGCCAAAAGTTCTTGAATCGCAGATTCAAGGTGTACTTCGTTTACCCGACGAGTTGAATCAAGAATTAGGGATCCCGCTAAAGGGACTTGATGTTCACATCTTAGTTTTCGATTCGCGCCGCTCGCTCGATGAATACTTGCATCGCTATTATCCAGGTCTTCGCGCAGCGAATTCAATGTATATCCGCGACCAAGGTCCCGGACTTATTTTGACTTGGTTTCACGCAGATTGGTTGGTCGACGTTCGTCATGAAGCAACCCATGCGTTGCTCCATGCGAAGCGCGTAAGCATTCCTTTATGGATTGATGAAGGGCTCGCGGAATACTTTGAGTATCCGAGTGGCTCAAGCTCTGGCGAATCCTTTGCGATCAAATCGCATCCGGTTCACACCAAGCTCATTCACACGCAATTGCGATTTGGTCAGTTTGCCAACTTGGAAGAACAAGAACGATGGGATCCGAATAAGCGACTATCGAATCAGCAATACCGAGATGCGTGGGGCTCGGTCGCGTTCTTACTCAATCACAGCGATCAGTCCAAGGAAGAGTTTCGATCGTACGTGAAAGATCTTCTCGAAAACAGAGCCAGTGGAAATCTGAGTTATCGCTTACAGCAAACTATTCCGGATTGGCGTACAGCTTATACGCGTTACTACCGTGAGCATTCGGTTGCGTCGTCCATCCGCTAGCCTTCAAGTGCATTCGCCACTCATCGTAGGCTAAGGCAAGGGACTCCGCAGGTTCTAAGCCACCTTCTGCACGCAATTCATCGGCACGGCGCAACAACACGTCCGATGTGACGGGCCTGAGGCGATCGTCGAATCGCTTTTCAAGTGCTGCGAAGGCAAACAACACACACACGCTTGCTAATAACAAAGTGAAGCCGTAACGAAGCATTTTGCGATCGGTTTGTTCGTCTCGATGACGCCGCAACGCTTCGCCGACAATACGTCCTCGCAGAGTGTCTGAGGGAACGACCAAATCCGCAGCTTGCTGAATTCGCAATTCAATCGCTGTCAGTTCATCTGGCTGGTGCTGATCTTCGGGTCTCATACCTCTTCCCTCCAGTTCGATACGAGACTTGAAGGGACGTGGGATGGCTCGCCGGCAAGCGATTCGCTTAAGTCTTCGATCTGATTACCTAGAATCTCAGATAACTTGGCAATCGCGTAACGGTACCGACTCGCAGCAGTCGGCATTGGAATCTCCAATGTCCAGGAGATTTCTTGGAAGGTCAGTTCTTCCCAAATCTTCAAAACGACAACTTCGGCCTGTTCTGTGGGAAGTTGTCGCAGAGCGAGCCAAACTTTCTCACTGGCCTCTTTCTTTTCTGCACCATCCACACGATTCGGACAGATCAGATCTGCAAGGGCATTGGTTATGACAAGCTTGGCCGTTGCCCATTTCTTTTTTCGGCGAAGGATCTGCAGTGCATCGTTGCGTACTACTTGAAGCAAGAACGGCCATGGATGGGTGGCTCGGGTAAAGACCTCAGGGTTAGCGACGATTTTCAGCAATGCCGACGCCACCGCGTCTTCCGCATCATGCTGATTGCGGGTTATGGTCGTGGCGAAGCGAACCAGCCTTTGGCTGGTCAAATCATAGAGTCCAGCTACGGCAGGGCTCCCCAACTCGGCGATCCGCTGCGCTTGCTGCTGAACTAATTGTGGTAACGAAAGATCAAGCGTCATGATGAAGGAAAAGATGCGTGCACTCGGCAGGTTTATCTAAAGTGTAGCTCAGATTTCCGTAGATATTTGGGAGATACCAGGGAATTCCATCAGTGGATTTCCGACCTACGGGACTTGGGGAGTGTGCAGTGGGCATCTCGCCTTGGCTTTGGCCTCACACTAGGTTTGGGATTCACGCTAGGTTTGGGATTCTCGCTAGGTGTGAGATTCTCGTCTCGATAGCGATCCGAGGCTGAAAAAGCAGGGGTCGGGTGTGCAGCGTTCACTATGCAATCGGTTGTAGTGCATAGGGCTTAAGGATTTCCAGTGCTCCTTGGTGGAGTTTCGTGTTGCTTGCGAAACAATGTCCAGCTCGCAAATCAACAGCGCCCGACCAAGATGAAAAGCTACCTCCGGCTTCGATAACTACCGGTGCAACGGCGGCGACATCCCAAGGGTTCACGATGGGATCGACCATCAATTCCGCTCGACCGGTAGCGACCAACAAGTATCCGTAGCCATCTCCCCACGAGCGGCTGACATAGGCTTGACGCTCCAGTTCTTTGTAAGCCTCTGACGCTCCTCGTCGGTCAAAGTTGTCGACCTGAGACGTCAAAAACAGTCCGTCTTCGAGTCGATCCACGGATGAGACATGGCACCTGGAAAGTTGAACGACTTGATCGCCATGACCTTGGCCATACCAAGCCCCGCATCGGCGGGCAGCGACGACCAGTTCTCCGAGGGCGGGAATAGCGATCACACCGAGAAGAGGTGCACCGTTGAGAGTCAAGCCAACCAAGGTCGAGTAGAGGGGTACGCCGGAGATGAAGCTCTTTGTGCCATCGATCGGGTCGATAATCCATTCGAAGGGGCTTTGGCCCCCGACGGAACCGAATTCCTCGCCGAGTAGAGCGTCAGTAGGATAGCGATCTGCAATGGCTTGCCGAACCTTTGTCTCTGCTCCTTTATCGGCGGCGGTCACTGGGGAACGGTCATTTTTGCGTTCGACCCGAAAGGCTGCGGTTCGAAAGTATTCGAGAGTGACTTCGCTGGCGATTCGAGCCAATTCCATCGCGAATTGAGTTCTCTCAAGTAAATCAGCTGGGCTGATTTCGGTTTCATTGAGTTCTGCGGTTGCTTGTCCGGCAGAATTTTGTGTCTTCGACGACAAAGCGGTAACGAATTCGTTAGGAAGCTCGAATTGTGGAAATCGTTGCATTTGATCCATTTCTCCATAGAAATCGGCTTTGTTTCCCCAAGGAACCGGCCAGCTTGGTGGCTGGTTTTCCCATTGAACTACACTTCAGTCGACTACAATACGTAGAAACTGGCGTTCTGCCAGCCCCACCCTACCCTATCCTCCCCCAAAACACGCGTATGGCGACGGCCCCCAATCTTGATGAAGGCACCCGATTGGCTTCATCACCCGCTGAACCGGTTTCACCCCCCGCAGAGCCGGGGGGCAGAAAGCCCCTCTGGTATCGGGTTGGTTCTTTTTTGTTGCTTTGCGGTTTACTAGGGGGTGTTTACACGACGCGCGAGCGTTGGGAGCCGGCTCTTGAAGGCTGGATTCGGCCGGCGGCGAGTGGTCGTCCGGCTCCGCGACCACCTTTAGTGACGCTTGCGACGGCGAAAGTCGAAGCGATACCTCAGTACTTGAATTGCTTGGGGACGGTCACTGCATTCAACAGTGTCACGGTACGCAGCCGTGTCGACGGCGAGCTTGTCGGTGTGTCCTTTCAGGAAGGGGAGATGGTTGAAGAGGGACAGTTAATTGCAAGGATCGATTCGCGCGGATTCGAAGCTGCGTTGAGCCAAGCACGGGGACAGCTTGAGCGCGACCTCGCTGCTCTTGAGCTGGCCCGGCTTAACTTTGAACGATCAAAGAACCTTCCGGTGGGTGCGACGCTTTCTCAACAGGAGCGAGACGAACTGCAAGCAGTCTACAAGCAAGCGCAGGCGGTGGTGGATGTAGATCGAGCGACCGTTATGAATGCAGAGTTACAAGTTACTTACTGCAACATCACGGCCCCCATACGTGGACGCGTTGGGCTTCGGCAAGTCGATCAAGGGAACATGATCCAAGCCAACGGTCCATTGGGAATTGCGGTAATAACACAGTTGCAACCAATTTCTGTTTTATTCCCTATTCCGCAAGACGAGATACCCCGAGTGCAATCGCAGCTTGCTCAAAACAAAGCTTTACCGGTTATCGCATTCGATCGCAGTTTTCAGAACAAGCTCGCGGAAGGTGTGCTGACCGCGATCGACAATCAAGTCGACTCGGCAACAGGGACGCTTCGGTTGAAAGCAACCTTTGGTAATGAAGAAAACACGTTGTTTCCGAATCAGTTCGTCAACATTCGGCTGATGGTCAAATTGTGGGACAACGCCGTTGTGGTTCCTTCGTCTGCCATACAGCGTGGAGCAGACTTCTTGTACGTCTATGTTGTGCAACCTGATAATGAGTCGGTAGACATTGCAAAGGTCACAGTGGCATTTAGCGAAGCGGGACGATCTGTGATTGCAACAGGACTTAACGAAGGTGACCGTGTGGTCACGGAAGGGACCGACAAGTTGCAACCCAAAGGAAAGATATCGCTGAGCGGGGCTGGACCTAAGCCGCAATGAACATATCGAAGCTTTTTATTGTTCGCCCCATCGCAACAACGTTGTTGATGGTCGCTATCTTGCTAAGTGGCTGGGTGGCTTATCGGCAACTGCCGGTCGCTGCATTGCCGCAGGTAGATTATCCGACGATTCAAGTCGTGACGTTTTATCCTGGAGCAGGCCCGGAGGTGATGGTATCGTCGGTCACTGCGCCGTTGGAGAAGCAGTTCGGGCAGATTCCAGGCTTGTCACAGATGACAAGTTCGAGCACGCATGGGTGTTCGGTTGTCACGTTAAAGTTCTCACTCGATTTGAACATTGACGTTGCGGTGCAGCAGGTCCAAGCTGCCATCAATGTCGCTGGAAATTTCCTACCTCGCGATTTACCCAATCCACCGATCTATTCGAAAGTCAATCCGGCGGATGCGCCGGTACTTACCCTTTCCTTGACATCGGACACCATTCCATTACCCCGCATCCAGGATCTTGCAGACACACGTCTTGCGCAGAAGTTATCGCAGATCAAAGGGGTTGGACAAGTCAGCGTAACAGGTGGGCAAAAGCCGGCGATTCGCGTACAAGCGAACCCGACAAGTCTCTCTGCGGTTGGATTAACACTCGATGACTTACGAACAGCTCTTGTGGCAGCGAATGTCAACCAAGCGAAGGGGAGTTTTGATGGTCCCAAACAATCAGTGATCATCGGGGCGAATGATCAGCTCTTTACAGCAGAGCAGTTTCGAGAATTGATTGTAGCTTATCGCAATGGCGCTCCAGTGAAGCTTGCGGAGGTCGCCAATGTGATCGATGACGTCGAGAACATTCGCCAAGCCGCTTGGCGCGATACAACACCGGCTGTTCTGCTCAATATTCAGCGACAACCCGGCGCTAACATTATCGAAGTAGTCGATCGCGTACAAGCGATGTTGCCGCAACTGGAAGAGTCTTTACCCGCCGACATTCGGGTCGAAGTATTGACCGATCGGACCACGACGATTCGCGCTTCGGTGGAAAGTGTTCAACACGAATTGTTGCTCACGATCGGGTTGGTGATTCTCGTCATTTATTCGTTCTTACATAGCTTTCGAGCAACCGTTATCCCAAGTGCTGCTGTTCCGCTTTCGATCGTCGGGACCTTTGGCATTATGTACTTATTGGGATACACGTTGAACAACCTGACGCTTATGGCACTTACGATCTCTACAGGATTCGTCGTCGACGATGCCATTGTAATGATCGAAAATATCATGCGGTATGTGGAAGAAGGGATGGATCCGCTTTCGGCATCGCTCAAGGGTGCATCGGAAATTGGATTTACGATCATATCGTTGAGTGTATCGTTGGTTGCGGTACTCATTCCGTTGCTTTTCATGGGAGATGTTGTCGGACGATTGTTCCGGGAATTTGCAGTGACCTTGAGTGTGACAATTTTTGTGTCGGCCATCGTTTCTTTGACTCTCACACCGATGATGTGTGCGTTGCTGTTGAAGACCATACCCAAGGGGGCTGGTGCTTCGCACGATCATGGAACCCAAGGCTGGCTGTTCGTCATCTTGTTGGGTTTCTATGAAACAACGCTTCGATGGACTTTGCGACATCGAACATTCACGATGCTTGTTTTTCTCGCAACCTTAGCAGCGACCATCCTCCTGTACATACAGATTCCGAAAGGGTTTTTTCCCACCCAAGACACTGGCGTTATTCTAGGGATTACCGAAGCGGATCAAGACACATCGTTCTCTAAGATGCAGCAGAGGCAAGCTGAGTTAAACGCAGCATTGGTCAACGATCCCGCCATTGAAAGCTTAGCGAGTTTCATCGGTATCGATGGAACCAACTTGACGACTAATAACGGTCGGATTCAGATCAATTTGAAACCGCATCACGAGCGTTCCGAGTCGATCCAGCAAGTCATGGCCAGGTTGGCAGAAAAGGCTCAAAACGTATCGGGTATTCAGCTTTATCTACAACCGGTACAAGACCTTGCGGTCGAGTCGAAGGTTTCCCGTACGCAGTATCAGTATGCGATTGAAAGCCCCGACCCCGAAGAGCTTGCGACTTGGATCCCTCCACTAGTGAAAGCTCTAAAAGAACGTCCGGAACTTCGGGATGTTGCCAGTGATCAGTCTGTCTTTGGCAGAGAAGCAAAATTGGTGATTGACCGCGATACAGCAGCACGATTAGGGGTCACCCCGATGATGATCGATGATGCTCTCTACAACGCATTTGGGCAGCGGCAAGTCTCGACCATTTTCACCCAACTAAATCAGTACCGCGTGGTACTTGAGGTAGCTCCGGAGTTTCGGGATTCGTTAAGCGACATCGGCGCGATGTATGTGAAAACGACCACAGGTCGTCCAGCACCGCTTGAGTCGTTAACAAAGATCGAATACCAGAACGCAGCTTTAGCGATCAACCATCAAGGTCAATTTCCGGTGGTGACATTGTCGTTCAATGTAGCGCCAGGAGTTTCGCTTGGACAAGCGGTTGAAGCGGTTGAGACGACAACACAAGACATACAACTTCCGGCGAGCATGGTTGGAGCTTTCCAGGGATCAGCGGAAGCTTACCAACGGTCTTTGGCGACAACGCCACTACTGATCCTCGCGGCGTTAGTTACGGTGTACATCGTGCTAGGAGTTTTGTATGAAAGCTACGTGCATCCACTGACGATCCTATCAACACTTCCATCGGCAGGAGTCGGTGCGCTGCTTGCACTGATTATCTTCCGAATCGATTTAGGGATCATCGCGATCATCGGTATTATCTTGCTCATCGGGATCGTCAAGAAGAATGCGATCATGATGATTGACTTTGCCCTCGAAGCCCAGCGAGTTCAGGGATTGAAAGCTGAAGATGCTATTTTTCACGCTTGTTTGTTGAGACTTCGGCCAATTCTCATGACGACGATGGCAGCCTTACTCGGTGCGGTTCCTCTTGCTTTTAGCGGTGGTGTTGGTTCGGAGTTGCGGCAACCTTTGGGCATCTGCATCATCGGAGGTTTACTGCTTAGCCAAGCACTGACGCTTTACACAACACCTGTGATCTACTTGTGGTTCGATGCACTAACGCCGAGGAAGCAAAGTGGCGGAGGTGATGCTAGTGAACAGGGAGCGAGTGAATGATCGGAGCAGGTACGAATTTCTCCGCTCCCTTCATACATCGGCCCGTCGGGACGATGTTGCTGACGATCGCACTGACCTTATCGGGACTGATCGGTTACTTTCTATTGCCGGTCGCTCCGCTCCCTCAAGTTGAATTCCCTACGCTATCGGTCAGTGCCAATCTGCCAGGAGCAAGTCCTGAGACGATGGCATCGGCGGTAGCAACGCCGCTGGAGAGAAGTCTCAGTCGGATTGCTGGGGTGACGGAGATGACCTCGACGAGTACGTTGGGATCTACATCGATTACGCTTCAATTTGAGCTTGATCGCGATGTCAATGCAGCGGCGCGGGAGGTTCAAGCGGCGATCAATGCAGCGCGAAGTCAATTGCCAGCGAATCTTCCAAATAACCCTTCGTATCGGAAAGTGAATCCCGCCGACTCCCCGATAATGCTGCTGACATTGGTTTCGGAGATTTACTCGAAGCCGCAGATGTATGAGTTAGCTTCGACGCTAGTTCAGCAGAAGCTATCGCAGATCGAAGGAGTAGGCCAAGTCTTTGCGACGGGGGGTGCAAACCCGGCGGTTCGAGTCGAAGTCAATCCAACGGTACTCAATCAGCTTCAAATCGGACTCGAAGATGTACGAGCGGCTATTGGAACAGCCAATGCGAATCGCCCGAAAGGTCTTCTGGAAGAGAACGATATTCAATGGTCTTTAAATACCACAGACCAATTGATGAATGCCGATGATTACCGACCATTGGTCGTCGCATTTCGCAATGGTGCGCCCATTCGATTGGGGGATGTTGCGAACGTTCAAGATGGACTCGAGGACATCCGCAATTATGCGATAACCGACGGTAGGCCGTCGATAAGCGTGTTGATATTCCGTCAGCCCGACGCAAACATTATCGAGACGATCGATAACATCAAAGCTGTCTTGCCGCAATTGCGCGCGCAATTACCAGCAGCCATTGAGTTGGGGATCGGAATGGATCGTTCGACGACCATTCGCGCATCGCTTGAAGAAGTCCAGAAAACACTCTTGATCAGCGTCTTGCTGGTGATCGTGGTGGTCTATTTGTTCCTGCGGGACATCCGGGCCACAATTGTTCCGACGATTGCCGTACCTGTTTCACTGATTGGAACGTTTGGCGTTATGTATTTGTTCGGTTACAGCCTCGATAATCTGTCGTTGATGGCGCTGACCATTTCGACAGGCTTTGTGGTAGACGATGCGATCGTTGTTACCGAGAACATCAGTCGATATTTAGAAAAGGGGATGAAGCCTAAAGAGGCGGCCCTCAAGGGTGCTGGCGAGATCGGCTTTACCGTTCTATCGATAACGTTGTCATTGATCGCGGTGTTCATCCCCATCTTGTTGATGCGTGGGATTGTCGGCATGCTGTTTCGAGAGTTCGCCGTTACTCTTTCGATCGCTATTCTGATTTCTCTTGTGGTATCATTGACGACTACCCCCATGCTCTGTGCGGTGTTGCTCAAACCGGCGCAGCACCGCGAAAAGAAGAATCGTTATTGGATGGAGCACGCGTATGGCAAGATTCTAGATGTCGTGCTCGATTTTCCGGGTTGGACGCTGGTCGTCTTTGGCTTCATCATCGCGTTCAACGTTTATCTTTACACAAACATCGCCAAAGGTTTTTTCCCCCAACAAGACACCGGTCGACTTGTCGGAAACATCGTAGCCGACCAAGGGACCTCGTTTACCGCCATGATTGATCTCGTCGAGAGATTTGGCAGAGCGGTAAGTGATGAGCCCGGGATCGATCGTGTATTGGTGTCTACGGGTGGAGGTGGGCCGGGGGGTGGGGGTACCAACAGTGGACGGATGTTCGTAACGTTGAAACCCCTTTCGGAGCGCAAGCAATCGATCGATGAGATTTTGATGTCGATTCGCAAGAAAACAGGTGGGATTAGCGGAGCAAACTTGTTCATGCAAGCGACGCAAGACATTCGAATTGGCGGCAGGCCATCGGGTGCTCAGTATCAATACACATTGCGGGGCGGGGATTTGAAGGAACTCAACGAGTGGACGCTCAAGTTGATGGCAGCGATGAAAAAAGTCTCGGAGATCACCGATGTGAATACCGATCAGCAAGACAAAGGACAATTATCAAGGTTGACCATTCACCGCGACTTGGCATCCATTCTTGGACTTGATATTGCCACGATCGACAACACGCTTTATGACGCTTTTGGACAACGGCCGGTATCGACGATTTATTTGCCACTAACACAGCGCCGCGTTGTGATGACTTTGGATCGAGAGTATGCCCAAGGACCTGAATCGCTCAAGAACATCTATATACGCACAAGGAACAATTCCCAAGTTCCTCTGCAAGATCTCTATGCCATCGAATCACGCAATACCTCTCTTTCCGTGGCTCACTCAGGCTTGTTCCCGTCGTCGACGATCTCCTTTAATCTCAGTCCTGGTAGCGCGCTGGGTGATGTTGTTCCAATTATTCAAAGTGTGAGCAATGAAATCGGGATGCCAAAAAGTATCCAAGGGAACTTCCAAGGGACAGCCCAAGCGTTTCAGGACTCGCTAGCTAATCAGCCATTGTTGATTCTTTCGGCGATTGTGGCGGTCTACATCGTATTGGGAATTCTCTATGAGAGCTTGATCCACCCGATTACGATTCTCTCCACCCTACCGTCGGCAGGAGTGGGAGCCATCCTGGCGTTGATCCTCTATAAAATTGATTTCAACGTGATCGGCATGATCGGAATTTTGCTGTTGATCGGTATTGTTAAAAAGAATGCGATCATGATGATCGACTTCGCGATCGCGTTGCAAAAAGAACGGGGTTGGGGACCGCGTGAGGCGATCCACGAAGCGTGTTTAAGGCGATTTCGCCCGATTACCATGACCACGTTGGCTGCGATTCTCGGTGGAATTCCTTTGGCAATTGGACGTGGAGATGGGGCTGAATTGCGACAACCCCTGGGCATCGCCATCGTTGGGGGGTTGATCGTAAGTCAGTTCGTAACCCTTTTTACCACACCGGTGATCTATCTGTTGATGGACAAGCTCTGGTCATGGCGCAAGCAGACGAAGTCGGCGCGTGCTATGATACAGGTCGGTTCTGGAACTTCGTCAGGCCCGGAACCTTCGGTCGCAAACGTCTAAATCAGTGTTCTGTATTTCTTTCACTTTTAGGATATTTACACATGACCCAATCCTCTCGTCGTGAGTTTCTCGGAAAAACTGCCGGCACAGTCGCTGCGATGGCTGCGGTACCTGCAATCAACCCTTATTGGACGTCGAGTGCCCAAGGGGCACCATTTGCATCCCAGGATCGATTGCGAGTCGGTTGTATTGGGCTTGGCGGAATGGGTACGGGTGATGCCCACGATCACAATCGATTCGCAGATATCATCGCGGTCTGCGATGTGGATGCAAACCATCGCGAACGTGCTCGCAACGATGAGAAGATCGGCAAGGGCAAAGCCGAGTCGGTCGAGGATTATCGCCGAGTGCTTGAGAATAAAAATGTCGATGTGGTCAGTATCGTGACCCCAGACCATTGGCATACCAAAATTGCAATTGAAGCATTGCAAGCGGGCAAGCATGTGTTTTGTCAAAAGCCATTGACCCTTACGCTCGCCGAGAACTTGGCTATCCGTGCGGCTTGCAAAGCCAATCCGAAGCTAGTGTTTTTCATTGGAACCCAGCAACGCTCCGACCGCCGATTGTTCCTTCGAGCCGTGAACATGGCTCACAAAGGCCTTCTCGGCGACATCAAGAAGATCACTTGCGGTATCAATGGTGCACCTACGGGAGGTCCTTTCGCGAAGGCAGCTCCGCCGGCCCATTTGAATTGGGATATGTGGCTTGGCCAAGCACCCAAAGTGGACTACATCCAACAGCGTTGCCACAATGATTTCCGTTGGTGGTACGAGTACTCGGGAGGCAAGTTCACCGACTGGGGGGCTCACCATATCGACATTGCGTTATGGGCAGCGAATCAAATGGAGCAAGGGACCGGTCCAGTAGAAGTTGACGGATCGGATTGCACGCATCCAGTGGAGATGAAGGACGGCAATCCACTGATGGATGATCGCTTCAACACCTCCCATGATTTCAATATCATCCATCGTTTCACCAACGGAATGGAGATTCATGTTACAAGCCGTGGCGATAACGGATTGTTGATCGAGGGGACGAAAGGTCGGATTTTCGTCAACCGAGAACGCATCACAGGCAAGCCGATCGAAGAGCAATGGGATAAGGATGTCTACGGCGATGCGGAACTTCAAGCGCTGTACAAAGGTAAGCCGCATGAGGGGCACAAAGCGAACTTTTATCGTTGCATTGCTGAAGGTGGGTTGCCTGTTTCGGATGTTTACTCGCACTTGCAGACAATGAACATGTGTCACCTTTCGGCGATTGCAGGACGATTGAAGCGAAAGCTGAAGTGGAATGCGACCACAGAGCGTATCGAGGGAGACGACATCGCAGCGGCGATGCAGGCTCGAGTGCAACGCGCTGGGTTTGAGATCCCTAAGGTCTAATCATCCGGCAACGCGGTGAGTCCAAATCAGGAATCGTAGCGTAACAAGCATCGATAGTGATGTTTGTTACGCGATCACTTCGCGGATGAAGTGCGATTCTTGTACTCCGGTCAGTTTATGATCGAGTCCACCGTAAAAGTAAGTTAGCAAGTTGTGGTCGATCCCCATGAGTCTCAAGATCGTCGCGTGCAGGTCTCGCACATGCCGGCGGTCGACTGCTGCTTCG
>JBJONT010000305.1:0-3319 GCA_046051705.1 Planctomycetota bacterium | reverse complement strand
ACCAACTCGCAACTGCCAGTTTCATCCTGCACTGCAATTGCTCAAGAAGCCGCTAAGAGACTGGAAATCCAAGGTGAATATCTCAAAGCAGGACGCGGAATCCAAATCGCTGCATTAGCCGCCGACAACTACCGCGTGTCGATTTTCCAAGGAGGTTTGCCTGGGGCGGGATGGGATCAAAGCCCCCCCGCCATCAATGAATTAGATACTCAAGAAGTCGAAGACTTAATCGATGGCTCCGAGAAGATATCGAGATCAAGCCCCACGCTTGGCGCCAAGCCACCTTCGTCGGCTATCGTTCTCTTCGACGGCACCCAAAAATCAATCGATCAACACTGGGCTAACGGTACAAAACTCATCGAAGGCAACAACCTATTAGCTGGTTGCACCACCAAGGAAATGTTCCGCGACTATCGCTTGCACTTGGAATTCCGAACCCCTTTTGTTCCAGAGGCTTTGGGCCAAGGTCGCGGTAATTCAGGGGTGTACCACCAAGGACGCTACGAGACCCAAGTCCTCGATTCCTTTGGTTTTGAAAACGAAGGCAACACCTGCGGTGCAATCTACGGTGTCAGTGCTGCGGAGTTCAACGCATGCCTACCACCGATGACTTGGCAAACCTACGACGTCGAATTTGTGGCCCCTCGATGGGATGCAGCCGGTAAAAAAACGTCAGAAGCAACGCTTACCGTTTGGCTTAACGGGTTCCCTATACATCGAGATCGCAAAGTCCCAGGCTCCACAACCGCTGCACCAAACGGTGAATCCCCCAAAGATGGACCGCTGTACCTCCAAGACCACGGAAACCCTGTTGCCTACCGCAACATTTGGCTCGTACCAATGGATGCCCAACGCGTCGCCCAACGCCCGCGTGTCGCTGGTTATGAACGACTCGCAGCCGCCAGCAGCAACCCGACCGATCAAGCCATCAGCGGTCGAATTCTAATCAGCGAACTCGGTTGCATAAGCTGCCACGAAGCAGGGAAGCTTGCGGGACTACTCGAACGAAAAGAAGCCCCCTTACTCGAACAAGTCGGCAATCGAATCCGGCCAGGGTACATCGCTCAGATGCTTGCCGATGTCCACGGCGCAAAAGTGGGAACGACCATGCCCGACTTGCTGCATGGACTCGATGAGAAGAACAAAGCCGATGTGACAAAAGCAATCGGTGCTTACCTCGAATCCACAGGGAAAACCCGGAGACATTCCCGCGTAGACGCGCAAGCTACCCAGCGTGGAAAACAAATCTACGAACGCGTCGGGTGCGCTGTCTGCCATGGAATGCCTGACTCAACACGATTGACCGCAACCTCGATCCCGCTTCCTGATCTCTCCAAGAAATACTCGCTCGACGGCTTAGCTATTTTCCTCAAACAACCACATACCATCCGCCCCTCGAACCGCATGCCAGGCATGCATCTCGATGATAACGAGTCGCGCGATCTAGCTCACTATCTCTTGCCCACCGTGGACCCAAGCGATTTGCGTCCCAATACCAAGTACAGTTTGTACGAAGGAAGTTGGGACAAACTCCCGAATTTCGACGAACTCACCCCAGTAGCTTCAGGTACCAGCGAAGGCTTCGATCTAGCCGTCTCAGGACGCAACAACAATTACGCTCTGCGATTCGAATCTTACGTAACTCTCGATGCTCCCTCGAAAGTCCGATTTCATCTTGGATCCGACGACGGATCACGATTGCTCGTCGATGGTAAGAAAATCGTAGATGTCGACGGAATCCACCCTCATCAAACACAAAGCGGAGAAATTGAACTCGCAGCTGGTACTCATAAACTCCTCGTGGAGTACTTCCAAGGTGGCGGCGAAGCCACACTGGAACTGCAATGGGAAAGCCAACAATTTGTTCGTCAAAGCATCGACGGTTGGCTCCAGGTCGAACCGGGACAACCAAAGAAATCCGACAAGAAAGATGACGCAGCAGATCCGGATGCGACTCTGATTAGCCGTGGGAAAACCCTCTTTGAATCGGTAGGTTGCGTACAGTGCCACGCTATGAAAGACACCGATCGGAATGCATCCAAACTCGCTCGTGCACCAGCCATCGAGCAGCTTAATCTCGACGCAGGATGCTTGGCGAACACCGTCCCGAACGGATTGCCTGACTATCGCTTATCCTCGTTCCAAAAAGACGCCATTATCGCAGCTTTGAAAGCCCCAAGCGAACAACTCAGTGCGCCGGAAGCTCATGCGAAGTATACCCTTGCTAAACTCAATTGCGTCGCTTGCCACCAACGAAGTGACTTCGGTGGCCCGGAATCCGATAAGCTCGATTTGTTCACTTCAACAATCCCTGAAATGGGTGACGAAGGTCGCTTGCCTCCTCGACTCACCGGCGTTGGAGATAAACTCAATGACAATTACCTCGATCGCGTACTCTCTCAAGGCGCACGCAACCGTCCTTACATGCTCGTTCGCATGCCCCAATACGGAAATGCAACTCAAGGCTTGGCCGAACACTGGAAACAAACAGATCGCGCAGCGGTAGCAAACTTAGCTAACGACAGACCAGCCAAACCGGCAGATGAAGCGGAGATTCGAACAATCGCCGCCGGCCGATTGCTCGCTGGCAACAAAGGTCTCTCCTGTGCCCAGTGCCACACTTTCGGGAACGAACGAGCCGTCGGCATCCAAGCCATCAACATGTTGACGATGACCGAACGATTGCGTCCTGAGTGGTTCCACCGCTATATGCTCGAACCTACAAAATACCGACCGGGTACCCGGATGCCTGCGAGCTTTCCAGAAGGGACAAGCGTCCTGAAGAGCGTCTACGAAGGTAATGCCGAGCATCAAATCGGAGCACTTTGGAAATACCTATCGCAAGGAGGCCAAGCTGCCACACCAGAAGGACTACAGCGCAACCAAATCGTTCTTGAACCGACCGATCGCCCTATCATCTACCGAAATTTTCTTGATGGCCTTTCCGCTCGCGGAATCGCCGTTGGTTACCCAGGTGGACTGAATATCGCTTGGGACGCCCAAACGATGAATATCGCCAAGCTTTGGCAAGGTCAATTCATCGATGCTTCCATGCACTGGCGTGATCGTGGAGTCGGACGCCAAAAACCCCTCGGGGATCTCGTTCTCAATTACGAGTCTTCCGCCCCGATAGCTTTGCTGGCTGATGCAAATGCACAATGGCCAGATGCAAAGGAAGTCAACGAAAAAGCCAAGTTCTTGGGTTATCGATTGGATCAAGCCGGCGTGCCGACATTCCGATACCGCTTGAACGGTGGAAGCATCGAAGACCGTTCCGAACTCAGCCCAGGTCCCAATGATGCTCCTGGTCTGAAACGAT
>JBJONT010000304.1:0-4413 GCA_046051705.1 Planctomycetota bacterium | reverse complement strand
CCAGACGCCGAACTAGACGCGATCAGCGGCAACATCCCCCGACCCGCTCGAATCCTCAAAACATTCGATATCTCAGCCACCGCCCCGGCAAACGCTCAGAGCGTCGAAGTCCCAATCGCCGCCGAAGCCAATCGAGACCGAATCTTCGTCGGACAACGCAAAAAACCCGAAGGCCAATCCTCGAAACTATACGTCGAATTCCTCGCTCTCGATGGCCCGCTCGATACCCGACCCGACAGCCACCGCCGACTCCTTGCGACCACCTCAAACCAATCTCCCGAACAACAAACCCGAGAAGTACTCGCGCGATTCATGCGCCGCGCTTACCGTCGACCGGTGAGCAACGAAGAGCTCGAAAACGCGGCTCGATGGACAGACCAACGCATCGCCCAAGGGGAGAGTTGGGAATCCGCCATGCAGATCGTCATGCAAGGAATCCTATGCTCGCCGAAATTCCTCTTCCGAGTCGAACTCGATGAACAACCCAATGCACCCGAACACCGCGACATCGACCCATTCGCACTCGCCTCACGTTTGTCGTACTTCCTGTGGAGTTCCATGCCCGATGATCTCCTCCTCGAAGCCGCACAAAATGGATCCCTTGCCGCAGACCCAACACCCCACGTCGAACGTATGCTCGCCGATCCGAAATCAAAAGCCCTCGTCCAAAACTTTGCAACCCAATGGCTTCAAATCCAACGGATCGAAACCTTCGCACCTGACCCAAAACTGTTCCCCAGCTTTAGCCCTAAACTCAAAGCCTCCATGCTGAAGGAAACAGAACTGTTCTTCGAATCTATCCTTCGCGAAAATCGAAGCGCCCTGGAATTGATCAGCGCAGATTTCACGTTTCTCGACGAGACACTCGCCAAACACTACGGGATTGCTGATACAGCGGGGAACTCCATCGGACAACCCGCCAGCATCCCCGGCGGATCGCCCATCCAAGGGGACTCATTCCAACGCGTATCTCTTCAAAACCGCGACCGAGGTGGGTTGATCACCCAAGCATCCATACTGGCAGTTACCTCCAACCCCACCCGTACATCACCCGTAAAACGGGGCCGATGGATCCTTGAACAAATCCTCGGAAACCCTCCCCCACCACCTCCCCCAAACGTTCCTGAACTCCCCGCCGGTGAACAAGACGTCTCGAACGCTTCACTGAGAAAGCGAATGGAAATTCACCGCACGAATCCGGCGTGCGCAAACTGCCACGCGAAAATGGATCCAATCGGCTTTGCTCTCGAAAACTACGACGCGATCGGCGGATTTCGCACCAAAGATGGCCCCTTCGATGTCGACCCCTCAGGCGAATTCTCCGATGGGACACACTTCAATGGGCCCGCCGATCTAAAGTCGATCATCGCCGAAAAGAAAGAAGAATTCTTGCGTTGCCTCATCGAAAAACTAATGACCTACGCCCTAGGACGCGGAATAGAATACTATGACCGACCCGTCGTCGAAAACATCGCTCAATCCATGACCAGTCAACAATACCGCATGCAAGCCCTCATTCATGCGATCGTCCAAAGCGATCCCTTTCGCAAACGACGCGCACCGACCCCCTAACTGCCTCCCTACCCCTTCCCCTGAAGCCCTCCCCCCGAAAGCCAACAACCATGTCTTTCACCAAACCTTCGATCCCAAGACGTACACTACTGCGAGGCCTCGGCGTCTCACTTGCACTCCCCTGGTTAGAAGCCATGGGCCCGGTCTCGACGCAGGCGCAAGGTTCACAAGCTACCGGCGTGGCGCCAAACCGTATGGCTTTCCTGTACGTCCCGAATGGGATCAACATGGCCGACTGGACCCCCAAGTCCACTGGTGAAGGATTCGAAATCACACCGATCCTTGAACCGTTAGCGAAGCTTCAAAAAAAACTGCTGGTCTTATCGGGGCTGACCGCCGATGGTGCCCGAGCTTATGCCGATGGAGGTGGTGACCACGCTCGCGCGTTGTCCGCGTTCTTGACCGGAGCACGACCACTGAAGACCGACGGGATCAACATCCGAAACGGAGTCAGCGTCGATCAAATCGCCGCTTCTAGAATCGGGGATCAGACGCGATTGAGTTCGTTGGAAGTTGGCACAGAAGCCGGAGCCATGGCCGGAAACTGCGACTCGGGATACTCCTGCGTCTACTCCTCGACCATGTCTTGGAAATCCGCCACGCAGCCGTTGCCAAAAGAAGTCAATCCGAAGGTTGTTTTCGAACGATTGTTCGGCGGTGCAAACGACGCATCGCGAGCTCAACGAGACGCGAAACGAAAAAGCATCCTCGACTTTGTGCGAGAAGATTCCCAATCTCTAAGTCCTCGATTAGCGACGAACGACATCCGAAAACTCGACGAGTATTTCGCTTCTATACGCGACATTGAGCTCAGGATTCAACGCTCAGAGAAACTCCCCCCGGTTATTGCGCCAAATTACCCGGCTCCCCAAGCCATCCCGGCCAATTACGAAGAGCACATTCGAATGATGGCCGACTTGATCGCACTTGGATTCCAAGCGGACGTCACGCGCGTAGCGACCTTCGTGTTGGCGAATGAAGGAAGCAACAAGCCTTACCCGTTCGTCGATGTGCCCGAAGGGCACCACGACCTTTCCCATCACGGGGGAGACGCCAACAAACAAACGAAGCTTCGCCAAATCAATCTCTTCCACATGCGTCAACTGGCCTACTTGTTAGAGAAACTCGAATCGATCCAAGAAGGCGAAGGAAGTTTGCTGGATCACTCCATGATTACGTATGGAAGTGGCATTCACGATGGCAATGCCCACAACCACGAAGACCTCCCGGTGCTCCTTGCCGGTGGAGGATGTGGAACCCTCAAGACAGGTCGGCATGTAACCTACGCCAAAGAAACCCCCATCAGCGACTTGTGGCTTGCGCTTTTGGATCGAATGCAAATCGACATGGAAAAACTTGGGGACAGCAAAGGGCATCTGCCAGAGCTCATTTAACCCAACCTCGCAACGTTGCAGTCGGACATGTCGGACATGTCGGACTTGTCTGACTTGTCTGACCCCCCCCAAACAAGCGCGCCTCCCCTTCTCCCGCTGGCGTGCGGGGCCCCCCCAACAAACTGTGCGAGTGGGTTGGAGATCCATACTTCTTTCATCGCGAGCATCCCAAGCATTGGGGTACTGAGTCTCTTGCAATCGGTACGTCGATCTTAGCGGACCATTACGATCCAAAGTACTGCTGGGATACCTGGAGACGCTCGATGCCGTACTCGGAGGGGAAATAACTTCGTGCCCAGGTGAGACATTAAGAGGGATCGATTGCTCTGCATGCCGACGGGGAGTCTGCTTCGATTGCGACTTCCCCGCCCTTGGGACTGCCTTCTGCTCCGTAAGACGGAGCCTGCAAAAGGTTATTTGACGCGCTGCGTCATGCGATTGAATTCAGCAATCGCGGCCGTAACGCGTGCGGGCTTGACCGGCTTGGGAATCTCGATTCTAGGGGGCTCGTCGTACTCGAGCCGAGCTTCGGTCGTCGACCGCACGAATGCCTCGACCTCCTTGATGGTCGTCAAGTACGCTCCATTGACGAACATCGCCTTGAGGCGAATCCCTCGGCATCCCTTCTTAACCCATCGTCGCACGGTTTGAACATGCGGACGTTTTCCAATGACCTTTTCGACTGCCTGGATCAGAGGCAAACTGCTTGTGATTTCCACGATACAAAACCCTATAGAGAACTCTCCCCGTCCTAGGGTTGAAGCCGCTCGCCTCTCGTGGCGTCGTCGGCGTTCCGAGAGAAACTCGGTACTACGAAGTATTGTTAGCAGATCCTTGTAAAAGGTCTACTCTCGGGTGTGGGGTGATCAGAACCCACTCGCAGCGCACTGGCGGATGCATAAGACATTGCAAGCAAAGGATTTATACTAGGAACCCTGGGGCTCGGCTTGCTCGCCCCTAAAAGCTGCTACGTTTCTCTCCTTGGTGCCTAAAGCTTGACTGCTTAAGGCCTTAGGCACCGAGGAATCGCAATTTATAAAATTTCGCAAAATCTTACATCAGCCGTGCTTGAGTGCAACGGCCAGGGCCTTCTTCGCCGAAGCCTCGGCGTAGATTTCCGTGGTTGGTAGGTGCGCGTGACCTAGGATGACGCTTGCCGCTTCGATTCCCTCAGCATCTCGGAGTTTTGTTGCCGCAGCGTGGCGGAGTTGATTCGGAGACCAGAGGTCTATTTTGGCTTTCCTACAAGCGTAGTGGATCGCTTTGCAGTAGGTGACTGTCGAATAGCAGTCTCCAGGTTTTCGCTTTGGGGCTTTCGTACGATTCGTTCCGCGAGAATTTCCACAGCTCTTGGGAGTGACCCGCTTTGCCTCTCGAAGCTTTAGGCGTTGTTCGACGGCCTCTCGTGGGGAGAAGCAGTACGAATCGGCGGGTCGATCCAGGTAGG
>JBJONT010000303.1:0-2852 GCA_046051705.1 Planctomycetota bacterium | reverse complement strand
GCCGCAACGGTCGAACGAAGCAATACGGAACTCGGGGAGTTACGCTTGGGCACGATGTTATTTGAGTTCGCATTAGCTGCCGGGGTGTATTGCCGGCTGACAAACACACTGCGCCGTCGAGCCCGTCGGTCCAGAACCCATCGGACCAAAGAATAAAACACAGCCAGCACCATCGAGGCAACTGCCCCTTGAAAAACCAATAAAGAAATATCGAGTGCTACTTGAGAAAAAAGGAAGAACACGCAAAGGAAACAAGCCCATAACCAAGGTCGCCGCATCCATCGTTGATCCTTCATTAACATGGTTAACCCAAGAACGAAGAGCGATGCGGGTAACCACACCAGTGCACTCGGCAAAAAAGTAGCTCGCAAATCATCCGTGTATGCAAGGCTAGTCATGTCGTATTGGTTAACTTGCTGAGATACCACCGGCTGATGGGTAGCCTGGAACCGAGTCTCCAATTCTCCTTGCGTGTAACTTCCTGTGCGACGTAAGAAGAAATCTTGCCAATGCCATTGGTAGACCGGTAGCAGATTCTGAGAATTCCAAACCAAATATTCAGTACGTGGCACAAGCACTTGCCAAACCATGGCACCGGGTGCAGTCGAACCGACCACTTTGGTGCTCAAAGGCTTAACACTACGCCACCAACCACGTGGTGCTCGTTCCGAGGTGAAAACTTCCAATACGTGGGTTTTGGAATCGACTTCTCGATTGCCATCCCCTTCGGTCTGTACGGTTTTGCTCACCTCTGGCAGCGGAATAACCGCAACTCCGGGTCGATCGATATCAACCCTGGCCGTAACCCGTTGACCATCGAGAATCCAATCCGCATCGCGTTTCAGACCATCCGCAATGCTCACTTCGATCGCACTCAAATCCGTCGTGATCAGCGCGACATATCGATCGCGTTGGTCGAGAGCGTTAACGATGGTCTGCACCCACTCTCCTTCGATCAAAATGTTTCCAACATGAGTTCTTGCAGCGCGATGGACGGGAACCTCGGCATGGAGGGTAACAGGATCAACATCGATCGATCCATTAGATTTCTCTTCGGATAAATGCCAACTCGCATCCGCAGCCGCTTGAACATTGACAGTTGCCGCGTCGACAACCCATCTTTCCTGTTCGCGTTCGGTTCCAATTGACGGCAACTCGAGATTCCATGTTGCTTGATCACCCGAAATTCCACCCATTGCAGACTGATTGCGAAAGCGACACTCCAAGAGAAAATCGAGTCGGTTATCTCCCTCGGTTGAAATCGGTGGCAACTGGACTCTTGCCTTCCTCTGGCCTGCGAGAGGAGGATCACTAGCGGAGAGCCAAGCCCATTCACACGGAATTCCGTCGACAAAAAATGACGTTTCCTGCGAATCAGCGGCAACACCGTCAGACTCTTTCTGGTTCGGTAGGTTGACAATGATCGCATCGGGACGAGACCCAAAAGCCCTTGCATTCCACAAGACACTCCACTCGTTGAACTGCTCTGCCAATCGCACCGATGCCGAAAGGTTGGCTGTTACAAATGATCCTTTCCTAGAACGAGCCCCTTTCCATCGAGCCGACTCAACTCCTTCTGAAACCAAATACTGCAAGTGATACGGTACAACCCCGGTCCCCCACCTCTCGATCCATTCCTTGTTCTTCGATCGTTCCGGTGGTATCGCAACTAGCCCGGAACTTTGAGAGATGTCCGTCGTTAGTCGGTACGGCCAAGCGTAGAGCAGCAGTCGTCCTGGCACTGCGCGAACAACGCGTTGCTGGGATTCTTGGGATAACCAAGAAAGCTGTGGTATCGCTATCCCCACTTCAACGGCATTCGCTTCGATCGGGCGACTCAACACAAATTCAATTCTCCAATCCGAACCAGCTTTACTGTCGCTCGAGGCGGAATCGAACTCGTTTGGCGAACGAACTGCCAAAGCAGCCCCTGTTGCATCACTTAGCTTATCGCCACGGTTCTCAACGCGAGAATCCCCACGACCATCGTTTCGAGTGCCATCGCCTACATCGGTCAATCGAGTTGCGTTTGCACTTCGAATCCAAAGATTCGCTGCGATTGGCAACGACCACTTCAAATCATCACTGCCTGGCGATTGCGCACCCGTTGCAGCAGCGCGAAAACTCTCCAAGGGCAACGATACTTCCGATGGGTAAAGGACAATTCTTTCAGGCTTCCAACCTTGGGCTTCGAGTTGCATCAAAGGCAACTGAATTGGATCGGTCCCAAATCTCCAAACACCTCGCATGATGAGCTGCTTTTCGCGGACTTCCATTTGCAAATCCGATTGAATTTTCGGTTGATCGACGATCGTGGTCCACTGCGAAAGAATCGATGCAGGCTGAGATTCGAATTGAAATGTATACACCAACGAGTCACTTCCGTCGGCAGCTTGCGTCTGCCGTTGCAATTGGGCATTTCCTTCAGGTTTCCAATCAAGTGAAATACTCTTGGGTATGATCACATCGATCACTCCGGTGTGCCTATCGACCTCCTCGAATGCAATCGGAGCGAACAACACACTTGTTCCCGACTCGGCTTTAGCCGTCGTCCACTCGATCGCGAGCTCCAATTCGGTTCTTGCAAAAGACTCCTCGATCTCGATCCACCAGGATTCGGGCTTACCCGACGCTGTGGCATCCGCAGGTTTGCTCGAAGGGTCTTCGGTTCGGATCGCTTCGTTTAAAGAAGGTGAAAGCTCTGCGTTTTGACCAGCATCGCGCACGATGCGGTAGTTCGGAAAAGTCGTCGATGCCGAATTCGTCTCTCGCAATGTGCTTCTAGGTGGCAGATTCCATCGAAATCGCTTTCCGCCAAGTTTCCATGGACCTCGGATCGAAACAGTCGAAAC
>JBJONT010000302.1:0-44903 GCA_046051705.1 Planctomycetota bacterium | reverse complement strand
ATCGAATCGCTGTTTCAGAACATTACGATGCCCCGGTTTCGGCGATTGCCGGTATTGGTAATCCCCAAGCGATCATCGATTGGCTTAATGACTCGTGGCGCATGTTATCGATGTTGGCTGTTTTGCTGACTGCGATGTTCTTTTTGCGATCAATCGCCATGCATCGGCCTGCCGGACCAAGTCCGTTTATAGCCGAAAACGCAAATGACTCAGTCGTTACCGACCAATTGATTCTCAGCGAGCAACATGAGATCAATCAACTCCACCAAGAAACGGACCGAGACGACTCTGTCGAAATCCTCTCGGTTCCAGAAGTGCTTGCTCAAGATCGATTTGGGGCGATTGCGAAATCCGATCCGGAAAAGTTAGCTGCTCGATTATCCGCTTGGATATCAAGCAACTAATCACGATTCACGGATGTGCAACACGATTGCGCCTTGCGAATAGGCCCTACCCGTTAACCCTACGCGTTAACCCTACGAATCGCCCCTTCGATCAGCCCTTACGGATGATCTTTATGGATGCTCTTGGATGGTCTTTACGGATGGACAAGTTCCTCCGTGGATTCGTAGCTTGTTAGTGGCGGGCAAGCGCATACCAAGTTGCGGTCACCGTACACGTGATCGATGCGAGCCACGGATGGCCAATACTTATTCGCGGTTGGCACCAACGGGTCGGGGGTGCAAGCGACTTCGCGGCTATAGGAAGTTGGTCCTGATCCGAGAATATCCGCAAGCGTATGCGGGGCGTTGCGGAGCGGATTATCGTCGCTTGGCCAGCTTCCATCGCGAACCGAGCAATACTCTTTGTGGATAGAGATCATGGCTCGGCAGAAGCGTTCGATCTCTTCGAGCGATTCGCTTTCGGTTGGCTCGATCATCAAAGTCCCAGCCACAGGGAACGACATAGTCGGGGCATGAAATCCGTAGTCGATCAATCGTTTAGCGATATCATCGACCGAGACGTGCGCGTCGCGGTCCATGGGACGTGTATCGATGATGCATTCGTGAGCGACAAGCCCATCGTTTCCTTTATAAAGAATCGGGTAGTAATCTTTGAGTCGGTCAGCGATGTAGTTCGCATTCAAAATCGCAACTTGTGTTGCGAGTTTAAGCCCCTTTGCTCCCATCATACGGATGTACATCCACGAGATCGGCAGAATGCTTGCACTGCCGAAGGCTGCTGCTGAGACTTGAGGCCCTTGGCGTGAGGAGTGAAACGTGTCCTTGGGTAGAAACGGTGCCAAATGACTTTTAACTGCCACAGGCCCAACCCCTGGGCCACCACCACCGTGAGGGATGCAGAAGGTTTTGTGAAGGTTCAAGTGCGATACGTCGCCCCCGAACTTTCCAGGTTTTGCAACACCGACCAGAGCATTCAAGTTTGCACCATCGATGTAGACTTGTCCCCCGACGCGATGGACTTTTTCGCAGATCTCACTAACACCTTCTTCGAACACTCCGTGCGTAGACGGGTAGGTGATCATGATTGCAGCGATCTGATTCCCGTAGCGTTCGATTTTCTGATCAAGATCTTTCAAGTCCACGTTGCCTTGCGCATCGCATTGGACGACAACAACCTGCATGTTGGCCATTTGAGCGCTAGCAGGATTGGTGCCGTGAGCTGAACTTGGGATCAAGCAAATGTTGCGATTCGGTTCACCGCGTGATGCATGGTACTGCATGATTGCCAATAGCCCTGCATACTCACCTTGAGAACCAGCATTAGGCTGTAAGGAGACCGAATCGTATCCAGTGATTTCACTAAGCCAATTCTCCAGTTGATCGATCATGATGCGGTAACCTTCGCACTGATCGGCGGGAGCAAGTGGATGAATGGCGTTGAATTCAGGCCAAGTAACGGGAGTTAGTTCTGCCGCACTATTGAGTTTCATCGTGCAGGAACCCAGCGGGATCATCGCTCGATCCAAAGCGATATCGCGATCGGAAAGACGTCTGAGATAGCGCATCATTTCCGTTTCGCTTCGGTAGCGATGGAACACGTCCTGACTCATCACAACGTCGGTCCGAATCATCGATTCATCCAACATCGGGGAATCATCGTCGGTAACTTTCTCGATATCAAAAGCTTTCGCAACCGACGCTACATCTTCAAGGCTGGTAGTCTCATCGAAACTGATGCCGATGGTCTCATCGTCGATTTCGCGCAGATTGATCCCAAGGCCCAGAGCGCGGTTCATGATTTCTTTGGTTCGTCCTGCGGTTCGGATCGCAAGGGTATCAAAGAAAGCATCGTTAGATATTGTCCATCCTGCGGAGCGAAGAGTGCGAGCAAGTTGAGATATTCGTCGATGCGTTCGCCAAGCGATAGCGCGAAGTCCATCAGGGCCGTGGTAGCACGCGTAAAGCGTTGCAAGAATTGCCAGGAGGGCTTGAGCTGTGCAGATATTCGAAGTTGCTTTTTCGCGTCGAATGTGTTGTTCGCGAGTTTGCAGTGCAAGCCTGAATGCGGGATTGCCCAAGCGGTCGACCGATTGACCAACCAATCGTCCAGGCATCGTTCTCTTCAGTGAGTCGCGAGTTGCGAAAAAAGCAGCGTGAGGGCCGCCGAAGCCTAGTGGGATGCCGAAGCGTTGAGAGCTACCCACCGCAATGTCAGCACCGAGTGAACCGGGCGACGGTAGCAACATCAGTGCCAGAAGATCCGTAGCGAGGATGACCATCGCACCATGTTGCTTCGCTTGTTGAATCCAGCTTTTCGGACAGACCACACGACCATCGGTTGTAGGGTATTGCGCTAAAACACCGAAAGTATTTTCCCAAGAATCGGGGCCGAGCGTCTCGTCGAACTCAATCACTTCGATATCGAGTGGCACAGCCCGGGTTCGAACGACTTCAATTGTCTGGCGATGACACCATTTCGAGATAAGGAATCGTTTCGCACCTTTTGCGTTACGGAAAGCCAAAGCCATCGCTTCCGCCGCTGCCGTGGCTTCGTCTAACAGCGAAGCGTTAGCGATTTCCAAGCCGGTCAGTTCGCTGATCATCGTTTGATAGTAGAACAAGACTTCCAAACGGCCTTGAGAGATTTCAGGTTGATAGGGAGTGTAAGCGGTATACCAAGCAGGGTTTTCCAAGACGTTGCGTTGAAGGACTTTGGGAAGAAACGAGTTGTAGTAACCCGCGCCGATCCAAGACTTAAGCAGACGATTTTTGCTTGCGATTTGGAACAGCTCGCTGAGAGCTGATTCCTCGCTGACACCTTCGGGGAGTTGCATTTGCGAGGGTTCAAGAATGCGAGGTGGCACCACAGCGTTAGTAAGAGCATCAATACTGGGGTAGCCCAAGCGTTCGAGCATGGATTGGATGTCAGCTGATCGGGGCCCGAGGTGACGGGAGACGAATGGAGATTGATTCGAAGTTAGAGGGGATGAAGCAGACGGCGAAGGATTGTGTTGCGAGTTTTGCATGGTTACCCAAAGACAGGGATAGAGAACGAATGGAATCGGGAAAGTGGGAAAGCGTGGCTAGTGCAGCGCATGAAAAAGCGGCGCAACTAGGTCGGCATGGCTGGTACAAGGTAAAGAAAGGGGGATGCAGGAAGTTGCACCGGAACCGACGCTAAGTCGGCCAGTTGTGCAATCGACTGCCCCTCTGTCCATGTACCTGAGAGATTCACTGGCGAGTGCCAGTTTGCCCCTTCGGTGGGTGCTTATCGGAAATGCTATCCATCGATCGCGACCTAAGCCGAGGAAGCCAAGGCGAAGGGTTTGACGATGGTTAGTCCGATCAGGACCGCTCTCCAGAGATTCCGTTTGTTCTAGCGGTCCTTTTGCCTGAGTGTTTGTGGGACACTTTACACCTTCGGCGGCCACCCCTTTTGGAGGGGTGACTCTCTCGCGCTAGACGTTCAAGAATGCCCATAGTGTAGGAGGGTGGGTGGTAGATAAAAAGGGGTAAGTTGCCAGCAAAGCAGAACTCGGCGAGAAGTTGGGGTGGGAAGGGAGGGAAAGAGAAGAGAATTCGGTTTGCGAGCTAGCCAGAAAAGGAAGCAAACCCTCCTTGCGAGGGGATTCCAACCCAAAACTATGGACAGACCCTGAACCCGAGCCATAGAAAACCACTCCCAAGAGGGGTTTTCTGGGTCGGACTGGGGGTCAGATTGGGGACAGTCCCTGAACCTGAGGCTGAAAAACCACCCACAAAGGGGGGTTAGATGCAAGGATGGGGGCGCGATAAAGCATGCATTTGAGCCTGGGGTCTGCGCCTTACTTGCTAGCAATGATTCTATCTGTCTGCCCCGTCTGGCTGCCCTGCTTGACTACTCCGCCTCGATACTCCGCCTCGATACTCCGCCTGATTGCTCTGCCTGACGGCGCTGCAAGTCTGCTCTACCTGACGGCACTGCAAGTCTGCTCTACCTGACGGCACTGCAAGACTTCCCTGCCTGACTGCATTGCACAACGCCCTGTAGGACTTCTCTGTAGGACTGCTCTAAATGACTGCATTGCACAACTGCCCTGCACGATTGCCCTGTAGGACTGTTCTGTATGACTGCATGTCTGGCATTACATGTCCATCAATGCTAGCAATCAGCCCAAAACCAGGGACAGACCCTGAACCCGAGCCACAGAAAACCACTCCCAAGAGGGGTTTTCAGAGTCGGATGGGGGACAGTCCCTGAACCTGAGGCTGAATAACTACCCACAAAGGGGGGTTAGATGCAAGGATATGGGCGCTATAAAGCATGCATTTGAGCCTGGGGGCTGTGCCTTACTTGCTAGCAATGATTCTATCTGTCTGCCCCGTCTGGCTGCCCTGCTTGACTACTCCGCCTCGATACTCCGCCTCGATACTCTGCCTCGATACTCTGCCTCGATACTCTGCCTCGTTGCTCTACCTGACGGCGCTGCAAGTCTGCTCTACCTGACTGCCCTGCAAGACTTACCTGTCTGACTGCATTGCACAACTGCCCTGCACGACTTCTCTGTAGGATTGCTCTGCTAGACTGCCCTAAATGACTGCATTGCACAACGCCATGCACGATTGCTCTGTAGGACTGCCCTGTATGACAGCACTGCTTGACTGCACTGTCTGGACTTACATGTTCATCAATGCTTGCAATCAACTACCGGGTCCACCGACATAGCTTCGAGACATACTCTCCCGATCCGTCCCGTACCCATCCATCCAACTGACCAGGATCCTTCAACTGCTGACCCCGACGCATCGGCACAACTATATAACTACACGCCAACTCATGCAGACTCGTCATGTCTCCCCATAACTTTTCAAACTGCGTCACCGGGTAGACGTCCTCCTGACCTAACCCCCACCGCTTCTTGACCTCTTTGATGGTCAAGTAGGTCGGCATCTTCGCCGCCAACCCTCGCACCGCCCGATGCACTAACTCGACGTTTCCTAACTCACTTCTCTCTAACCCGAAGTGCGATAGCAATTTATCGATATCGATCCACGTTGACATGCTTGAATAAAACGTCAGTCGCGATTCGGTTCGATCGTTAGGCATGGCTAACCCTTCAAGAATCCGCACTCTGCCATCGACCCTAGCTAACCCACCCCCCCGATCATCGATCCTTCGGCCAATGACCTCAAATGTCAAACTCGACTTGGACTCCAAATGCCTGGTCAAACAATGCGCATCGAGATTCGCCCCAAGGGTATCGATGTTGTGGAGGAAAAGGACTTTTAACTGGGGATGATCTGCCAACACCTTTTGCAGTGTTCCATTTCGCAACAGGTTCGCAATTTCATACCAATGCCCCACCGGATGAAGACACTGCTCGGAGCGATTGTCGGTGTAGTCGCTTGCTTCTCCCGCAGCTCTAGCCCAATTCTCTAACGCGTGACGCTGACTGTCTCGAACTTTCTCTTGCTGTTGATCGAGCCGTTGATGGGGCGTCTCTTGCCAATAAAAAAGCAAATCGCGCACGGTTGGGACCATACGAAGCCCCACCGACATCCCTCGCGATAAATACACATCTCCTGGATGCTTAAAGTTCGCTCGCTCAGCCAAGTAGGCTTCGATCGGCCCGTGAGTCAAATACCCTGTGGTAAAGATATGTGGAACACGGCATTGAAACTGCTCAGAAGTCTGCGTTGACTTCGCCAAATGTGTTTCAATAAAACTTCGATGCTTCCCTTCAAACTTGGCAAACGGATGAAGCCCTTTGACAACTCCAGCGCCATTCGTCCAACGCGAGCCGATCCCTGCTGCCAATGTGATGACTGCGACTTCACCTGCCGCAATCGCTTGCTCGCCTAACTTACTATCGAATGCCGTTTGTTTGCCGAAGGAATCTCGCAAGTCGATCACGTCGCTTGGTAATACATCGGTTACTTCAGCGTTGGTTGAGATGCGATTTGCTCCTAGGCTGATTCGGCCAGAGAGGATCTCCGTTCGGATGTAATCATGCTCCTCTTGATCAAATCCGTAGTCGACGAGCATCTGCGCTAAATGTCCAGCTTCATTTGCTGTCTGGTTTGCAGCAGGTAGCAATCTCTCGAGTAGTTTCTGCGACCGCGTTGGATCCATACTACAAGCTTGATTCAATCGCACTAAATCCCGTTTGGACTGCTCACTGAGCTCTTTGGTTGCCTTTCGAATCCATTTCGGTGCCATCAACGAAAAATACCTATCAGGCATATTCGCTTGCTGTCCTTCAAGCAACACACTGCATGAGCCTTGCTCGTTGATCTCAAAGTCGTAGACCACGGGATCCATGGCAAATGGCAGTCTCGTAGATAGAGTCTGCTTCAGCCGAACCGACGCATCGAGCAACCAACGCCGAGCCTCCTGTTGAACCTCAGGTGCAAAGAAGAACCCCATTCCCCCACCCGACATTCCGCCGAGCATCAAGAATCCCCAATACTGCTCACCCCACCGATCTTTGCATCGCTCGATAAGCGCTTCGGTAAAACGATTGCTGCACCAAGGAATAATCGTTTGCAAAGGACCTTCGAAGTTCTGCGTTGTGAGGCTTGCGAGCCGACGAATATCTCCGTGCTTGAGCGCTTCGACGATGCCTTCATAAATGTCCATCGCTTCGAGTCGAGCGGACCATTCTCTCTCGCCCCGAACGAGATATTTCTCGGTGACCATTTCAAGAATCGGCCCAACGTTCTGAGCCATTCCGCCGTAGAGCAAAATGAGGCTTGATTCAAGCGACTTTCTTGCGGACGTCGGAATACTTGATTCATCTAGCAAATGGTGCACGGGCAAAAGCCTGCCACGACTTATTCCATACTCTGGATCGTCAGCAGTCGCGCATACTCCTTCGATCCTTTTGATCCCCGGCCAAATCCCACCTGAGTCTTGCCAACCGCCACCTGACCCCCCGAGCCACTCCCCTAATATCGCTCGCGCGGTAATTAACCTTTGATCGCTCTGCGAAAGCTTTCCGATCAAGTCGCTTGTTTGCTGGGTTGCTCGCATCATGGCCGCGATCAGACACCCAAGCAGATTCGTAGAAACGGCTAAGCGTGATCCTTTTGGAATATCGTTAACTTTGCTTACGATCTCAATCCCAACATCGCTTCGTTGAGTAAGGGTTTGCAACCACTGTGCGATGGAGCGCCCACACCCTTCCATCGCTGGCGGAATAAGTCCTGATGCGATTACAGCCCCTTTTAAAAGCCCTAGATAGTCTTTTGCAAAATCGAATACTTCGTCGATCTGATGCAATTCGGCTTCGACTCCCAAGTCAGTGCTGACCAATCGCAAGACAGGCCGATCGATGACTCGTATATAAGCCTCTAGCGGCGGCTTGGGGCACTCATCTCTTCCATGAACGCCGAGGTTGATCGAAGCGTTAAGAACTCGTGCTCCTTCGGGGAAATCCATCCCTAGAAAGAAAATGTCGCTCCATGCTGAATGTGAGAAATCCATCCGAACGCTCGTACGCTCGACGAGGATTGGGTAGTCTCCCGTTTGCGGATCCTTTTTGAGCATCGCGCGGTGCAATCGCAACGGATGATCGTCTGGATGAGCGATGCGAAACATCCACTGATTGCCTCGCACAGTTCTTACGCTCTGACGAACTTGATCAGCCAACGTTTGAAACGACTGCTGATAATATGCTTTTGCCAGAGCACTTGAAACGCTCTGCGTCGGTCCCCGAGCATTCTGCTCGCACCTCAGCGACTCGATCGCCTCGGAGAACCTACGTTCCATGATCTCTTCGTGAGCCTCATAAGGAACGCTACCGTCGCATTCTTCACCGAGCTTAGAAGGTAAGAAATACCGGTAGACAGATGACAACAGAAATCCAGCTCGAACTCGATGGTACAAGTTATTTGTCGATCGGCGAAAATGATCAAGTCCTTCGCAGACGCGCATTAGATCATCTGCTGACAGGTCTTTCGCTAAGGATTCTATCGATCTATTTCGAACTTCAGGGGAGTCGGAAGTGATCACTCTCACCCATAGATCGGTCGTTGCTGCGGGAATCGGATTCGTATTGTCCATGGTGAATCCTGTTATGCCTTAGCGGTGGATGCTGAGCAAGTCGATCAACTGGGTAAGAATTCGGTCGCGATCAACACCGGAGAGTCCCAAAGCAAGTTGACACTGCAACAGACCGTATTTCACGCCGAGGTTATACCGATAACCGTCGATCTCATATCCAAGGTATCGTTCACGCCTCAGTGCAGCTTGTAAACCCAGCGTCAGCGGAACTGGCCCATTAGACTTGGAAATCACCTCTTCGAGTCTTGGGAAAATCGACGGCATCAATACGTGCATGCCGAAGAAGCACAAATAGGTTCCGCTTCTAAATCCAGCTATCGTAAGCTCTTGTTCGGCTTGCGTCGGCGTAGGTTTCTCAATGACTTGTTTGACTTCGATCACTCTCTCCAAGTCTTGAAGCCGAACTCCACCAATGGTTCCAAATTCAGGTAGTAATGATTCACGCGTAGCTTGAACCGCAGAGACCATACACTCCTGCTTGCTCGCTACTTCGCATAACTGCATCGCGCATCGCTTTGGAGTTTTGCTAAAGCACAAGTGATCGCCAACCATGTGCAAAAAAGGCTCTCCTCCGGCGAAGTCCCTGCCAGCGAGGATGGCTTGTCCATATCCAGCCCCAACCTGGACTTGCTCTATGAACGTCAACCTATCGTGATACTTACCCGCCGCTTCCCTATAAGCTCCTTGAGAACCGGGATTGACGATCACACCGATCGAATCGATCCCTGCGGAATCGATCTCCTCGATGATCATTTCGATAGCTGTCTTCTCGACCCCATCGCGGTCAACAAGCAAGTGAAGTGGCAAAGCGTCTTGGCCTGGCCCGGCTGCCGTGACAATCGCTTTTCGTATTCTCATGGCGATTCCTTGTTGCCAACACTTGGGCTACTCTGGGTCTACACTGGGTCCACACGGGGATTACTCTGGGTCCACATGTGCTCTACACATAGACAAGAGACACGCTACAAATTTCTCGTACAACTATTAACTATATCCGCTGACCACGATCGTCACGACCGTCACGACCGTCACGATGATCGACCGCATTCCCGATCACTCATATTGCCGTTTTATCTTGCGCGCGATCGCTCCTAATCTTGCTCAGTCTTACGCTTGATCAGTCTTCCGCTCGCTCAATCGTTCCGGAGAGCTTTGCTTCTCTCCTGAATAGTTATTAAGTTCCCGATGATTTCCTCAAGGTTAATTCGGACTTTCCAACTGGGATAGTCGCGTTGAAGTTTTCGGCAGTCGGAGATGTAGCAAATATGGTCACCTGTACGGTTTGTATCGCTTAGGGTGTACTCAACACGGTAGGGGCTGAGTTTTTCGATCATGTCGATGCACTCGAGAACGGAGGCGGAATTACCACGTCCCCCACCCAAGTTGTAGACTTCTCCTGGTCTAGGTTGCGCGTAAAACTCCTCAAAAGCGGCGATAACATCGCTGCTGTCGATCTGATCGCGAACTTGCTTCCCTTGATACCCAAAGATGGTGTAGGGTTTACCATGGACCGCTACATGCACCAAATAGGATAGGAATCCGTGCAGTTCAACACCAGCATGTGCTCCCCCCGTCAAACAACCTCCACGAAAGACTCCTACTTTGATCCCGAAGTATTTGCCGTACTCTTGGGCTAAAACATCTGCTGCTGTCTTCGATGCGCCAAACAAGGAATGCAGGGTCTGATCGATACGGCACGACTCGTCGATGCCATGATAGTCTTTCTCTAGCGCGTACTCCCACCGCGTTGGGCATTCGACCAAAGGTAACTCATTGGGTGCATCACCATAGACTTTGTTCGTGCTCATGTGACACACGACCGCATCAGGAGCGTAGAGTCTTACTCCCTCGAGAACGTTCAAGGTGCCAACGGCATTGACCTCGAAATCGATCAAAGGAATCTCTTTAGCTTTGTCGTGCGAAGGTTGTGCAGCGCAGTGAATCACCAAGTCTGGGGGAGCTTTCCGCAGCAATTCAAACAAGCCTTCGCGATCACGTATATCGATCGCATAGGATTCAAATCGACGCGTCTGACGTTGCAGTCGTTCGAGATTTGCTCGTGTACTCCCGGAGGCCCCGAAGAACAACTGACGCATGTCGTTATCGACGCCGATTACATCTGCACCAAGTCGATCCCAATGCAAGACCGCCGTTGATCCAATCAGTCCGCTAGAACCTGTTACGAATACACGCATGAATTGAGCCCTTATCCCCTACACCAATCGCTGTAGGTACTAACCAATCGCTGTAGGTACTAGTCGATGAATCGGTCAGGGGAAGCTAGAGAGATATCGATCGAAGGATTCTCGCCGTCAAGCAATTCGCCGACGAGCTTTCCGCTGATCGGGCCGAGACTCATCCCCATCATCGCGTGTCCTGTTGCAACGACAAGATTATCGATCGCTTTTGGTCTTCCGAGATAAGGGACACCGTCTGGTGATACCGGACGCAATCCGACCCACGGTTCGATTCCTTCGAAGTGGCCCGGTTTGAATCTTGGCATGTATTCGGGGATACTCTTGATAATCCCTTTGACTCGTCTCGGATCGATCGACTGGTTCAATTCACCCAACTGCATCGTTCCTCCAAACCTCAGCGATGACGCGATCGGTGTTACGGCAACTTTGGCTTCCACCAAGATGGAGCAGACGCTTGGAAGCTCCACAGGGTTCGGAACAGTAAGCGAGTATCCTTTGCCGGCTTGCATGGGTATTCGCAATCCTAAGGGCCGAGCAAGTTCGTCGCTCCAAACACCGCCACTTAAAACAAACTCATCGGCATGCACCGATTGATTCACGGTTTCGACGGCTTCGAGCCTGCCCCGCTGTTGCTTCCAGCCAGTAACGTGCTGTCCAAAAATAAACTTCCCGCCCAACTCACCGATGCGTTGCCTCAAAGAAGCGATTAATTGCCCCGGGTTTAAGTGGCAGTCTTTGGGGTAATAGACACTCCCTTTGACTTGCATGCTAACATTCGGATCGAGCGCTGTTGTTTCTTCCGGAGTCAGAACCGAAGCAGGTACTCCTAACTCTCTGGCTCGTTCTGCCAAGTGGGCTTCTTCTTCAAGCCCATGAGAGGTCTTGC
The DNA here is from genome assembly GCA_046051705.1 of Planctomycetota bacterium. Classification (GTDB taxonomy): domain Bacteria; phylum Planctomycetota; class Planctomycetia; order Pirellulales; family Pirellulaceae; genus JBKCUI01. Next base: position 33,371 of record JBJONT010000302.1, on the reverse strand, counting down.
ACAGCATCAATAATCCACGCTTGACCAATGATGAATCGATGCCGCTGTCTTGCCATTGAGAATACAATTCCCGCGATGCGAGATTGAGATCTCGCAGCAGTTCGCTGGCCGCGTTGACTTGATCGCGATTCGTCGCCATGTAGAACCGCATACCCCATTTCATCAAGTCCCAACTAAGCCGTGGCTGGACATAGAATGGGCTCTCAGGGTCTCGCATCCATCGCAATCCCTGCGTAATAATCCCAGGCACAGCCAATGGCATGAAGTGACTTGGGACTATCATCCCGGCATTCCCCAACGAGCAACTATCGGCATGCTCGGTGTTACGATCGAGTATCGTTACATCCATACCTCGCTGCAAAGCAGCTAATGCGGATGAAAGGCCGATGATTCCATTTCCAATTATCAAAACCCGCTTCGCCATCGCTTCTCCTCTGTCGTCTATTTCTTATGTTTTCTATTTCGTCTTTTCTTCAATACTTCGGATAACGCTAGTCTCCGAAATACGACTGTGTTTGAATGGTTGTTACTTCACTGCTCTCTACTGCGGACTTTAAAAACTGCTAACGCAGCTTTGGCTCAAGTATGGTTCTTCGGAACACTCTTTGTATCTTGATTCGAAGTACCGTGATTCGAAGGTGCTCCCTCCAACCGCTTTCGCTGCTCTTGAAGGAATTCACCGAAAGATCCTTGCGAGATCGCTCGGCGCGCTCGCTCCATCAATCGTTGATAAAAGGTGAGGTTGTGGATCGAGAGCAAGGTCGGGCCGAGCATCTCGTCGGCTTGGAATAAATGTCGAATGTATGCTCGCGAGTGACGGCAAGCGATACAAGGACAGTCGGCTTCAATCGGTGAAGGATCATGGCTGTGACAAGCGTTCCGCATGCGCAGTGGACCATCGGCGGTAAATGCGAGTGCATTGCGACCATTGCGAGTCGGCATCACACAGTCAAACATATCAACGCCACGTGCGATCCCTTCTACTAAGTCGATCGGACGACCTACACCCATCAAATAACGGGGCTGGTCTTCAGGCAAATGAGGAGTAACCAGATCAAGAATTCTCTGCATCTCCTCAGGTGGCTCTCCCACACTCAATCCACCGATGGCATATCCATCGAACCCGATCTTCTGTAAGCCTTGGGCAGATACAATTCGCATGTCAGGATCCAATCCCCCTTGGACGATCCCAAACATCGCTTGGTCTTCCCTCACCGCACAGTCTTTGCATCGCTGTGCCCAACGAAGAGACCGCTCCATCGCATCGCGAACTTGCTCTCGCGTGGCGGGCAAAGCCACAACATGATCAAGCACCATCGCAATGTCGCTGCCGAGCTCCTCCTGGATCCGGACGGAGTCCTCGGGCCGCAAGTGAATGGTCGACCCATCTAAATGAGATTTGAAGGTCGCCCCATCTTCCGACACTCGGTTCATTTCACCGAGCGAGAATATTTGGAAGCCACCGCTGTCGGTTAAGATCGGTTTTTCCCAACCCATGAATCGATGCAGCCCACCCAACTCGGCGACCAGCTTACTTCCAGGTCGAAGGCCCAGGTGATAGGTGTTTCCGAGAAGTATATCCGCACCCGTCGAGAGGACTTGATCGTTCGTCAGTCCTTTGACGGTCCCTTGCGTCCCGACAGGCATAAATGCTGGCGTACGAACCACCCCATGCGGTAAATGCAATTCCCCAAGCCTCGCCGAGGTGTCCTTGTCCCGCGCAAGCAAACGGTAAGGAAACTTCGTGGAATAAGCCATAACGATAGGATCGCTCGGAAGGGGGGAAAATTTGGAACTGCGTGGATTTTTGTTTTTGAGCTATATCTGCAAAGGATTGAAGAGAAAAACCAAGCCTTCGATTCGCCAAAAACCTCAAAACAGGATTCTAAACCAGCGATCATGCTCGCCAACTCTGTTTTGCCCCTGTTTCGTCCAACTTTCGCAGACTTTCACTAGCCGGGTTGGATATCCTAATAAAGGAAGCCCGAGATTTTCGACTATCCCAGCCGATGGATTACTGCCCGATTGGCAACCTTCCGCCTAAACACCCTGCAATTCCCCACACCAGAATCCCACTCGAGAACTTCACCGTCTAGAAAGCTGACCCATGCAAGCTGTTCGTCCACTTTTTGATCGACTTCGCACCATCGATTCAGTGCCATCACAAGCCATTCCATCCACTCCTTCGAACCCAACGGTTCGCAAGGCATTTGCTCTTTGGCATCTGGTCGCTGTTGCGCTGTTTGGCATGGTCGGTTGCGACTCTCCGAAAACGACCACGTCGAAGGAGCAAAGCTCCGTTTCTACGGGTGAAACTGGTGCCCCAGAAACCTCCGCAAACGTCGGTGCTTCGGCTGGCAAGCTCACTAAAGTCGCTTTGTTGTTGAACTGGTATCCAGAAGCCGAACACGGCGGATTTTACGCTGCGAAAGTGCACGGCATTTTCGAAAAGTACGGACTGGATGTCGAACTGCAACCTGGCGGGAAAACAACCGTCGTCGCACAGAGCCTTGCACTCGGACGGATTCAGTTCGGAGTCGCCAACGCCGATGATGTCCTCGTGGCTCGCAACCAAGATGTTCCCATGGTTGCCCTATTGGCTCCGATTCAAGTCGGCCCACGCTGCATCATGGTTCGGAAAGACTCTGGCATCACCTCGTTTGAACAACTTAAAAACCTCACCCTTCAAATCGATTCAGGACGTCCCTACGTCGCCTTTATGAAAGGCAAAGGACTCCTTGATGATTCCGTGAAAATCGCTCCTTACTTCGGAAGCGTTGCACAGCTTGTCGCTGGCCCAGGATTCGCAGCCCAAGGGTATACCTTCAGCGAACCATTCATGGCCAAGGAACAAGGGGTTGAAGTGACTCAATTGATGATGTCCGACATCGGATACAACCCTTACGCAAGTCTTTTGGTTACAACGGAACCATACGCCAAGCAACATGCAGATACTTGCCGACGAATGGTTCAAGCAAGTGTGGAAGGGTGGCAGAAGTATTTGTCAGAACCACAGCAATCCAACGCCGTGATCTTGGCAGCAAACAAACAAGGATTGACGAAGGAAGCCCTCGACTATGGAGTCGAAGCTCTCAAGCCACTGTGTTATGAAAACGGCAACCCAGAAGGTGTCGGCGCGATGAAGCCGGAACGCTGGACGCAATTGGCAGATACACTTGTCGATCTAAAACTAATCGATCGATCAAAGCTGAACGTATCGGCTAGTTACACCACCGAGTTCCTCGCTCCAACGACAAAAGAACCCTCTGAAAAGTAAGTCGCAAACGCGAGTGCAATCGAAGGCAGACTAAGCTTACTTAGCTTGTTCCGTCGGTTGCTCAATCGCGATGACTTGGTTGCCAATACGCATGATCAACGTATCACCAGCGAGGGCTGCGCCGTACACGGTCGGCCCGCTAAAAGCTGCGGCCGATCGTCGACGTTCTTCGGTGGTCTCTTCTGCCATCTGCGTTGTTTCCTTGGGCAAGTCATTCAGGTCAAGCGTTTGATTCTCGGCGAGTACCTGAAAGCTTGGGCCAGCTGAAAGAACCGTCGTCAGCCCCTCTTTCCCGAAGAAGTAAACTTTGTCGCCGATACCCACAGGAGTAGCCCAACAAGCTTGTTTCAGGCGTTCGTTGTAAAGTACATTGCCTGTTGCAACGTCGACACAACTGACGACTCCAACGCGACTGACCCAATAAGCGTGTTGTCCAAATTGAATTGGCGAAGCCCAAGATGGGCTCAGCTTATCGGCTTGCCAAACAAACTTTGCTTCCCAACCTGATCCGCTTTTTGAGACTTGAACCAAGCCGTTGGATTTCTGCGATTGTGTAGCGTTCTCTCCGTTACGACCTGCTGAGGCCCCGACGAGAAAAGTCCCTTTGCCGATATCGATAGGCGATACACTTGTATTGCCCCCAAGATTACCGATCGACCAAAGTTCTGTTCCTTCTTGTGCGGAGTAACCTTTGAGCGTTCCATTCGAACTGACTATCACTTGAGTCTCACCGCCGATTTCGAAGGTAGCTGGCGAAGCCCATGATCGACCGGCAGCACGGGGTTGGCTCCAGAGTGTCTGTCCAGTTGACTTCGACAAAGCGACCAAATGCCCTGGCCCATCATGCTCCAAGAGCAAGAACACTCTCTGTGCGTCTTGGCATGGTGATGCTCCTAATCCGAACTCGGCTTTCCATGGCCCAAATTCCTTCTCAACGGACTTGGACCATTGTTGTTTCCCGTCGTGGCTTAGGGAAACGCAATCACCACTTTCAAAGAAAGCGACGATGCGCTCCGCATCGACAACGGGAGTTGGAGCAGCGCGGCTGACGTAGTAACTGTTGGCTACAGGGGCCGTGTTGGCAACTTGATAATCCCATTGCACCTTGCCGGTCTTCCGATCGAGGCTAATGACATGGTAAGTGTCTTTATTTGGTCCATCGACAGTTGTTATATAGACCGAATTACCCCACACCACGGGACTGGATTGGCCGTGACCGGTCAACGGGGTTTTCCAAGCGATGTTTTCCTTGGTGCTCCAATTAACGGGAATCTTCGTCGCATCGACGCCAATAGCTTTGGCACCGAGGAAACTTGGCCAAGCGATTGCGGTATCGACCTTGGCGTTGTCTTGTGCAACAGCCATGTTCGTTGCATTGCATACAAAGAGTGCGTACCAAGCCGCAGTAGATAGCGTCAGCTTACCGCAAGCTGCCTTAATACGGGCAACTCTGTACAAAACACGAATGAACCGCAGGATTTGATAAATCTTCAGGGTTTCGAAAAACGGCATAGACCAAGTCCTTCACAGTTCAATTGACCAACGAAAAGATCACCGCTTAGTTATAAGCCATCCGACTACTTCGCATAGGGAAGTTGTGGAACAGGCAATACTAAGGTAGCACCGTAGTGTGTTTTATCATATCCATCCCCGGATTCATTGGGGGCTACATGATGGGCAACGACAAGCAATAGATTTCCTTCGGGCGGGACGAATGCAACGATTCCATTTTCGTCGGAAACACGTTCGAAGTTTGGATCTTTCCCCTCCACGAGAATGCTGCCTCGAGGGATAAACGCAACCGAGGTGTTTGGAAGCGGCCTGCCGTGCTGAAGAACTTTTACGGTTAAGGGCTTGCCAGCCACAACTTCCGATAATGGAGTGATGAGAACTAATTCAAGGCCTTGTTTTAGTGGTTGGATCTGTTCGACACCATTTTGCGGAAGCGAGGAAAAGCCTTCCGCAGCGATGAAAAATGTTTTACTTGACTTGATCGCGCGAGTCTTTCCGTGCAGCGTATTAAGTGTATGTATGACTTGATACACCCCGGAATGTTCGGGGATCACTCGTCCAGACCAATATCCTTCTTTCTCGGCAGATCCCATATCCTTGAGGAGCGGTTTGATGTCCACTTTGGTTCCGTCTGGGTTAATGAGTTGGATTATGCAAGGAGCAAGAGTGATTTTGCTTGCGAGCTTAAAATCACGGTGCTCATTTCCGTGATTGCCAAGCATTAAATCAACGTGAACTACATCCCCACGTCGAGTGACGAGTGGCCCAGACTGAACCCATGTATCATGTGCCATCGAACGGTCCGTCATACTTGCGACGATGATGACGACGGCAAAAAACCACGAGAGAGACAGACTTTGTTTATTCATTATTTTCCTCTTGAATTATTGGCTTGAACATTTCTTAACACGGTTGGGGAATAGCACTTCAAAGTTCGAATTACCGCCGTTAAATCTTGCGAAACCAGGTCAGAATCTACTCATCTTGCTGGATGACTTCAGCACCTGATCTCGTACCATACGCTCGCCATATGGACAGGTCGATGTTGTTGGACAGAAAGACGCTACTTCCATCGCAGCGCAAAACGTGGACGCCGCTACCGTGGTTGCTTCGAGCACCAAAAACACCGTATCCACAAGTATTCATGTCCATAAACTCGGAATTCAGTGGCAGATAATGGTTGTAGGCACCATAGTACTCTCGACCATGAATCCAACCACCACCTCTCTGCCCATTATATCCACGTCCCATCGCGATGACTTGTGCTTCATAGGTACTTGGGTCGGGAGGGGCAAGGAAACCGTTGGCCAGTCCTGCCGAAGCGGGAGGAGTCGTGCTTGATCGCCACACACACGCTACGTTGACCATTGTGCGTACACGATCATTTCGATTTGTTGGAGCCGCTACGCTGGTCGTTGGTAATCCGCGAAGGGATTCAGCAAATGCTGCCGTCTGGCTTAGCCCATCGGTGATAGATGCGAATTTGACTTTAGCATTTGTCCAGAGGATTCCATCAGTCATTAATCGTGAATCGTAATACGTCCCCACACCGGTCCCAAGATTCATGTGATAGTTATTACCAGCATAATAATTGACAGGCCCCGATCCGCTAAGGGTTACAACCTCAAAGACATCAGGGCCACTGTCGCTTGGGCATCGATAAAAAGAAAGGACTGTTTTTGCTGGTTCAACAAATTCAGCAGTTAGGGTACCCGGACAACATCCATTTTGCATTCTTTTACTGAAGTCCAGCATTGAGTGTAAGCTGCTGTTTTCAAAAAAGGGAAGCAATGAAGCTTGAACGGAAAAGTTCCCAGCATTTGAGTTATTGATACCGTAAAGCGATGGAAGTCTTTTGAAGGCGGATTCGTAGTTGTGCAATGCAAGTCCTATCTGATGCATGTTGTTGGAGCAACTCATCCGCCGTGCTGCTTCGCGAGCAGCTTGGACAGCAGGTAGTAGCAATCCAACAAGAACGCCGATGATAGCGATAACTACTAACAATTCGACGAGCGTAAAACCCTGGCGGAAACGGAGTGATTGATGTTGTGATTTCATTTTCGTATCGTGGTTTCAAAAAATAAATTGAAGGATCGGTTTGTAGCACCCGCGCACAGGCAAAACCGGATAATGCGGTGTGTATAGTTCACGAGGTTGGGTAAACGAAGGACCTGCTGCTCAAATTGAAATATCTCTCAAATGCAGCATCCGCTTTGATCAGATCGTTGCATCGTGGCTAAGCGGAGTATGCAGTCGATCCAAGTTGTGCACGCTTGAGACACCTGCTCTTCTCATTTGGAGGGTGATCAGAACGATGGTCAAAAGCGTGCAAGCTCGGACCGCGCAAAAGGGCCAATTACTTCAACAAAGCGAATGCAAATCGAGTAGCAGTACCTACGAACGCAGAGATTTCGGAGGCGGAGGTTCTGGCGGAGCCTCTGGACTTATTATTCGCAGTGGTTCAATTCCACGCGCCGCGATCGCCAGGAAAGGTAATTCGAACGCCTCAACATTTGTAGGCATCCATACGATTTGCAAAAAATCCCAACTGCCCCCTTGGCATTTCGCCGCAGCGATCCCTAGCCAAACCTTCTGTCCGGGTTTCCGTTCCTTGCAAGACAGCTCCTTGTAGCCAAGATCCGAAGAACTCCTTTTACAACAAGCCTTTGTGGTTACGCCCACCTTGGGGGTCGCCTGTCTTCTTCCAAGTAGTTGCTCCTCAGAAAACGACTTCGGACGCACTGCGTAAGATGGCGGGACGATCCCTCGCTGCTTTGCCCACAATTCCCGCTCCACCGGAGTTTTACAACAGCAGCTCGTCCAACATCTTTCGGCAGTCCTACATCCGCAATGCCCACCTTCGCAAGGATAGGGATCCGCTTTCGGTTCATCTTCTTGCGAACCCACTAGGCGATCCGAGCTGCCGGACGATAGAGATGTTGATAGCCAAGGTACAAGGCAAGCAACGAACGCGAGCAAGGTTGCCGCTACGACATACCGCTTGAATCTGATCAGTAAATTAAATATGCGTAGGTCCACAGTTTCGGTAAGCGTCTTTAACGCCGGGAGAAATCTGTCTGACCACCCTCCGTCTGAATTATAGCAGAAGGATGAACAGTAGGGAAACGCAATACTTGATGTGCGACAATCCGTCTATTTAGGTTTTGGCGATGAAATGCCAGAAAACCGGAAGCGAATCACTTGGGAGGTATTACAGGAATTTCGGTGGACGTTTTTCGACAAAGGCACGCATGCCTTCCACGGCCGACTCGGTGTTTGCGGCAGTGGACATCATCGCCGATCCGCTGGAGAGTTGCATCATCAATGACTCACCGATCATCTCGTTGAGAAGTCGTTTTGTTAGTCCTACCGCGTCCGCTGAACCTTCGGCGATGTTGCCGATCCAATCGTGTGCAGCAGCCCAGATTTGATCCGATGAGACTAAACGATGGACAATGCCGAGCCTATGCAATTCAGGGGCCTGCAAGGTCTCACGCCCGAGCAAGATCCTCGCGGCGGTTGATCCACCGCAACGAAAGGTAATCAGCGGAGTTAACAAGCCGGATACGAGCCCGATCTTTGGAGCGGGTGCGGAGAATTCAGCACGCGAACTTGCGACCACCAAGTCCGCTGCGCAAGCCAAAGCAACTCCAAAACCACGCACAGGACCGTCGATCGCAGCGATAACTGGCTTGGGCAATCGAAGCAGTGCTTCGACTAACTCCTGTAGCTCGTCGGCGATCTCTTGCCATTGCGATTGTGCGTTGCGACTCTGGGAAGTCTCATGCCACTCCTTCAAGTTGATCCCTGAGCAAAAGTGTTCCCCTTTGCTGCTGAGGATGATCCCCCGGATACTTTTATCTTGGTGGAAATCCGAGATCGCATCGAGGAGCTGCCTGACCATTTCTCTGGTCAGTGCATTGCAACTCGATGGAGCATCTATGAGGATCGTTCCACTCGGGGCAACCTTGTGAAGGCGAATCATGTTCAATCCACTGCCTAGCGAGATTAGAAAGCTTAGCGAGACTGGAATCCCAATTGCTTTTGCAAGGTGGAGAACCATCCGCTGATCGAACTGTTGCTTTCCAACGTCGAGACGTTTTGCACGCCTGCCGTGGTAGGAGCTGTTGAGAAGCGGGCCATCAAGTCATCTTCGGTCGGATTGAAACCTTGAACCTTGACCACATAGTAAATCTCTTTGGCAGCATCGGTAGCAACGATGGTCGAACCTGGAGCCGCACTAAAGATCTTTTCCATGAACGCTCCATCGGTTGGTTTCAGTCCATCGATGGTGCTAAGTTGAATATCAAAGTTCGCTACCAGCGAATTGAGCCATGTAAAGGGCGTTGGACGCTGGACAAGAGCACGGTCGGTTTCGTTTTCAAGCGATTCGACCAGCGAGGAAGTCCCAACTTTGGCGGCTAACTCTTTAGCTTTCGCTTCGGCTAACTCAGCTGCTTTTTGAGCTTTCCAAACTTTGATCACTTCCTCTTTCGCAGCTTCAAACGATGGCGTGCTGGCTTCGGTGTGCTCCGTTTTCCAGAATATATATCGGTTCAACAGCGCCATGCTTTGCAATGGAACATACAAGTCACCCAAGTTGTCTGCTTCCGGGGTCCCTGGTGGGACTTGGATCAACGCAGGGAATGGAATCTGTTGCATCCGAATTCCACGGGAAATTCGCGATTGTCCAATGTCTTGACTCGCTATGCTCCGGACATCCTTAAGACCGGTTTCTTGAAAGGCGAATCCGTATTTATCAGCCAGTTCTTGCAAATTGACTTGCTCGGGCTCAGAGATCGATTTGTCTTTTTCGAGCACGGCTCGTTCCCAAGCTCGTCGGTTTTGCGAATAGATTTCCATTTGATCTCGGATTTCATTGATACGTTGATCAAGGATTTTAAAAGCGGTTCCGGCAGCCATTTCACGCGCGATGCGATCTTTGACTTCTTCGAAGCTTTGCGTACGAGTTGGCTCAGCAGCGGGCTGTTGAACTGCAGGCGGAGTAGCGGTTGCTGGAGCAGGCTCTGTTGTCGGTGCAGGCTCTTGCGGCGCAGTCGGTGCAGATTCGGCAGCAGGTGCAGGTTCTGCGGCAGGTACAGGCTCTTGCGGTGCAGCAGGTGCAGGGTCTGTAGCCGGTGCAGGCTCTGTAGCCGGTGCAGGTTCGGCAGCAGGTGCAGGGTCTTGGTACGAGACCAATCGCAATTGTTCGTTGCGTTTTGCCGGAACTTGGGACTGCGCTGGAGGCGGTTCAGTTGCCGGTGCCGGTTCAGTAGCCGGTGCCGGTTCAGTTGCTGGTGCCGGTTCAGTTGCTGGTGCTGGTTCAGTAACTGGAGCTGGCTCAGCAGTTGGCGGCTCGGTTGCTGGATTCTCCAGAGTAGGCGGGCGTGGCGTATCGTCTGGAGTTGCTGGAGCTGGAGTTGCTGGAGCTGGAGTTGCCGGGTCAGTGACCGGCTTCATTTCCGCGTCCGCCTTTACTTCTGCCTCAGCCCCTTCGGTGGCTTTCTTTGCTTCTTCAGCAGCTTTCTTTTCTTCCGGCGTTAGCGGAACATCGAATTGCTTTTCTTTGACGCGACGATCGTATTCAGCTCGAAGGATGTCTTCGGCGATCTTTCCTTTTTCTTCTTCGATGATCTTATCGATATCGCAAGAGATGTAAGCGAAGTTCGCCATTTGAGGGGTCATGAAGGCCGGCTCGGTGGCGATTGGCTGCGAGATGCGCGTGGTCGATTTTCCTTTTTCGAAAAGATCTCGAAGTTCGCGATCCGTAGGAGTTCCGGTGACAGCCGCTTCGAAATCCTTGGTGAAAACCGGAAAGGCTTCGATGGAGGCTTGGCGATTGAACCGAACGAAATATTGCCAGTTCTTGCTTGGTGGATTGAGAATCGAAGTGGGTAAGCCTTGGGAGTTGACCCGCTCTTCGTAGCGTTTGCCACTGTTAGCTACACGCAACATGGCTTGTTTGGCTAATTCTTCTTTCATCAAGCGATTGAAGTCGGTCAAAGTCATTCGACCGCCGGAGACTTCGCGGAGGGATTTCTGAATTTGATCTCCAGAAAGCTTTCCGTCGACGAATCGTTGAAGGAATGTCGTGACGGCTTGATCGTCGAAATGGATCCCCAAGCGTTGAGCTTCTGCGGCCAGGAGTTTTCTTTCGAGGATCAATCCCGGATCACCGGCTGGTGAGATTCCGACGAGAGAAAAATCTGGGCGAACTTCGGGGACGCGTGGAAATCCACCTTTGTCCCGGACATCCATCCCGAGCTTTCTCAGGAATGTATTAGCCACCGACAATTCGGAGAGTTCGATTTCGAGTTGTTCGCGAGAGAGGCTACCTCCGGACCACGAGGCGGCAGTTGCCAAGGCGTCTTTACGCCCGACGACCGGGCCGGAGCCGGTGAAGGACTGCAGCATCGGTGCGACAACGAAGGAAAGAATTGCAATCAGAACCGCTACTGCCATCCATAGCCGCTGATTCTTCCGAAAAATCGTAAAGGGACTTGCCATAAAAAATTTTTTCCTTGGGTCGTTACGACGCGGAATTCCAACCTGCAGCATCCTCAGCCGCAGTTACCTTCTCAGCCGTCTACGAGGGCCTTTCAATTGGTGGATTGTAGGAAATCCCGCATTCGACGCAATCGCACTACTGAATCGCTTCCCCCCAGGAATCCGCCTTTCAAAGCCCCATTTTTTCGACTCAAGGGACCTAAACTTCCGAGTCCGGGGGCTTGACAGAGTGCCAACCCTTCGATCACAACGCCATTCCCGGCGGAGGTCTTTTAGCCTTTTTAATCACCGAAAAGCAACCAGTCCCCATGAGTCAAAAGAAGTCCCTAGTAATCGTCGAATCTCCAGCGAAAGCGAAGACGATCTCCAAGATCCTTGGGAGCGATTTCCAGGTCGAAGCCTCGATCGGTCACATTCGGGACCTACCTGGGGGCTCGAAAGAAGTCCCTGCGGAATTCAAATCCCAACCCTGGGCTAGCCTTGGGGTAAACGTCGAGCAGGACTTTGAGCCCCTGTACATTGTTCCAGCCGACAAAAAGAAACATGTAAATTTTCTTAAGTCTGCCCTCAAGGATGCTAAAGACCTCTATCTCGCGACGGACGAAGACCGCGAAGGGGAAGCGATTTCGTGGCACTTGAGAGAGGTTCTCAAGCCGAAGGTTCCCGTTCACCGGATGGTGTTCCACGAAATCACCCGCGAAGCGATTCAAAGCGCACTGGCTTCGACCCGCGAGATCGACGAAGGATTGGTCAAAGCTCAGGAGACTCGGCGGATTCTCGACCGGCTTTACGGCTACGATGTCTCGCCTTTGTTGTGGAAGAAAGTGCGTCCGGGCCTATCCGCAGGTCGCGTTCAGAGCGTCGCCGTCCGGTTGATCGTCGAACGCGAACGGGACCGAATGGCTTTCCGAAATGCAACGTACTTTGACCTCGAAGCTCACTTGCGAACTGGGCTTGGAGAATCGTTCTCGGCGATGCTCGTCAGCGTCGCTTCTCGCCGCATTCCGAGCGGGAAGGACTTCGACGCAAGCACCGGTAAGTTAAAAGATCCGCAGTTGTTGCAGCTCGATCGCGCCGGAGCTGAAACGCTTGCGAGTCGACTTGAGAATACCCCATTCGTTGTCACCAGCATCGAAGTTAAACCGTACACGGAGCGGCCCAAAGCTCCATTTACTACGAGTACCTTGCAACAGGAAGCCAACCGCAAGCTCGGGTTAACGGCTCGCGATACGATGCGAATCGCGCAAAGCTTGTATGAAAACGGCTATATCACTTACATGCGTACCGACTCGACCACGCTATCGAAAGAAGCCGTGGCGGCAGCTCGCAATCTCGTTCGTTCGCAGTACGGAAACGAATTCCTTTATGATTCGGAACGCAGCTACGCGACGAAGGTGAAAAACGCACAAGAGGCTCACGAAGCGATTCGGCCTGCAGGCAACACATTCCGACTTCCGGAAACCCTCCGCGGGGAACTTAATTATGATCAATTCCGACTCTTCGATTTGATCTGGAAGCGGACGGTTGCATCGCAAATGGCCGATGCTCGCAAACGCCGCGTTGTGATGAGCATCCAAGCTGCGGACGCTGTTTTCCAAGCTACAGGAACATCGATTGAATTCGAAGGTTTCTTGAGAGCTTATGTGGAAGGAAGCGACGATCCAGCAGCGGAATTGGCAGAAAAAGAACGCTTGTTGCCAACGGTTCAACCTGAGGAAAAACTCAAGCTCAACAAGCTTGATCCTCTCTCGCATACCACCCAGCCACCCGCACGATTCACCGAAGCGTCGTTGACCCAAGCGCTCGAAGAGCGCGGGATCGGCCGGCCAAGTACTTATGCGTCGATTATCGATACGATCCTTCGCCGCGATTACGTGTTCAAAAAAGGTAATGCGTTGGTTCCGAGCTGGACCGCTTTCGCTGTTATCCGCTTGATGGAAGACCATTTCTATTCGTTGGTTGACTATCAATTCACCGCAGAGATGGAAGACTATCTCGACCAGATCAGCCGCAACGAACGGGAGAACCTTTCGTACCTTCAGGAATTCTATTTCGGTGATGATGTCAACGAAGCAGAAGCTGCGCCGGGGGGGATCGGTCTAAAGCCACTTCTCGAACAAAAAGTTGCCGAAATCGACCCGCGATCGGCTTGTTCATACCCACTTAAATCCTACGAATCCGAGCCTGAAAACGGCGATGTGACCTCTGGAGCAAGCTTTCTAGAGACCGATTCGCAAAATCAAGTATTCGTGCGTATCGGACGTTATGGACCTTATATCGAACGTGGTGAAAAACGAGCCAGCATCCCTGAGGATATGCCTCCGGATGAACTGACACTCGAAGTAGCTCTGGAGCTTCTCGAGAAGCAAGAGCGCGCGGAGCAACCTCTCGGTTTTCACCCTGTCAGCAACAAGCCTATTTTCATCAAACAAGGACGCTTCGGCCCTTACGTACAGATGGGTGCAGCCGACGACGAAGAAAAGAAAAATGCTTCGTTGCCTAAAGGTGTTGCTGCCGAAGCGATGACTATCGATCTCGCCGTGAAACTTCTCTCACTCCCAAGGAATCTTGGGAATCACCCCGACGATGGTGAACCGATCATCGCCACCCAAGGACGCTTCGGTCCGTTCTTGAAACACGGTAGCGATTCGCGATCGATCCCAGCGGAGTACCCACTCCTTGAGATCACCCTAGAGCAAGCTTTAGGTATTCTCGCGCAACCGAAACCGACTCGCGGGCAAGGGCGAGGTGTGGCTGCACCGCCACTGAAGACACTTGAAGTATCCCCCGTTACAGGAAAAGCGATCGAACTCCGCGACGGTCGATACGGTTTGTATGTGACCGATGGTGAGACCAACGCGTCGCTTCCGAAAGACCTTTCAGGGGATGAGCTTACCTTCGAACAAGCCGTTTCTCTGCTAGAAGCAAGGGCGGCAGCAGGGCCGTCGAAGAAGAAGGGGAAGAAGGGTGCTGCGAACAAAGGGACAGCCAAATCCGGTGCTGCGAAAAAAGGGGCTAGCAAGAAGTCCGGCAGCAAAAAGTCGGGAGCGAAGAAGTCCAGCGCACAAACTGACGACGATGTTGGTTCAGACGATGGTGATTCAGATGCAGAATTAGCATCCGCAACCACCAGCAAAAAGAGCAGCGTTAAAAAGGGTGCTACCAAGAAGAGCGCCACAAAGAAAGCTGCGACCAAAAAGAGCGCTGCGAAAAAGAGTACAACCAAGAAATCGACTGCAAAGGGAACGGCTGCGTTGAAATCTTCAAGCGATCAGGACACTGAAGAGTAAGACACTGAAGAGTAAGACGCTGGACAGTAAGATCCTAAAGAGGCCATTGAGTAAAAACAGTGGCCAATAGGATTTGCGATTCGGGCCCTGCATTGGACTCTGCTAACACATAGCCGTAGGGGCACGTATCCGTAGGGGCGGCCATGTCTGGCCGCCCCTACGGCATTGATTTTATCTTCCAGTACTGCGATCCCTAACGGTCGCTGCTCGCGGTTGATTATCTGCGGATGTTCGCGTTGATATTTGCGTCAGGCGCTTCGCGTTCCGCCAGACGTGTAGTCGAGTTTGGATTCCGATCGGTCATCAATTGACCTGCGATGGCACCGGTAGCCGAACCGGTAATGCGGGCTACGGGTGCGGATACAAATGGGATATCGTTGACCTCGGGGACTAGCGTCGAACCCCCGAGAAACGCTGAGCCGGCGAGAGTTGAATAGGTGTGTACCACCATGGAATTCTCAAGTCGCTGGTCATCCTGCACTTTTGCATAATGCAGCGCGTCGTTGCTGACGATCGCTTGCTGACCGAGTGGAACGAACGGTACGTAGCGGGTGGCAGCATAAGCCCCTGGCCACGAAGCTTTTGCGAAATCCTTGGCCTTGGCTGCTTCATAAATAGCGCTCGCCGGATTGTCTGAATTGATCGAGAGTGTTCGTGTATACGGATTGTACGAATCGGTCCGGTAGAGCCTTGAAGGGAACATGCTGTAAGTGCACACGCGAGCGATTCCGTCGGTGTATTTCCACAAAGGGTGAATGTCGGCATTCGCTTCGAGACGTTTCCATTGCTCCATCGGATCGTAATGATGGGCTTCGACGACGACTTGGTGCAAGTCGTTCTCTTCCAGGTAAGCGATCGCGGCTAGAAGTGCGTCTTGTTGCGTTGATTTTCGAGAATTGGACTTAGGCAAGATCTGACGGTTCGCAAGTTCACTGCGCCAACTGTCCCAAGCTTCCGCTGGTTTATGAAGGAGCTTTTCCCAGCGATCCATAACGGGAACTGGTCCGCCGATGAGGACTGGTGGGCTAAGTAGTGAATCTTGGGGCAATAGCGACGTCTGCTCTGTACCATAGCGGTAGGGCATGGGTTGCGGTCTAAGTTGCGTGCAGCCGCTGCTTAAGACGCAGATGATCGCAATAGCAACGACACTTGCACGGTTGAATAGTTGCAAGACGCCGTTTATCGCAGAACGATTGCCGACGAAGATCCAGACAGGTCCGTTTCGTTCCGAGCGATCAATGAAATCTGATTGAAATGCTATCACTGGGTTAGCTACGGTTTAGGTAGGAAACTGACTTCGCTGAATTCGGACTGATAGGACGAGGCCCAAGTTATTGGGTGTTAGGCTCAGGGCTTGCGATACAAGATGGAATAAAGCAATGTTGCGGCCGCGTCCATATCGGCTTGTGATTGCAGGCGATTGATGTTCGTTCGACTTGCGATTTGGGAGATGAAAATCGCTAGCGACGCTAGTTGGGGCAAGAAGTTGGGTAAGAGCTTGGCGGGATAGTGAAGATGCGCAAAATGCGTTGCAATTGCTAGATCAAGAATTTTGGTTGCACACGGAAAAACCCGCAAGTTTTATCTAGGCTAACGCCGAAACTCTTGTTGTTCGACGAGTCTGATCGTCATAGCACAAGAAGGGTATAATTCGATGTCCTGCAAGCGTCTCTACTCAGCACTTTGGATGATTTTGGTTGCGACCGCCTCGACGCAGACCGGTTGCATACACCTATCGAATATGGGTCTTGGGCCTTTTGGGGTTCCGATTCCTATCACGCCATACATGCAGGATAGCGAGGAAGTTCAGTTCCATATCCACGAGAGGTATGCACGGGTTCCGATTCTCGGCCCGATTACTCGTGGGGGAACGATCGCTGCTATCGATCCACCGAGCGACGACGAAGTGATCCATGCTTTGGAGCGTGCTCGCCCAATCCGCGGTGGTGTTCCATTCTTGCATGAGAAGCAACGGAACAAAGTACGGATCGTTAAAGAGAAGATCGCCGACTACATCGACGATCCACGATTCGTCCCCTTGATCGGCTTCGCTCAGTTGCACCACGCACACTACAAGTGCACCGTGTACTTCGAAGAACGCACGATCAACGGATGGCCTGTTCCATATACGCTCGAAGACAACGAGTGTGTAGAAGTCATCTACATTGACCATAATCACTTCCACATGTGTGGTGATCCTGATACCGGGGCTTCGAGTCCTTACTAAACCAAAGTCTCGCAAGCTTAGAGCTTTTTCGAATGCACAGGCGTTCGACACCATGACCTGAGGGCACGACGTCAGGAAATGGAATTCAGTTCTGGCCAGCTACAGACATAAGAACGCTTCAAACCAAGACGCGAAGGCGGGGGAATTAATTCTCCCGCCTTTCGTCGTTTTGCATTTCCAGGCGGGGTTCTAGAGGGGATTGCTCTAGGAGTACAATGAACGAGCCCACAATGCGACTTCTAGAAACTTGGTACAACAGCTTGGCATATCAGCTTGGAATCGCGTAATGGATGCGTCGATTCTCGGGGTGAGCTGAAACAAGAGAATTCGCTTGCAATGCTCAATAGGTAGGACTGGAGTTAACGTCGGTGGTTCAAAAGGCGATTGAGTGCGAACAGGTAGAAGTTTTGTTCCGGCGAGGCAAGTCGGTGCAGAAGGTTCTGCATGGGCTTAGTTTAAGTGTCGAGCCGGGGCAGATCGTCACGTTGCTTGGGCCGAGCGGCTGCGGGAAAAGCACTTTGCTGAAGGTGGTCGCTGGATTATCCAAGGCTGATAGTGGAAGTGTAAAAGTCTTTGGTGCTCAAGTTGCTCAGGCTCAGAGCAAGCTCGCATTTGTTTTCCAAGAGGCGGCATTACTTCCTTGGAGAACGGTTTGGCAGAACGTAAAGCTACCTTGGGAGATCCGAAGGAACTTCGCCGAGTCGGAACTAACCGATCGGATGAAACATGTGTTGGACTTGGTCGGATTTAGCGAATCGGATTGGACTAAGAAACCTAGTCAGTTGTCTGGTGGGATGAAAATGCGAGCGTCGATTGCGCGGGCATTGATCACCGAACCGCAGTTGCTACTGCTCGATGAGCCGTTCGCTGCCCTTGATGACATGCTTCGCTCCAAACTCAATGACTTGTTATTGCAGATCGCACAGCGCACCGGATGCACGATGTTGTTTGTCACGCACAACATTGCAGAAGCGATTTACTTGAGTCACCGCATCGCCGTGTTTCGCCGTGGTCTCATCGGCGAAGAGATCTCAATCAACTTGCCCTTTCCTCGGACGGCTGCGATGCGATCTAGCCCTGAGTTTGCCGATTGCTACGGGCGAGTAAGCAGCTCGTTGATGCGGAGTGCGGAATGAACAAAGCCCCTTTAATAGCTAGGATTCTCGCACCTCTTTTTGTTCTTTGCGTCGTTGGGTGCACATGGCATTTCGCTGTCGACTTTTTTCGAGTCCCAGCGGTTGTCCTACCTAAGCCCGATGCGGTATTGCGAGGGATGTGGGCCGAACGCATTCCCTTGATTCGTGGCGCTTGGGTGACATTTCAGGCAGCGTTCTTAGGACTTTTGTGCAGCGCTGTGATAGGAACGCTTGTCGCGATGCTCTTCAGCCAATCCGCTTGGATTCGCACCGCACTTTATCCATACGTATTGTTTCTTCAGACCGTCCCCATCGTTGCGATCGCTCCGTTGCTCATCATCTGGTCAGGACTCGAATTTCGAACTGTCGTTCTTGTCTCGAGTATTATCAGTGTCTTTCCGATCATCTCGAACGTCACAAGCGGTTTGCTTTCGATCGATAGCAATCACTTGGACTTGTTTCGCTTGCAGGGAGCAAGCCGTTGGACCATGTTGACGAAACTGCGGATTCCCTCAGCGGTTCCTTCGTTGGTCCAAGGTTTGAGGATCAGCGGTGGTTTGGCCGTGATCGGTGCGATCGTGGGGGAGTTATTTGTCGCCAACTCCGGAGCATACGATGGATTAGGAACGATCATGAATGCCATGCAAGCGAACTTGAGGACCGCCGAATTGATGGGGGCCATCGCCGCATGCACCCTGTTGGGGATCGTTTTGTTTCTATCTGTCGAAGCTCTTAATCGATTTCTCTTGCGACGCTGGACGATCGACGCCGGATTTGAAGGCGACCGCTGACACCCTTGGGCGCGAACGCCAGGCGATTTAACACTAGGCGATTTGTGGCCAAGAAAGCTGAAGGCCGAGGAAATCGGCGGTGGCCGGTGCTATTACCCGGAAAAAAACTAGGAAAATTCCGGTTCCTCCCCAATCCAGGATAGGACGCGTCGAACCCTGGGGAACTTTGGAGTATAGTAATCCCCTACTCCACACCATTTTTTTCCGGCATGGTTCGTCTGCAACCCTCTGGCACTTGATTTAGAAATCCACCAACATGTCACTCGCTTGGGACCGTTTGATTCCGATCCTCCGCTCGCACCGTCGTTTTATTTTGACCAGCCATATCCGGCCCGATTGCGATGCACTAGGGAGCGAAATTGGCATGGCGGGAATTCTGGAGGCGATGGGCAAACAAGTCACGATCGTCAACGGCCATCCAACTCCACCAGCGTTGGCTTTCCTCGATCCGCGACAGAATATCCGGGTGCTTGGTGAAAGCATTTCGCCAGATGAAGTCGAAGGAGATTGTTTGATCGTCCTCGATACGAGCGCTTGGGCACAACTCGGCCCCATGGCAGAAGTCTTGCGTCGATTCACAGGCCGAAAGCTTGTCATCGACCATCACGTTGGAGAAGACGATCTCGGAGCTGAGTTTTTCAAGGACACCAGTGCTGAGGCGACGGGTCACTTGGTGACTCTTTGTGCGAAAGAAGCTGGGGTTCCGATCACCAAAAACATGGCAAACGCCCTTTATGCGGCGATCGCAACCGATACCGGCTGGTTTCGATTTGCGTCGACTACAAGCTCCACTTACCGGGTCATCGCGGAATTGGTCGATAGCGGAGCATCTCCTTCGACCATCTATGGCGATCTTTTCGAGCGAGATACCATCGGACGAGTACGTCTCCGAGGCCGAATTCTTGCACGCACCGTTTCGGAATGCCAAGGCCAATTGGTTCATACCTTTGTGCGCAAAGAAGACTTCGCCGAATCGGGTGCATTGCCAAGCGATACCGAGGACGCGATCAATCTGACCCTTGCGATCGAAGGGACCAAAGTTGCGGTCATTTTCATCGAGCAGCTCAAGGGTGGGTTCAAGATTTCCTTCCGTTCCCGCTGCCATGTCGATTGCAATGAGCTTGCACGGCAATTCGCAGGTGGTGGCCACCGAGCCGCTGCAGGGGCGTTTCTCGAAGGCGAATTCTCCGATGTGCAGTCGAGGGTTTTGCAAGCCGTCCGAAGCGCGATGGGCAATACCCCCGCAAATCTTACCTAGACTGCTTGAATTACCAAGCGTTTCGTCTATTCTCAAGGAACTCCTCGGCGCTTTCAAGCGTCGAAACGGAGTCGTTTGTGCATCTACAGTGGAACGCATCACGAGCATTCAGGAGCATCGAGGACAAGATGATGAAGCGATGGTTGTTGGCAACGTTAGTATCCCTGGCAACTGCTACCCTCGGGGGTGAAGTCATGGCGGGCTTCGGTTCGCATGGCGGGCACGGCTCGAGCGGTGGATACGGATCAAGTGGTGGCTCGAGTGGCGGATATGGCTCGAGTGGTGGGTACGCTGTATCGTACGGTTCCTCGGGTGGTTCTTCCGGTGGCCATGTAGGTCCCCTGCGCCGCTTGCACCAAAAGATTCACACACACATTGCAGCCAAGCATGCGCGGCACGCAGCCCGTTGGGGATCGAGTGGTGGCGGATCGAGCGGCGGATCATCCGGTTACTACCCATCGGCAGTATCAAGCTACGGTTCATCTGGCGGAAGCTCCGGCGGATACCGAGTTAGCAGCTATGGCTCGTCCGGCGGTGGATCCTCTGGCGGCGGATCTTCGGGCGGAAGCTATTCCGGAAGTGGATCGAGTGGCGGTGGTTCGAGTGGCTACAGCTCCGGTCGATATCTTCCTTCTTACGAATACGGCTCGAGCGACTCGGGATACGAAGTTCCTAGCTATACCTTTGGCAGCAGCAATCAATCGTTGCTCGGTGGGCAAACCATCGCTTCGAACCGCGCTGGCGCGTCGTTCGAAAGCGTTGCGGCAACAGAAGTTCAATTGATGGTTGAAGTTCCACGCGACGCAAAAGTCTTCGTCAACGGAAATGCAACGACATCGAGTGGATCATCCCGTCGATTCGTCAGTCGCGATCTCGACACAAAGGATGCTTATCGCTTTGAGATCCAAGCTAGCTACGAAGTTGCCGGCAAGGAAGTAACGCAAACCAAGACGATCATTGCGCGACCTGGCAGTTCCGAATCGGTAGTCTTTGACCCTTCGGTCAGCGATGATCCAGTCGAAACCACGTTGACGTTGAATGTTCCTGAAGGAGCAAAGGTCGTGTTGGCCAACAACTCTACGAAGAGCGACGGATCGACCCGTGTGTACCGCACCAAGCAACTCAAGACCGGAGAAGCTTGGGAAGACTACAAGATTCAAGTCACTCATAACGGGACCACCAAAGAAAAGACCATTCGTCTAATCGGTGGTGACAAGTTGGAGATGAGCTTTACCTTTGCTGAAGAGCAAGGAACCGAAGTTCAATCCAACAAGATCGCTTCGCTGCGATAGTCTCCCGCATTTGCTTGTCGCGATGTACTTCAACCACGCGACCTGAACAACATCAAACGACCGTGACCAAAATCACGGTCGTTTTTCTTTGGTTCGCAGCAGCGGAATGAGCTTGTTTTGGCTTAGCGTAAGTAGCGTAAACGGTTGTTAGGTTTAGCTTAAGTATTGAACGACAACGCATACCGCGCGCACCCTCATACCGCCCATTCAGGGCTTGCGTATCTAATTCGTTTGCGGACCCAGGGCGTTGCCCTGGGCTTTCTCCCGTCACCCCGTTGGGGTTGAAAACGAATTACCTCGACGCACCGGTCTTTGACCCCAAAGGGGCACTGGTCTTCCGCCACAACGAGACACCGGTCTTCCGCCACAACGGGGCACTATGTGACAGCCCAGGGCAACGCCCTGGGTAAACGGTCCGATAACAACCCCAAGCCCTGAAGGGGCGGCATGTACCTCGCGAACCCCAACGCCAAATCCATTTCGCGCCCACCCAACATCATCGCCATCCATCAACAATATCAACGCATACCGCGCGCACCCTCATACCGCCCCTTCAGGGCTTGCGTATCCAATTCGTATCCGGACCCAGGGCGTTGCCCTGGGATTTCTCCTTTCACCCCGTTGGGGTTAAAAACAAATAACCCCGACACACCGGTCTTTGGCCCCAACGACGCACCGGTCTTCCGCCCCACAGGGGCACAATGTGATAGCCCAGGGCAACGCCCTGGGTAAACGGCCGGTTCCTCGTTGACACGTCGGGTTACTTTACGGGTTACGAATAGACTCCCACCACAGGCTGGCTGCGTTTACAATGACTAAACACACCTGAAAGCGTCTTGATGCATTCCCTCACCGCTTAAATATCCCACCTCAAACCACTTGTTCGAATAAGCTAACCGACAGCTCACTGTTTTCGAATACAGGTTCTTGATGCTAAAACAGACGTCATTCCAAATTGGATCGTATTCTCGAGTATGCGGCTTCTCGCAGCAGATGCCGTTCCACACCTCTAGCAAAAGGACAGGATGGTCGAATCGCGTTTCGCGTTGGCGGATTGTTTTGCGCTGGATGGTTGTTTGGTTGTGTTTTTTCAACACACCTAAGCCATTGCTCGCCGATGATGGAGAGGGTGTCGCAAACACAACTCAAAGCGGATCGCAATCACTTGAGCAACTAAAATCCATTGGCCGAAGTCGATCGAAGTTCTTGGTTTCAGGCGCAGTCGATACGCCGTCCTTAGGTAATTCAACAAGCGAGTTGGGAAAGCTACCCGAACCCAAGCTGGAAGAGTTCCAAGCGACGATTGCTCCAATCCTAAAAGATAAATGCGTTGAGTGTCATTGGCCTGAAACACAAGAGGGCAATGTCCGCATCGACACGCTCGATTCCAATTTGCATGTTGGCAAAGATGTTCAGTGGTGGACGGAGATTCTTGCAGTGGTAAGTAAAGGGGAGATGCCCCCATCTGATTCCCCCTCACTAACCGATCAACAGCGCACCGACTTAATGACTTGGCTATCTTCCGAGTTACACGCGGCCTCGATCGCGCGAAGACAATCGGCATCGCAATCCGTATTTCGACGAATGACTCGCTACGAATTCAATTATGCGATGCAAGACTTGCTCGGACTACCATGGGATTTTGCTAAAGACCTACCTCCTGAAGCGAAATCATCGGAAGGATTTCGCAACACCGCCGATCAACTGGGGATGTCGGTAACGCAACTGGAAACCTTTCATCGATTGTCGCGACAAGCTCTCGAGCGTGCGACGGTTCAAGGAGAGCAGCCTGCGAGGATCTCGTGGGGAATACCCATGCAAGATTTGTCTCGACTTGAATGGCCCAAGCAAGAGCAACAAATAGAGAAGCTTCGAAAAGAGCATAAAGAGGACGAAGCTAAGCTAAAAGCCGAGCTAGAAAAGCTTGAGCAAAGTTTTACCAAGCCCCTGCCTCAAACCTACTTCCGCAACTTAGATACCGGTCGCATTGCCGCCTCGCATTGGGAGTATTACGAAGCGAAATATGCGATCGCTCCCAAAGAAAATCTGGAGCCACCACCATCGAGTATTCAGCAAATCGCGGTTATCCCGACTGGCAAATGGTTGAATATCGAACTGGGAAACAAATTGCCGGATACAGGTACGCTGCTGGTTCGTGTACGAGCCAATCGAGGGTCGAATGAATCGCTTGCTCCGCCAAGTTTGCAATTGCATTTTGGCTGGCAAGCTAGCAACGAGGGTCGTGCTTTGATGCGAGTAAGTCAACTCGATCATGTAATCACAGCGACTTCGGGTGCCGCTGCGTTCTATCAGTGGACTATACCGCTTGGCGAGATCTATCCGCGTAACTCGGTGCGAAGAACCTCACCGATGGGGGCGACACCGAGCCCCTCTGAATATATTCGGCTGGTCAACAGCTCTGCTTCGACAGGAGATATTGAAATCGATTACGTCGAAGTCCAGGCTCCTGTCTACGATCAGTGGCCGCCAGCTTCCCATCGCCGTATCTTTTTCGAAAGTGAAAACTCCGGCAATGAAATGGTTTATGCACGCGAGGTAATTGCCAAGTTCATGCGACGGGCTTGGCGTAGAAACATCGATGCGGAGGAGCTAGACCACAAGATGCGACTCTTTAGCCAGCTCCGCAAAGATAGCACTACATTTGAAGAAGCAGTCATTGAGACTCTGGCTACCGTACTCGCTTCGCCGAAATTTTTATACTTGGTTCAAGCTCAGCAAGATCGTTCGAGCGATGGGCTGAGCGCAAGTTCGGGTTTGGCAAATGACTCGCATTCCAGGGAGCGTACGAAGCTGAATGCTGGCGAGTTAGCTACCCGACTATCGATGTTTTTGTGGTGTAGTCTTCCAGATGACGAGTTGCTCGATTTGGCGACGAGCGGAAAACTACTCGATCCAGAAACACTCGTGCAGCAAGTAGAGCGTATGTTGGCAGATGTCCGTTCACAACGATTCGCGAAGGAATTTGTGCATCAGTGGTTAGATCTAGAGTTGCTTGACTTCCTGAATTTCCAGCAGCATGTGCCGCGCTTTGATCCCTTGCTGAAGGAGGCTATGCAACATGAACCGGTCGCACTCTTCAGCGAAGTCTTGAGGAACAATGAAAGCGTTTTGAATTTTCTGCATGCCGATTATGTCATGGCTAATGAGCGATTGGCTCATCACTACGGAATCGGGGATGTTTACGGAAATGAATTTCGACGAATTCCCGTGCAGGATGGTTTTCGTCGCGGTGGATTGCTGACCCAAGCTGGCGTACTGTCGATGAACGCGGACTATCCCGATTCGCATCCGCTCAAGCGTGGCAAGTGGATTTTGGTTAGCCTGCTGAACGACCCGCCCCCACCACCGCCGCCCGCAGTACCACAAATCGATTTGACCAATCCTGAGATCGCCAAGATGACCCTCAAAGAGCGGATAGTCGATCACCGCAACCATCCAGCTTGTTACGCTTGCCACATGAAAATAGATCCGTGGGGCATTGCGTTTGAGAATTACGACGCTTTGGGTAAATGGCGGGATAACATCGGCGAGAAGCCAGTTGACGCATCCAGTGAGCTTGCGAATTCCTATCGGTTGGAAGGGATGGACGGATTAAAAAGATATTTGTTAGAGAATCGTCAGGATCAGTTTGTAAGCGCTCTGACCCATAAGCTGATGACGTATGCTTTAGGTAGGTCGCTGAAGTTTGCTGATCAAGCGGACTTGGAGGAAGTTGCAGAAAAGGTCCGGCGCCGTGATGATGGATTGAAGACTTTGATTTCGGCGATTGTTGCCAGTGAGTTGTTCCAGACGAAGTAGTCAAAACCAGTGCTGAGTTTCCGTGTCGGTCAAAGGAAAGTGCGATGAGAGTAAATTTAAATCAAATTGATCGGCGACGATTCCTACGCGGAACTGGCAGAGCATTGGCGTTGCCTCTGTTAGGTTCCTTGGTTAGCCGCGAGTCGTGGGCTGCAACGCGAGAGAATCCAAAGCGTTTTGCAAGCTTCTACTTTGCAGATGGCGTTCCGATGCCGTTACCGAACGATCCAGCTTACCAGGATTGGGCTTGGTTTCCACATGGTAGCGGTCGCGAGTTCACCTTCACCAAATGCATGGAGACATTCGAACCGCTCCGCGATCAATTGACGGTGCTCTCGGGATTCTCGCATGTGGCCGCACGCAATGTCCATGGTCACAATAATGCGGATCAGTTCTTGACCGCAGCAGCCACAGGGACCGGCGACATGGAATACGTCAACACCATTTCGATCGACCAGCTATTTGCCAATCAGATAGGCGATCAGACTCGACTAGCTTCGTTAGTGATGTCGACCGATGGAGGGACAGGAACCGCTCGAGGAGCGCACACCATGTCATTCGACCGACAGGGTAGACCCATTCCGGCCGAACATCGCCCCAAGCAGATTTTCGACAAGCTATTCGTAACCAGCGATGCCGACTCAGCCAAGCGTTTAGCGATGAGTCGAAGTGCGCTCGATGACATGTTAGCCGATGCTCGATCGCTTCGGACCTTATTGTCCGAGGACGATCGAAAGCAGCTAGACGAATACATGGATTCGGTTCGGCAGGCTGAGACGAAAGTAGAGAAAGCGAAGCATTGGTTGGACGCTCCGTTGCCCAAAATTGATGCGGATCATCTTAACCTAGAGCTCACCGTGGACGAGCCGCGCGAGTATCTGCAGATTATGTTCGAGTTAATCTATTTAGCATTCCGAACAGATTCTGCGCGAGTTGCTACGTATCAGATTCGTCGCGAGAATGGAGTCGGTAAGAGCGATCATTTGGCTCGAGCGGTGGGATTCAACCTTGCGCATCAATTGACACATGAGACCAAGAACCCGGATGGCTGGAAGAACTTGGGTATCTATTGCCGTTTCTTGAATGAAGAATTTGGTCGATTGGTAACGCGATTGAAGGAAACGCCTGAACCAGCAGGTAGCGGATCGATGTTGGATAACACGTTATTGTTCTTTGGTTCAGCTTCAAGTGCATTCCATTTGTCTCGCAACTATCCGTTGATCCTAGCTGGCGGCAAGAATTTTGGGTTCAAGCATGGTCAGTACATCAATATGGCCGGCACCAATTATCAAGGTGGGCCTTGGATGGGTGCTCGGGAGCCTTGGCAGGACAAGGCGACTCGAGAAGATCTGCCATTGAGCAATCTCTATCTGACGATGCTTCAACGATTAGGTGTGCCGCTGGATCACTTTGCCGACAGCACGGGCACGGTCGACGAAGTCTAGATCTAGCAGGTATTCGCTTGTTGATCGTCGATCGTTAACGCTACTTACATTGCGCACAAAAAAATCCGTCCGTTGCTTAACGATGGCATCGTGGAAGTAGCCATCGTATTTCTGCCATCGTAGTTCTGCCATCGTAGTTCAGCTACCGCCGTTCAGCCACCGTGATTGCAGTGTGCGATGCCAACGGGCCATCGCTGGCGCATGAGTAACTTTACGAGTCGACCTCTATGCAAATCTACGTTGGTCTTTGGTTGAACAATTCGATGCTAGGGTGTTAGACTAGGAGTTCCCTCATAGGGAATTTATGAAATTCAGCCGGGCAGCAAATTCGCCGACTGCCATCGTTCACTCCTCCTCATCCATGAGTAAACCTATGAAGAAATCCATCATCTCCATTTTGTTGATCGCTTCGCTAGTTATCCCGATTATTTCCATGCCACTGAATGCATGCTCTCGGGCGACATGGCTGGGCAAGGACGGCAGCGTAGTTACCGGACGATCGATGGACTGGCCTTATGATTTCAACACCCATTTTTACTTGATGCCACGAGGTGGTAAGACCGAGGGGATACGAGGTGGACTGGTGTGGGAGCATCGTTATGGGGCGGTTGTTGCTGCTGGGGCGATGACACCGGGAGGAAAGATCGACGGCGTGTTTGATGGGCTGAATGAGAAAGGATTGGGAGCCAACCTTTTGTACCTTGCCGAAGCGGACTTTGGGGCTGCCCCAAGTGCTCCGAAGCCAAGGATCTCTATGGGTGCATGGGTCACGTATGTCTTAACCAATTATGCGACGGTCGCCCAGGTTGTCGAAGCCTTTGAGCAAGACCCGCTTTATATTGTGCCATCGACCTTCGGTCCGGGCGGGGCTGGACATCCAACGGTTCACCTATCCGTAACCGATGCTAGTGGTGATTCCGCGGTTATCGAGTACATCGCGGGCAAGCCGGTGATTCATCACAATCGTTCGTACCAGGTCATGACCAACAGCCCGGTGTTCGAGGAGCAGTTGACGCTTAATAAGTACTGGGAGCGACTTGATGGGGCGAAGACGTTGCCTGGATCGCACCAGAGTGAAGATCGGTTTGTACGGGCTAGTTACTACCTGAAGCGGCTTGGGGATCAAGAGACAGATCCGCGTCGGCAGATTGCTGGGGTTATGAGTGTGATGCGCAACATTTCGGTACCATGGGGTGCCCCAGATCCGCTTCATCCAAACATTGCTCCAACCTATTGGCGTACGGTGTTGGATCATGGTCGCAAGGTATATTACTTTGAGAGTGCGTTGAGTCCATTTGTGGTTGCGGTCGATCTGAAGCGAATTGACTTTGGTGCGGAGAAGGGGTTGCAGAGCATTGCGTTAGAGAGTCAAGAAGCATTTGCTAGATCGGGAGATATCACCGGAGAGTTTCGTCCCACGGAACCCATCTCTTATCTCGCCCCATGATCGCGACGAATTCGTTAAACTGATTGCATGGAAATCATTTCATTGCAATCAGGAAGTTCGGGGAATTGTATCTTTGTTCGAAGCGGAGATACAAAACTTCTTTTTGACGCGGGAATCAGCGGTTCGACCGCCCAATCCCGTTTAGCGCAGTTTGGTTATGAGATTCGCGACTGCAACGCGTTGATTATATCGCACGAGCATTCGGATCATATTTGTGGTGCGGGTGTGTTCCACCGCAAGTTTGGATTACCTGTTTACGCAAACCTGAGAACATGGAATGCGACGCGGGCAAAACCTTCAACCGGATGCATTGGGGCACCAAACTACTTTGTGACCGGAAGACCTTTTCAGATCGGATCGCTCCGTATCGAAACGTACCGCACTCCGCACGATGCGATCGAAGGAGTCTGTTTTGTTGTTGAAGACATCGAGTCCGGTCGGCGTTTTGGACTGTTGACAGATTTGGGGCACGTGTTCGAGGGGTTGCCGAAACTGCTGAGCACCTTGGATGCGGTTCTGATAGAGAGCAACTACGATCCTGCCATGCTTCACGAGGGCCCCTATCCTCAGCATCTGAAGAATCGCATTGCGGGTAAAAGAGGACATATCTCCAATGACGAATCTGCCGAGCTACTCGATGGCTGCGATACTACACAGCTTCAATGGGCTTGCTTAGGGCACTTATCCGGACAAAACAATTCTCCGGAAGTAGCGTTAGAGACCCATCGAAGCCGGTTTGCTGACCGATTGAGTCTTTTCTGTGCCGATCGCAATGGCGCAGTACAGTTACCGATCATTGAAGAACCCAAGTTTGCGCTCAAGTCAGACCTAGTACATCGCAACATACGGGCAACTTGAATCGCAGTGGAACGAAATGCTCTCACTCGATCGCGGGTTCCGCAGCGATCCCAAATGAAGGCTAGACAGCGGCCCCGAACAGCGCGCCCACGGCGGCCGTAAGAGCCATTGCCAGAGCGCCCCAAAAAGTCACTCGCACGGCCGCTTTCAGCCATGGTGCTCCGCCTGCGTAAGCTCCAAAACCACCGAGCAGTCCGAGAAAGAGAATAGAAGTGATAACAACCACGGGAATCGTTGCTTGCTCGGGCGTAATGACCGCCGTCAGCAAGGGCATAGCGGCACCCACAGCAAACGTCCCCGCCGATGCAAATGCGGCTTGTACCGGCCGAGCGCTGAGAGTATCAGAGATTCCTAGTTCATCGCGCGCGTGAGAACCCAACGCATCGTGTTTCATCAATTGCTCAGCAACTTGGTTCGCAAGATTCGCATCGAGTCCCCGCTTTTGGTAGATCGCCGCAAGCTCCGCGTGTTCGTGGATGGGGTCGGCAGCTAGTTCCTTGCGTTCCCTTTCGATATCGGCTTTTTCGGTATCCGCCTGCGAGCTGACCGAGACATATTCACCTGCCGCCATGGACATCGCACCGGCAACCAAACCAGCTACACCTGCAACGAGAATATTACTGCTATCGGTATTTGCAGCAGCCACGCCAACGACGAGGCTCGCAGTCGAGACAATGCCATCGTTTGCGCCTAAGACGGCTGCTCGTAGCCATCCAATACGGTCGGTTCGGTGGTATTCCGGATGGGGTAATCGCATCGTTTCGCTCGAATCGTTGTTGCAGTACTTCGGAAATTTCAATGCCCACCCCAAAAGGGGGTTCTCATGCTGAATTTGTTAGGAAAAGGTCCTGAAACTTCTATGACGCATGGGATGGGATTTTTCGCGTTCCGCAGATAGCAAACCATTGGGAACGGAGGAAACCGGGGGGACATCCCAGTAGCGCCTTGCGTGTTACCTGTCCTCAGGGTTCGCTTGATGGACCGCTCAAGCCTGCTCCGACCGACGTTTTACCGTCCATCAAAGCTTCCGGAGGTTCAACAAATATGATTCTCACGGGCTATGATCTGAAAAAAGCATCTTTACCATGGGACGGTTTCTTGAAATTTACTAAGGCTTCAGTTCACCAACCCCATAAATCAAGATGCATGTAATAGACTAACCTTTGTCGCGTTGAAAAGCAAAAGGGCGTCGTCGATTGGTGCATTTCCATCGTCTCGCTTAGGGGAATCGCCGTATTGCTTGCCTCATGCGCAGAGTTGACGATGCTCTGTGGTGAAGAGTGTGCCTAATCGGAGAATTCGAATTTAGCGAAAAAGCTAATTTTTCGGGTTGCCCTAGCCATAATGCCGCCAAAGCCTTTGTCGGTCCGAGAAAAAACCAAGGTGGCGAATTTTCTAATTTACCGTAAGACTTCGGACACGAAATCACAGGATCCCACGCGTTTATGGCACTAGCGATGCTGTCAATTCGCTTTTGTGTTTGCTAAACTATCGAGCCGCATCAAAATGGAACCGATGGGAAGACAAATTGTGCCGAAACCTAATGCATTCGTGAAAGTGGCGGACGCGTCCGCAATCCTAGCGTTGCCCATGGTGCACCAAGAGCAGTGACGGCCTTCGACGAAACCAAACCACACCGAAGTCATGCCATCGCGTATCGGATACTTCGCAGGTTTTGCGGGCAGACATCAGTGGACCGATGCGGGCAACAGATCATCATAGAACCTGGACAATCGTAACTGACGCAAAGAATTCACTTCACGATGACCAACCCATTTTTTGATCAGCCAATCCTCAATTCGCCTTATGACTACCCGTCCAAACACTGGGAACTTGATGACAGCGGTCAGCCCACGCAAAAGGTCGTACAGGCTCGCCGTCAGGCCGAGTTTATTACCCCCATTCCAAAGCCCAAAAAACGAAAAAAGAAGAACCCCGATCAGCTTGAGTTTACGCTCGATGAGGGGTACGGAATCTCTACAGAAGTTCAACAATACGAAACGACCGCAGTGATTAACAAGGTGCGGCTGCTTGTTGAAAAATGGCGTACAATTCCGAACCCATCCAAATGGGATGTAACGCCCGAAACAGCACGGCTCTTGCAGCATTGGAGGCACCATGACTTTAGTGGCGTGCGTCCATTCTTTTGCCAAATCGAAGCCGTAGAAACCGCGATTTGGTTGACGGAGGTCGCAAGTAAGTCGAGTGAAGGCAGGCGACTGTTAGATCACTTAGATCGTGCCAATCGCGATGCAAACCCTGAAATCATGCGACTGGCGCTCAAGCTTGCAACAGGCGCGGGGAAAACGACCGTTATGGCAATGCTAATTGCATGGCAAACGATTAACGCAGCCAGGAAACCAAACACGAAGTCTTTTACTTGTGGGTTCCTCATCGTCGCGCCAGGCTTGACGATTCGGGATCGTCTGCGAGTCCTCCAACCCAATGATCCGGACAGTTACTATAAATCCCGCGAGCTAGTTCCAAGTGATATGCTGGAAGAGATGGGTCGCGCGAAGATAGTCATTACCAACTATCACGCGTTTAAACTCCGGGAGCGAGTAGAACTTTCAAAAGGTGGTCGCCAACTGCTTCAGGGCAGAACGGGCGAGGAGCTAAACACGCTCGAAACCGAAGGACAAATGATTCAGCGAGTCATGCCCGACTTGATGAACGTCAAAAACATTGTTGTTCTCAACGACGAAGCTCACCACTGCTACCGGGAAAAGCCAGTTGAAACAGACGACGAAGAATTGAAAGGAGACGAAAAGAAGGAAGCTGAGAAAAACAACGAAGCCGCTCGACTATGGATTTCAGGGATTGAAGCCGTAAATCGAAAACTCGGAGTGGCTCGTGTGTTTGACTTGTCGGCAACCCCTTTCTTTCTTAGTGGTTCTGGGTACGCAGAAGGCACCTTGTTTCCATGGACTATGAGCGACTTCTCGCTGATGGATGCCATCGAATGCGGGATCGTTAAGTTACCCCGAGTACCGGTAGCAGAAAATATCCCTGGAAACGAATTACCAATGTTCCGTAACCTATGGGAACACATCCGCAACGACATGCCCAAAAAAGGTCGAGGGAAGGGCGAGGAACTGGACCCATTAAAACTTCCCACTCGCCTACAAACTGCACTTCAGGCACTTTATGGACATTACGAAAAGACGTTCAAAATGTGGCAGAAGGCCGGTGTCAACGAACCTCCCTGTTTCATCGTCGTTTGCCAGAACACGGCCATATCAAAATTGATCTATGACTACATCTCAGGTTTCCATCGCAAGAATGAAGATGGTACTTCGCAACTCGAAAACGGTCGCCTCGCACTCTTTCGTAACTTTGATGATACCACTGAAATGCCGTTCGCACGTCCCAACACGTTGCTTATCGACAGTGAACAACTGGAAGCAGGCGATGCGTTAGACTCTAACTTTCGTGAGATTGCGAGCGACGAGATCGAACGATTCCGTCGCGAGATCGTCGATCGATCTGGAGATGCACATGCCGGCGACAAGATTACCGACCAAGAACTGCTCCGTGAAGTGATGAACACCGTCGGCAAGCCCGGCCAACTGGGCGGCTCGATTCGCTGCGTTGTGTCTGTTTCGATGTTAACAGAGGGCTGGGATGCAAATACGGTAACTCACGTACTCGGCGTTCGCGCATTTGGCACGCAACTACTCTGTGAACAAGTCATCGGTCGAGCGCTTCGTCGTAAATCTTATGATTTGAACGAGGACAATCTTTTCAACGTCGAGTACGCCGACGTATTCGGTATTCCGTTCGACTTCACAGCCAAACCTGTCATCGCGCCACCGCAACCACCACGCGAGACTATTCAGGTCAAAGCAGTAAGACCCGAACGCGATCACTTAGAAATCCGATTCCCACGCGTTGAAGGCTACCGAGTCGAATTGCCAGAGGAGCGCCTTGCCGCGGATTTCAATGATGAATCAACTCTGGTACTCACACCGGATATTGTTGGTCCATCCATTACTCAGAATTCGGGCATCATTGGCAAATCCGAGGACATGAGCCTTCAGCACCTCGACAAGGTTCGTCAATCCACCATCCTCTTTGAAGTCACCAAACGGTTGATCTACACCAAGTGGCGAGATCCAGGGGAGGAGCCCAAGCTTCATCTTTTCGGTCAACTGAAGCGAATCACCAAGCAATGGCTCGATAGCCACCTGGTTTGCAAAGGCCAAGACATTTACCCGGGCCTTTTATTGTACCAAGAGCTTGCCGACATGGCATGCGAAAAGATTACTCGCGGTATCTCCGAGCATTTCAAAGACGAACGCCCAATTAAAGCGTTACTCGATGCCTATAACCCAACGGGTACAACCGCGTTCGTGCGATTCAACACCAGCAAGACCGACCGGTGGAAGACCGACTCCAACCGCTGCCACGTAAATTGGGTCATACTTGATAGCGATTGGGAATCTGAATTTTGCCGCGTGGCCGAGGCGCATCCTCTAGTTCGCGCATACGTCAAGAATCATAATCTTGGGC
>JBJONT010000301.1:0-5131 GCA_046051705.1 Planctomycetota bacterium | reverse complement strand
CCTCGGCCGTTGCTGGTTCTGCAGCTCGTGCCCGGCGCGATCGTCAGTCGCACCGAACTTTTAGATCGTGTCGCCGCTGAGCTTGCCGATGAACCCCACCACCTTCGCCCGGTGGAATTAGCTATCAGCAATGAACCTTGGACGATCGAAAACGGTCTTAAACATTGGAAAGGTGCCGTCAATCGGCGAGAAATCGAACGTAAGTACGCGGTAGATGCCCAAACAAGACTACAATCGGAGCAGTCGGCTGGGCGACCTGCGGATAATTAGGAACATGGCAAGGCCATTCAATTTACCGAAGAGAACTGATGAAGCGATCCATAGAGGACTGGTTTACCGAGGGAATCGAAGCTCTTGCTTATGGGAAAATCCGTCGAGCGGAAAAGATCCTAGAGCAACTCAAGAAGCAAGCGCCAGGGAATCTGCTGACGATTGAGCTTTCGGGAGACGTCGCACGAGAGTCTG
Organism: Planctomycetota bacterium; assembly: GCA_046051705.1. GTDB lineage: Bacteria > Planctomycetota > Planctomycetia > Pirellulales > Pirellulaceae > JBKCUI01. The sequence continues at coordinate 4,666 of JBJONT010000301.1, read as the reverse complement.
GGAATATCGAGGAAGCTTTCGAAGCTTATCGGCAGATTGCCGACACCCATAACCCATTGTCACGGCGAGCGGTCGGATACATGAACCTTGCATCGCTCCACGAAGAGCAACGCGATGTCGAGCAGGCCCTTGAGTGCATTGGCAAGGCGATCGAAATCTACAGCCAGCTCGGTTTCGACCGCAAACGCTGGGATGCGCAGCGTTACCTCAGCGAAGTGCTTCTGGAGTTCGGGAAATTCTCCGAATCGTGCAGCACCGCGCAGACATTGTTGGATGAAATCAAAAACCATCCGAGACGGCGAAAGTTTCTCGAGTTAGCCGTCGAAGTTCGATATCAGCTTGCCGAATCCCTGCGATTCCTTGGACGTCTCGATGAATCGGCTTACCATTGGGAAAAGATATGCACCCTCGGCAATAAGTACTCGTGGCCTATCGAGTTATCGATGGGGCTCGATGGGTTAGGTGTTGTCCGCCAAATGCAAGGCAGATATGAAGAAGCGTTGAAGCTTCATAACGAGTCCCTTGAAATCGATCGCAATCTCAGGGATGAAGAAGGCCAAAGCGTCAGCCTTGGAAATCTCGCTCGTTTGCATATCCATCTGAATCAATGGGACGAAGCTGAAGATTATGCCAAGCAGAGCATGGAGATCGAACGGCGCAAGGAGAGCATTCTTGGAATCGCCTTCGTAAACCTGATTCTCGCTGAAGTTGACATGGGGCGTGGCAACTATCGCGATGCCGAGAAGCGATTGCTACAACTCGAACGTCTTTACGAACGAGAAGGACTGACCGATGATTCGATCGCTGTATCTAGTCAGCTTGGGGTCGTCCATCGCCATCTTGGGCTTTACGACGAAGCCGAACAAAGACAGTGGAAAGTCTTGAAGCTTGCGCAAGACATGGGGCACGCTGATGGTGTTCCTTCTACCTACGACGAACTTGGTGAAATCAGGGTTGCGCAAGGAAAAGAGCAGGAAGCCAAAGAGTTCTTTGAGAAAGCCATCGTAGGGTTTGCAGAGATCGGGCTGGACCATCGGGTTGCCGAGGTTCAAGCCAAACTCGATTTGTTAGAAGGCAAATAGACACAATCTAAAGCTGCTAAGAGTCCCAGCGAAAATACGATGGGCTCACTTGTGGTAGTCGATGATCGCATGTTAGTTGGAAATGCAAGCACACTTCTGACTGCTTGGCATGGGAGACTGTGCCGACCTTGACGATCAATCCACGCGCACTAGGTCCGCTCAATACCGATCAACTAGCTCTCCGATACACCCAGCGAAGGATCATCCCTCCTCGAGCTTCGAGGATTTGCTGGCATCGGAAAGTCATCATGAGCCAAAGCCTACCGAAGGATCAAGTCGGCATTGTTACCCTGGTGCGTGGCGAAGAGAAATACGTCTTCGTTTTCCAACCTGAACGTCGCACTGAGTTGCTGCGTCTGCTTGGACGTTATGCTGCGGATCCAAATCTTTCCTTCAATTGGTACGATGCGGCGGTGTTGAGCCAGCGAATTCGTGAGATGATGCCTGCTTCCAATTCCGACGCGACCAGGTGCAATGCTGGTGCGATGAGTTTGATTCACGAGGAAGATGGTTTCGAAGACGATGGTTTCGAGCCAGGTGCGGGATTCGAGCCAGATGAGTTCGGCTCAAGTTCTTTCGATTCCAAACCCGGGCGAAATAATCCACGCCGTAACCCTCCACGCAGTAATCCGCCGAGATATCGGTTTCCTTCGTGAAATCGCAGGGGCCCTTGTCTTTCAGGCCCTGTGATATTCAGGCCCAGTGATCTTCAGGCCTTGATGCTCAGAATCTGATCCTCACGATTTGTCTTTGGCTCAAATTGAAGAAGCTTGTCTTAAAATGAGACAGTTTGGCATGCCCCCTGGATGTTCCGCTTTCAATTATTGACCTTTGGAACGTCGATTTGGCAAGTCCTTTGCCAAAAAATTACAATTCGTGGTGGAAGTAACTACAACGCCATGGTTGTTAATGGCCAGTAATTCGCTTGAGCTGCCCATGCTTTAGCCCAAAGCGAACATATTTTGGCCGAATCGAATCCTCGGTAGGAATCTTTTGACTTTTGGCCCGCTTCTTGCATTTATAACTTTTCGTCTTCTTCCTGATCGAAGCTGCGAACCGAAGAGGGTTTGCGAACGTCGAACAGTGAGAAGGAGACCGTACGACTCCAACGTTTGGGGTTTGTCCCGTTGCGCCGGCGATGGTCCTTGTGGTAGGTTAAGTCCACCATGGGCGTTGTTTGCATGGCAGGAGGCGAGTAGAAGATGAATAGTGAATACAAGATTGCACTGATCCGAGAATTGCGAGACCAGCAAGTTCGATTTGCTCCCCGAGGCAAAAGACTTGAACAAGCCGACCGCGCCGAGAAGCTTCTCTCGGAACTCGATGGGGCGAAGGAATATCCATTCGACTTCCTCTTCTATCGCGTCACAGAAGTTCGTCCCGAGACGAGCAGCATGCGATTGATCAAGGGGCACGATGCGCAGCATGATCTGCGATTGTTCGTCGAGGATATCACCGATTCGATGAATCTTCGACTCGAAGAAGCTTCCGAACCGGTTCATACCGTCGAGGATCTGAGCAAGCTTTTTAACGTGTCGACCAAGACGATTTCCCGTTGGCGAGATCAAGGGCTTGTGTCTCGGCGGTTTGTTGCCGAGGGGAGAAAACGCGTGGGCTTTCTTCACTCTAGTGTCGAACGCTTCGTAAACCTCAACAAAGTCCGAGTCGAACGCGGCGAACGCTTCAGCCAAATGACAGATGCGGAGCGCGATGACATCATCGATCGCTCTCGCAGACTCGCTTCTCAAGGGGCAAATTTGACCGAAGTGATTCGGGACGTAGCGAAGGAAGTTCATCGAAGTATCGAGACGATTCGTTACACGATCAAGAATTTTGACCGCAAATATCCAGCGATGGCCGTCTTCCCCGAGCAGCGAGAAACCCTCTCCGAGGAAGACAAGCGAGCCCTTTATCAACAACACCTGCGAGGAGTCTCCACAGTGATTCTTGCAAAACGATACCGACGAACCCGAGGCAGCATTGTTCGACTTCTCAACGAACAACGCGCTGTCTCGATCCAAGAGCTCGCGCTCGATTTCGTACCAAACCCAGTCTTTGAAGATGACTCCATGGTCGATCAGATCTTGGCAGAAACTCCTACAAGCCTGAGTCCAACCCGGAAAATGCGAGCTCCAAGCGGACTGCCAGCGTACCTCGCATCGCTGTACGAAGTTCCGTTGCTTGAACCACAACAAGAAGTTCACTTGTTCCGCAAGATGAATTTCTTGAAGTACAAGGCGAGCGGGCTTCGAGAAAAACTCGATCCGAAAGCACCTACGGCTGCTTTGATGGATCAGATTGAAAAGCTGTACGAAGAAGCGCTCGCGGTGAAGAACAAGATCGTCCAAGCCAACTTGCGTTTGGTCGTCTCGATCGCAAAACGTCATGTCGGAACTTCCGGGGATCTCTTCGGTCTGATCAGCGATGGAAACGTATCCTTGATGCGAGCTGTCGATAAATTCGACTACGCACGGGGATTCAAGTTCAGCACGTATTCCCACTGGGCAATCCGCAAGAACTTCGCACGTTCGATCCCTGATGAGTTCAAGCATCGCGAACGGTTCCGAACCAGCTCCGATGAGATTTTCACCAGCCATCAAGATGCCCGCGCCGATCACTTGGCAGAGGAAATCGATCAGCAAGTGCGTGAAGACCAAGTCCTAAAGATCCTTCATTCGCTCGATGATCGCGAACAGCAAATCATCGTCATGCGATTCGGACTAGGACGTGGCTCGGAACCGCGAACGTTGAAAGAAGTTGGTGAAGAACTCGGTGTTACCAAGGAACGGATCCGACAGCTCGAACTACGTGCCTTGGCCAAGCTTCGAACTGCCGCCGAACGCGAAAAGATTGACGCTCCAGAATAGCTTGGTCGTTTCCAAGTTGCTAGCAGTCAGCTAGCCGACAAATAGCTGGGGGAAGCTTACCCCGCCCCCCCAGCTTGCTAAAACTTCGAAAAATTGCAGAAGCGTCTAAGCGCTTTTGCAATTTTTTTGCAAATAGAGGGCGATTGAATTTGTCAGATTTTTTCAAACGTAGTAAGATTTCTTTTCGTAGTTCCTCACGGAGCTATCCTTGAAGTCACGGATTTCGTCCGAAATAGTTCGCAAGTATCATTTAACCCTTTCGCCAAATCTCGTTGCCATGCACACTTCTGCGACGAATCGACCACTACAACGTCAAGCCTTCACCCTAGTGGAGTTGCTGGTTGTTATCGCCATCATTGGCATCCTGGTAGGGTTGCTGTTGCCGGCAGTCCAAGCTGCCCGGGAAGCAGCCCGACGCGCTCAGTGCATGAGCAATCAACGCCAAATCGCCTTGGCGCTACTTAACTACGAGAGTGCCAACAAACGTTTGCCTAGCGGTTGGGTCGATTTCCAACAGTCCAAGCAACCTGGCTGGAGCTGGTCGCACGCCATTCTTCCGTATCTAGAAGCCAACTCGCTCTATAGCCAAATCGACCTTCGGTCCCCAATCGATGCTCCGGTCAATTTGTCCTACGTGACCAACGTCATTCCCCTGTTTATCTGCCCGTCAGATACTGGTGAAAACACATTTGAAATCGGCGGCGAAACCGATGAAGA
>JBJONT010000300.1:0-5524 GCA_046051705.1 Planctomycetota bacterium | reverse complement strand
CCACACAAGTTTCTCGTTAGCAATGGCCATGACAACGGATCTAGATTCTTCTCCGGTTTTTTCAAGCATTATGCTGGTCGACGATAGTACGATTCTTCGCGACCGACTTGCTGAAGCTTTCCAAGAGCGAGGCTTTCGCGTTTCCGTGGCTGGCACGTGTGACGAGGCGGTAGAAAAATACCGGCTCAGTCCCACGGAGCTCGCAGTTGTTGATTTGCGGATGCCAGGACGACCGGGTTTGACGCTGATCCAAGATCTTAAAGGGATGAATCCAGAGGTTCGTGTCCTGATTCTCTCGGGCTTCGGCAGCATCTCCACGGCAATCGATGCCATCAAGCTTGGGGCGGTTAATTTCCTACCCAAACCTGCGGATGTCGACGACATACTCAACGCATTCAAGCGAGGTGGTGCTGAAGTCGAGATGCCGGAGACGGATGAAGAGATCCCGGTACCAACGCTTGCACAAGCCGAGTGGGAGCACATTCATCGCGTGTTAGCCGATTGCAGCAATAACATCTCTGAGGCTGCTCGTCGGCTTGGAATCCACCGACGATCGCTTCAACGAAAACTTCGCAAACGTGCCCCTTAGGGTCTGCTTCGAGTTTAGTTGCCTCGAAGTCCTAAGCCTCTGCCGGCTTGCGGAACTTTGCCGCTTTGAATTTCACGTTCCGTGACATGCCGTCCATGTTGAGGTGGAACCATTCGGTGCAAAACGACGGGGATCGGGTTCGTGTGAACGACAACTTCCCTGCCGTGTATTTTCTTTGTGTACTGTTTTGCTTCGACAGCACCAGACGTCCAGGCGAGCGCAACGGCTACAGCAACCAAACGTATCCCACGCATGATTATTACTTCCTCAATTTAGTAATCAGATCTATTCGAACATTTCGAACTGTGTGGAACTCTACTCAACGAAACCTGGTTTTCCAGTAGAACCCTTATGTTTTGAACGAAATCTCCGCCTAACCAGCCTTATCCGATCCGAGTTTTGCAGTTGTATCGATCTGATGGAGTGCGCGTGGAGTGACCGTTCATTCGATGCAACCCTTGCTGCCTGCACATCCGCGCGGAATGCGCCGATTTGCAACGATGCTAGTGCATGATGGAAGCATTTTTATTGCACTCAAGAATTGAGCGATCAAGCTGGGATCCGCTACGCCCTAGCAACCGATTTACTCGCACTTCAAGCTTCTCATGTCATCTCCCTGCCAACTCGAATTCGTGCTCAGTTGGGCGAAGAAATTTCAAGAATTCAAAAGCCAATCGTGGACTCCCACCGACGATTCGGTTGAACTGGTCACTCACATACAACGCCTTAGGCACCATGCGTGGATCTCTCGTTTACAGAAGTCCAAGGGTTGCGAGGAAGCGATCCTTACAGATGTCTTTTTGGCGGATCCGGTAACTAGGGTCCTCGCAGCGGCGAGCCGCTGTATTTATTCGATCGAACGAAGAGAAAAGGTGTTACCTTTGATCGATGAATCGTTCCTCTCCCATCGCGAAGTGCGTTGTGACGCGGTGGAGCTTTTGATGCGATCGATTCATCGTGGGCATTTCTGGGCCCGAACCCTCAATCGCCTTCGAACCTACTTGGAAGCTTGGACGGACTGGTTGCTCGGTTCCATTGCGGCCGCTTGGAAACTACCTGCGGTGTGTATGGTTCCATTTGGATTCTCTCGTCAGCGGATTTCAGAGGTCGCATACGAGTTGCTGGAGGAATCAATCCACCTGACCGACCAATTTGAACATTGGTTTCGCATACAGGGTATTCGCAGATCGATGCGGGGATTTGGCGCATTCCAAACACCCTTTCCCGAGTGGGACATGCAATTGCGATTCGCGATGAATTCCTTGCTCCATGCTAAGAGACTTCCCAGCGAAAATTGCTCGCTCGAAATCGACGCGCGTTTCAACCGCCTTGAAGCCCTTCTAAGTATGCGCTAGGCATCACGTCTCGAAACGCGAAGTGATCAATGAAGCTTCACGCCATCGAAAGCCATTACGCCGAGAAAGAACAATCCGCCACCGAGGAGTATTGCCATCGGCAAGGTCAGAATCCAAGCGATCAAGATTTTGCGTATGGTCGCCAATTGCACTCCGGATTTGTTGGCCCACATCGTCCCCGCGATACCCGATGATAGAACTTGTGTCGTGCTGACTGGAGCATGGAACATGTCAGCCAATCCGATGGTGAGCGCAGCGACTGTCTCGGCCGCAGCACCCTGCGCATACGTTAAATGCGTTTTACCAATCTTCTCCGCGATGGTTACCACAATCCGCTTGTAGCCTATCGTGGTGCCGATCCCCAACGCCAAGGCAACGCCGATGACTACCCAAAGTGGGACATATTCAATGGCATGTTTGAACGAATCTCTCGCGGGGGTAATGGTTTTTAATGCATCCTTCGAAAGGTCTAAGCCCGCGAGTCCCTTTTGGACTCGATAGATCGATTGGCGTACCGCCCATCGATCTGCTGGAGCGACTTCACTCAGTGCTCGTTTCCCATCGAGCACGCTGGTAATCAAACTCAGCTCGCTACGGATTTTCTCGATCCTTGCACTCTTCTCATCGGCTTTTCCTTCGGGAACCGTATCGTTACCAAGCCCACTTTCAGCTTGTTCACTTGCTTGCTCGTCGATGAATGCTTGAAGTGATCGCGCTGAATCATGAACTTCTCTCGCCAATTCAGGCTTGCGCAAATCCATGGCATAGTAGGTCGGTAGAAATCCGATCAGTGCAAGCAAGATTAGTCCCATCCCCTTTTGTCCATCGTTGGATCCATGGGCGAAACTTACCCCGCCACAAGTGGCGATCAATACTCCTCGAATCCAAGATGGAGGGTTATCTCCCTCTCCAGGTGGATGATATAGATTTGGATTGCGAAAAATGACTCGCATCAACATCAACAACAAAGCCGCAGCAACAAACCCAATCAAGGGTGAGAGCAGTAACGCTTTGCCAACATCAGCCGCTTTCGCCCAGTTAACGCCCAAGAGCGTTCCATCTGTCATCAAGCTATTGGCAAGTCCAACGCCAAGAATGGATCCGATCAAAGTGTGAGAGCTCGAAACTGGAAGCCCCATCCACCAAGTTCCCAAGTTCCAAATCACACCGGCGAATAGAAGTGACATCACCATGATGATCGCCTTGGTGCTACTACCCTCGATGAGCAAATCAACCGGCAGTAAGTTGACGATGCTAAAGGCGACGGTTGTGCCACCTACCAGCACCCCTAAGAAGTTCATAAACCCAGAGAAAAAGACCGCCGGGGTCGGTCGCAAGGTCTTGGTGTAGATAACCGTAGTGACGGCATTTGCTGTGTCGTGAAATCCGTTGATGAATTCAAACGCAAAGGCTGTAAACAACGCTAAGAAGAACAAGGCTTGTCCCAAGCCGCTCAGTCCGCCGAGGGCTTCCCAAAATGTCAAATTCATAAATTTGTCTTTGTTATTCCTTGATGCGACCAAGCGAGCGTTGCCATCAATCACCCGCTCCGAAATTCTATGGTACCGATAGCCAAGATTCGCTTGGGTTTGTGCAACGCGGAATTCATCAATACTTCATGGCCGGGATCAGACCAAGCTATGGACCCATATGATCGGAATTGACCCAATCCGAACGGCTAGCTGACTGAGTTCCATGCGTAGAATAGCATATTGCCCGAGCATGTCTCTCCGGCGGGAACTTCGATGAATCCATCGGAGTGTCCCAACGCGGCAACATCCCCCGAGCCTTGATTCCCCACGAAATCGAGCCCACCCTCAGAGTTTAGTTTCACTAAACGAAACCACTGGAGGTGAAGCGTCTTGGACTCTGCATCGTGGAACGGAACACGAATCGCCGAGGTGGTACTGGCTGTCGAGGTGGTCCTGGCTCCCGAGACACCATTGGGTTCTGCTCCACCGATGTATCGCAGCAATGGCCAAGCAAAGCGTCGAAACGTAACGGCAACGCTGACTGGGTTACCTGGTAATCCCATGATCAGTTGTCCGCGAGCCGATGCGGCTCCGAGTATCGGTGCCCCGGGTCGGATCGGCAATCTGTGAAAGACTATTTGACCTCCGCATTGGGTTACCGCCTCGGGTACATGATCGGTATCCCCCATCGATACCCCACCTGTTAGCAGTACAGCATCGGAATCTTCAATCGCTTCTCGTAACGCCTTTTGGACATCCTCTGCCTTGTCGCGAACCGTTCTGCGAATCCACTGAATCCAAGGGCAACGCGAGAGCATCGCTTCTAGGAACGGGCCGTTGGAATCTCGTATTTGCCACGGTTCGATCGGCTCGCCGATACTTAGCAATTCATCACCAGTATTAAGGATCGTGACCCGGACTTTCTTATAAACCTTTAGGTTCAACTCCCCATGCATGGAAACGATGGAGGAAAGCCGTGGTCCGTCAATGAGTTGATGCGAACCGAGCGAGAGGCTACCGAGCCGACAATTCTCTCCCTGCCTGCGAATGTTCCAACCCCGTTTGAGCCCCGCTACAGGGAACTTGATCGTAACTCGATCGCCGTTTTCCACGCATAGCTCTCTCGGGATGACAGCATCGGTATTTTCAGGTACTACCCCACCTGTGAAAATCCGGATGGACTCTCGTGATGCAAGTCGCAGAGGAGCTGAGCCGGCAGGTGCAATACCTGTAACTGGATATTCCGCTTCGCCGTCCGTGAGCAAGTCGTCCCAACGGAATGCGTATCCATCCATAGCCGAGAGATCCAGAGCAGGGCTGTCCCGGAAACTGACGATGTCTTGCGCAAGGACTCGGCCAATGCACTTTGCGACATCAATAGATTCTGTATCCACAGGTTTTAATGCTGCGTGCAACAAACCAAGCTTGCTCTGTATCTGATCGACGATAGGTAAGCTCATCGCTCTTCTATATCTCCTGCAATGGGTTTTGTGCGTCACCGAAGGAATCTGCCTCGATTCCCATTTTCTGCATCAAGGATAAATAGAGACCGCAGAGCTTCTTCTCGGACGATTCTCGATCTTGATAGTCGAGTACTTGGCCTGTCTGCAATGTTCCTCCAAGCCCTCCGACGGTCAAGACAGGTAATCGTGTCGACTCATGCTTCGATCCTGACCACATGTTGTTGACGAATAGAATACAGCTATTGTCCAAGACGCTGCCGTCAGCTTCTTGCATTTTCGCTAGGCGGCTTGATAAGTAAGCAACTTGCTCGACGTAGTAAGTCGTGACCCGCTCCCACTCATCCGATAGATCGTCATGTGACGCCAAATGGTGCGGTTTGCTTACGTCCAAGAACGGGTAAAAGAGCCCCGAGATATCTCGACATAGAAGCAACGATGCGACGCGCGTACGGTGGGATTGAAACGCGATTGCGATCAAATCACACATGAGTTTCATATGCTCCCGAATGTCCTCAGGTAAACCATTGTCCGGTCTGTTCATTCCCCAGAGTGCTTTACCGGATTCTTGTGATTTCTCGCCAGCACGCTGCACACCACGTCGCTGTCGATCGATACGCTTCTCGACTTCGCGAATACTGGTCAAGT
>JBJONT010000299.1:0-7848 GCA_046051705.1 Planctomycetota bacterium | reverse complement strand
AGGCTCTGAAAATCGGAATCCTGGCCATGACTCACTCACAGATGAATCACTCGCTGAATCAATCAAAGCTCTCACTCGTTCCGCACGCGAGCACCGGATATCCATTTTTGAACATAGGCCGAACACTGCGGGCCTTCCCTAGCGTTCGACTGGTGTTCTCCATCGCGTTGCTGCTATCTAACTGCACTGGCTGCCAATTCGTGCCGAAATCGCAAAGCAACCGAGGGGTAAGCATGTTTCAGCAAGGCCGCTATGCCGAAGCATTGCAGTACTTCGAACAAGCCAAAGTAAGCGACCCGGCAAACCCTGATACGTACTACAACCTTGCTTCTACTTATCACAAGCTAGGGGTCGCAGCTAAAGATCCCAAGATGATCGACAACGCCGAACGCATGTACAACACATGCTTGGAAATGTCCCCGAATCATGTCGATTGCTACCGCGGCCTGTCTATCTTGCTAGTCGACAAAGGGCAACCCGATAAAGGCTTTACCCTCCTGAAAGACTGGGCGATGAAAAACCCAGGCCTCTCCGATCCACGCATCGAACTAGCGAAGCTCCATCAAGAATTCAACCAGAACAAGGTTGCTGAACAATACCTCAACGAAGCCCTGGCCATGGATCCGAATAACCCACGCGCTTGGGCCGCCAAAGGACGATCCAGGGAAGCTTCCGGGGATCTGATGATGGCGATCCAAAACTATGAACAAAGCCTCGCGCTCAACGCGGCTCAGCCAGAAGTCTATCAGCGCGTCGGTGCTCTTAAAGTGCGCTTAAGCCAAGCCGCACCTTCAAACATCGCTTCACAACCAACTCCCGGTATGCAGCCAAGAACCGGCATGCAACCGGGAACCGGTATGCAGCCAGGATTCGGCACGCAACAGGGCCTAGGTGCTCCAACGTCTCCAAACACGCCACCTCCTAGTCCACCAACCACGACCCGCTAACGGAGTTCCTTAGTTAGGCGTCGTTCCCATTAAGCGTTTACTGCCAACACGGGGTCGACCCCTAAAGTCCCTTGCAAACTCTCGAGGTACTTCGGTGACTCGCACCTCGCTAACTCCTGCTTGGCAAACTCAAGTCGTTTTCTCAAGTTCAATCGATCCACCGCCGCTGAGTGCATGGGGTCTGCACAATAAGCCTCTAATGCTTGGGCTTTAGTTCGCGCCAAGCGAACGTCGACTTGATGCTTCGCAACGAGCCTTTGGCGATACCAATCGCTTGCCAGCATCGATTCGCGTGTAAATAAGTCCCTAAATTCTTGAGAGTGCGCGGTCTTTCCTTCCCAACTCCCCTTGGCCATGATCTCAAGCACGGCTCGAAGCGGTGGAATCGCAGCGTCGATCGACCCGTCTTCAAAGTAAAGCTCAGCGACACGTTTTTGCGCTTCGGCAATCGATAATACACCGTCGAGGAACGATTCCAGGTCCTGCGACTCCGGACAGAGAATCTTCTCATCGAAGACCTTCAAGGGATTATCGAAAACTCTGCCGAAGTATCGCCTCACGAATCGTGAGGTAATGCGGTATCCAAGTCGACTGACCGGGATGAGCATCCCCTGGTGTTCGCGGTCTTCGAGTTTCTCCAACATGCCATCGCGAATCATGGCGACCGGATCGCGTTCCTCAGGACGCAATCGACACCAGATCTCCGGCACAAACATGCTTATATCATGGCCCACTTCTATCTCCGGCCCAATATGCCCAGCTGCCGTCGAGAAGCCACCAAGGCCGGTAAGAATCATGCTTACAAGCGATGCGTTTAAATCGTGCACCATCGCTAACGCATTGAATGGGCCCTTCGTTAAAGCTCCTTCACTACCGGCTCCGGTCGTCGATGGACTCTTTCCAGTCAAAGAACAAACGTAATCCATCACCAATTCGGGAAGCTCTTGATAATGAATCGGATTGAACACGGCCAACGATCGAATTCCCGCTTGCTTGTCGGGCGGATTGTTTCTGCGTCCCGATAAGATCGCTGATACCGCTACCGGAACAGGACTCGATGACTTGGCTCCACGAAACAACTGAATGCCCCGATAAGCTACATAACGATCCTGCGGATCCATCAAATCGGGGCGATCTTGCAAGTACCTCGGATTCTTCGACGGTTTGCCATCGACCAAACGGGGTTCAGCCGACGAAACGACATACGACTCTTTGCCATCGAGAAACTGTTCCAGCCGCGTGCGCATCGGTGCAGAGTATTGTTCAAAGTCGATGATGTTCGCTCGGTCTTGCGCTACGACATCTTTGGTCAACGGCTCAAAGTTGCAGAAGAAGTTCCCCACATCAGCAATGTCCGCTTCCGTCTGTTTGTCTAATCCTCGATGCACAGCATCATCAGGACGCTGAAACAATCGATACTCGCAGTTGGCAACGAACTTGAAACTCTCTTTACGATTCTTGTACGGCTCGGTCAACATTCGACCAGGAACGACAATGCTCGCCGTGATGTCATCTTCAAGCTGAATCTTTTCGGCCGCAGCGAAGTCTTGGCGAAGCTTGTACATCCGCCATCGCCCGGTCGAATCAAGACCGATGCGCAAGTACATTCCGACAAGCTTACGATTGTCGTACTTAAGCTCGTGACCTGGTTCTCCGTTGACGATGTCGACGCTGAAATGACTTCGCCAATCACCTTCCCACTCTTGCTTGTAAAATCTTTTGATAATGAACGCCATCGCGTAAATGTGCGACGGAATCTTACCCAACCATTGGTTGTATTCGTCGGTGTATTCCTTTGACGGGGTAAGCAACTTGATGACGCTACCGAGTGAACGTCGTGAATCAAGAACTGGTCGACTTTCGTGTTGCGTGTAGTCGGGTTTCTCCTTCGCACCTTCTCGCCAGCGATCCGAATAATTGCGAGCGAAGATTTCGTCGAGCTTGGCGAAATCGGTATCGATATCCGAGACGAAGATCGATCCCCCTTGCATGTAATCGCTGATCGATTTACTGATTTCGCTCTTACCTCCACCACTGACCGTACAAGGCTTATGGCAAACTGTCCCGTCTCCCGCTGTGCCGATCAATCGCCACGAGGGTGCACAAGGATGCTTCTCCATTTGTACCTTGTATCCACTTGGCGACATGTAGATCTTGCCTTGCTCAAGCGGAATCGAGTGCTCCTTTGCATTCCACGTCCAACTCACAGATCGCAAAGCGATGCTTGCACGCGCATCCTCCCGGACATAGACAAGGTTTGGAAACCGTTTGTCCACCCCATACCCCTCAGGCTTCCACTCGATGAAGTCGGAGTATTCGCTGACTAAATCCTCCATCGTTCGGCCGTTGTAACGCCGGGAATTCCACTGAAACTCGTCCCCGAGATTATGAGTGATGAAAGCCAGCGTACCACCGGCGTGCTCTTCCTCGACGTTGCCCAAAAGGTTCGCAGCGTAACTGATTTGCGTTTTTACTTCCTTCTTGCAGTAACCGTAGTAGTTGTCCGCAATAATGGTGACGATCACACCTTGTTCAGTGCGGCAAGTCACTTTGAAAGCGACACCGTCGTTGTATCGCTCGCTAGGATCACGCCAACACATCGAATCGCGACGTTGCCTTGCGGTCGCTTGATCCCAATGTGGTAGCCCAAGTTCCTTTTTCGACAAGCTAGCAAGGTGCGGAGCGAGAATCACACATCCGCTGTGTCCGGTCCATCGTTCTACGTCCAAGGCTGAATCGTTTTCAGGAACAAGCGGATCACCTGCATTGCCGAAAATCGACTCGACGAAATCAAGGTTGCTGACCAGTCCTCCTGGAGCAAAGAAACGAATCTCCATCGTCTGCTCATGGCAATACCCAGGAACCGCAGGACGGACAATTGGACGAATCAGTAGCGATACCCAAGTCTCGGCTGGAGCTCTGCGTTCCATCGTGAAAGGCAATTGAAGTGAGGCACGCGGTGGATTCATCGCAGCTCGAAACAGATTCGCGAAGACATGTTTTGGTACGGCGCGCTTATCACCTGCGATTGCCAATCCACCCTCGGCCACATGAAACGTCCCTTGGGTCGTTCGTCGATCCGTCTTTGGATTGTGAAGCACACCGTTGGCTAGCCGATACGAACTGACCAACTCATTTTGAAACGTCTCTCCACGATCCGGTAGACTCAGTTCCCTCGCCATCCCGTGCTGCGAGAGAGTCAGCGTGCAGCGAGGAAGCCGCAGGCTGTTGCTTCCGGATTCTGGTGACCCGTTGGATAGCAAGTCTGCGAAATGGGATTGTAGATAGGCTTCGATCCGCTTATCGACAGGAGCTTGCATTGGAGCAAGCAAACGGTTTTTCTCTTCGAGATTCGCAAGTAACCCTTCGGGCAGTTCGACTTGCTCCATCGCTTCATCGTCGTGCAACAGATCCGATGCAGCCATCTGCATGTAGATAAATTGCCTTAATCGTTCGTGAGATTGCGGTGATCTAGAAGCGTTTCGCGACCACGAAAGTTGGCGTTCAGGCGAAGCAATCAACCAACCATGGTCAATCGTTGGGTCTTGAAGGTAATTTGATTTCATGGCGGATACACTTGCTAGAATAGAATCGGTTCAAATGGATTTCGGGACGTATTACTGGGTGAGCTGACGCTCTGAGTTTGCAAGTCCTGGTTAACTCGTATCTGGTTAACCAGCACCGGTGGCTTTTGAAAACAGCAGCTTGTGCGAAATGCAGTGGCAGTGACAGTGGATTGTCGCGGCGATGCTTGCGAAGCTTTGTTGTTCCTAGTCAGAGTTATACCTACCCAGCGTTGTTCTTACCGAGGGGCGTTGCCAAGAGGATAGCGATCAACGCGATGCTAACCTGGAGAGAAGTCCACTTAATGTACTCGATAAGCGTGGGGTGCAACAACTACCGACTTAGAAGTCGATTCCCTAATGATGGTGCCCAATGATGGTCCCTGAAGATTGGGGGGGTTGCAGGAAGTCGAGGGAGGTGTGAATGTGGGTTGGTTGTCGAAGTGAGCTGGAGAAACTAGCATATCGCAGGGGAAACCAAGCGATACATGCAATCTTCACATGTAATCTTCACAGACGCGAGCCGAGGTTCAAACAGGATGTCCAAATCGACGAGCAAAGAGACAGGGATGTTAAGATCCGAGCATTGGTGGAACAATCCGAGCAATCCGGGCATGACAGCGTTGTATCTAGAGCGCTTTCTCAACTATGGCATGACGCTAGATGAACTGCAATCGGGTCGACCGATAATCGGAATTGCGCAGTCTGCGAATGACTTGGCTCCATGCAATCGAGCCCACTTGCAATTGATTTCACGGCTTTGCGATGGGGTTCGTGATGCTGGTGGAGTGCCGATGGTATTCCCGATGCATCCGATCCAAGAGTCCGTGCGGCGGCCAACGGCGGCGTTGGATCGCAATCTTGCTTATCTCGGCTTGGTAGAAGTCTTGCATGGATATCCGCTTGATGGAGTACTATTTACAACGGGGTGTGACAAGACCACACCGGCGGCATTGATGGCTGCGGCTACGACGGATTTACCATCGTTGATTTTCAATGGTGGTCCGATGCTTAACAGTTACCTCGATGGGGAGTTGGCTGGAGCGGGTTCGATCATTTGGGAAGCTCGGCGTAGGCTAAGTGCTGGTGAGATCGATCAAAAGAAATTCATGGATTTGCTTGCTGCATCTGCACCGAGCGCGGGGCATTGCAACGTGATGGGGACGGCCCTTTCGATGAATTGTCTAGCCGAAGCGGTTGGCATGGCGTTACCTGGTTCGGCAGCGATTCCGGCTCCGTACCGAGAGCGGGGGCAGATGGCTTATGCGTCTGGGCGTCGCATTGTCGAGATGGTTCGAGAGGATCTTAGGCCATCGAAGATCTTGGTGCGTGAAGCGATTTTGAATGCGGTGCGAGTGAATACGGCGTTGGGTGGATCGACCAATTGCCCGCCGCATTGGGTGGCGATAGCAAGGCATGCTCAAGTTGAGTTCGAGTTGCAGGATTGGGAGACGCAAGGGTATGCGATCCCATTGCTCGTCAACTTACAGCCAGCAGGGACACAGCTTGCAGAAGATTTTCATCGAGCGGGTGGACTGCAGACCGTCATGAAAGAGCTTCTCGATCATGGCAAGCTGCAGGGTGATTTGTTGACGGTAACGGGTAAGAGCATTGCGGAGAACATCAAGCATGCGCAATCTCCGGACGGGAGCATCATACGCAGGTACGAAGAGCCGCTTCGGGAGAACGCGGGGTTTTTGGTGTTGCGGGGTAATTTGTTTGAAGCGGCATTGATTAAGACGAGCGTGATCAGTGAAACGTTTCGCTCGCGGTATCTTCAGAGGGAGGGGGATGAAGACGCGTTTGAGTGTACAGCGGTCGTGTTTGATGGTCCGGAGGATTACCATGCGCGGATCAATACGCTTGGAGACGAGCCTGATCCGAATACGTTGTTAGTGATTCGAGGGTGTGGAACGATTGGCTTTCCGGGGAGTGGGGAGGTAGTCAACATGCAGCCCCCGGATGCTTGGATACAGCGAGGGATACGCGAGTTACCCACGTTGGGAGATGGGCGGCAGAGCGGGACATCGGCGAGTCCATCGATACTCAATGCATCGCCGGAGGCGAGTGTAGGAGGAGGGTTATCGAAGTTACGGACAGGAGATCGCGTTCGGATTGATTTACGAGCGCGTAGGGTGGATGCGTTAGTAGATCCGGTGCAGTGGGCAGGTCGTGAGGGGGTGGGAAGTGAATTGGTTAGCGAGTCTGCGACCCCGTGGCAAAAGATATATCGCGAGTATACAGGTCAGCTTCACACAGGCGGGTGTCTCGACTTTGCCTGTTCGTTCCGTCACGTCTGCAACAGCGTGCCTAGGCACAACCACTAGTGGGCTGATTTGCAAGCTCACGGGCAAGCATGCCCGTGATACGGTGGATGGCATCTAGCTTATCGCACGGAGGTTTTGGCTCTTCTTCCCGTCTTTTGTAGTGCGGGCATGCATGCCCGCACTACGAAAGCAGAGAAGTCCTCTGTTGAAATTTATTTTCGACCAAAACGTCTGATATTTCCCCAAGACGCGTACAATCTAGATTGCGTCCATTTTCAAACGTTAACGATTGAATCGCATCCTTGAAATAGGAGTTCGATTGTGCGCTACGATGACACATGGAATCTTGTACCTCCGTTAGGTTTTCAAGGGTTGCGCGAAGATCTTCCGTTGAGGATTTACATTCGCCAACTTCCGCATTGGCGGCAGCAGGGTGCCACGTACTTTGTGACCTTTCGGCTTGCCGATTCGATACCAGGAGACAATATCGAATATTTAATCCGGCTTCGAGCCGATTGGTTTGCTCGAAATCCGCCACCGCAGAGTAGACAAGCAGTAGATCAGTTGGGGCGAATGCTATCTACACGCATCGAACATTGGCTTGATAAGGAAATGGGAAGCTGTGTTTTACAAGAGGAGCGATTTGTAAAGATCGTAGACGAATCGCTTAAGCACTTTCACGGGGTTCGCTACGAGCTTGGTGCAAGCGTCATCATGTCCAATCATGTTCATTGCATAATCCGACCGTTTCAGACATCAACCATGGATTTGGAGGACATTCTTGGACGCGTTAAATGGTATACCGCGATGCGAATCAATGCGTTACTAAATAAATCAGGTGCACTTTGGCAAGCGGAAAGTTACGATCGGATTATTCGAGACCCGGAGCATCTCTGGAGATGTTTGCAATATATTGCAAAGAACCCAACGAGGGCAGGTCGGGCTTGGGAGACCTGTTATTTGTGGGTGAACCCTGAATGGGAAAAACTCGGCTGGAGATTTGTTAGCTAGCATCCACTCTCTTTTGTAGTGCGGGCATGCATGCCCGCACTACAAAAAGACGGAACAATT
>JBJONT010000298.1:0-15483 GCA_046051705.1 Planctomycetota bacterium | reverse complement strand
TGGGCCGCGCTGACGAGCGCAGCAAGGCGTGTCACCACATTTAAAGCGATCTTAGAAACCAGCGCGGACAGCGGGTCGGGAGCCCCGCTCCACGATTAGGCCGCGTTCACGAGCGCAGCGGGGCGTGTTACCGCATTTAAAGCGATCTTAGAAACGTGCGCGGACAGCGGGCCGGAGCCCCGCTCTACGATGGGGCGGGCTCTACGATAGAGCCCCGCTCTACGATGGGGCCGCGTTCGCGAGTGCAGCGAGGCGTATTACTACATTTAAAGCCCTTGGAAACCAGCGCGGACAGCGGGCCGGAGCCCCGCTCTACGATGGGGCGGTTCCTCCACGTTAGGGCGCGCTCCACGATGGGGACATCTCCATAGTCTACTTTTGGCTTGTAGAATTAACCGATCAAATCGAAATTCCCAATTCAGCTCGGGCAAAACAAAAGTGTTTTGCTTGGGTTTTGTTTTTCGCAGTAACCCCATACTCTCAGAGGATGAATGGATGAAGATATGCTTGATTGTACGTTGCATGTAGGGATGCCAAAGACGGGGACATCCTCGATACAACAAACTCTATTTTTTGGATTGAGCGATCCACGTTTTGTGTACTTCAGTTCAGGCGAGGTCTCCGGAGCTCAGTTCCTTCCCGTATTGGTCCGAGCATCGTTGGCGAAACCATGGTTTTGGAATGGTCGCGGTGGAGATAGCACGTACGCCTCCCGGATGCATCAGAAGTACCGAAAAAACTTCCATCGATTCATTTTGCAACCTCGATCCAGAGGCAAGCACTTGATTCTCTCCGGGGAGAGTTGTTCAGGTATGCCTTCAGCGGACCTTACGGGGCTTCGACAGCTGATCAATGACTACGGATATGCGGTGCGAGTGATCTTCTATTTGCGGCCATGGAAAAGTTGGATGGAAAGCGCTTATCAGCAGCAGATCAAGCTAGCTACTCAGACCGGTCCTTCAAAGATGCCTGCGATATCGCTGGAGAATTTGAAGCGGTTAGACTACCGATCTCAGATTGAGGCACTCGACAATGCGTTTGGTCCGGAACATGTGCAGATTTGCGTTTTCTCTCCGAATCGGTTTCCGAATGGTTGCGTCGTTCAAGACTTCTTTCAGCGAGTCGATATCGATCTGCAACCTGGGGCTATTCGCAGAGACAACGAATCCATTGGAATAAACGCGGTAAAGATGCTTTACTGCTATAAGAGATTTCGCCAACGAGAGTATCTGTTGAAGCCGTTTGCGGTTTGGCAACATTTCCAGATGACTCTTGCGCTTCGGGAAATGCCGGACACTGCATTCCGATTTCATTCAGACTATGCGAATCCGATTCTTAAAGATTACACTTCGCAAACTGCTTGGATCGAACATCGGATCAACTCTTCCTTTCGGGAAGACTTCTCCGCATACGACGATGCGCCATGCATTCGTACAGTCGACGACTTTCTGTGTTTCGATGAAGCCAGTGTGGACTGGCTTGCACATCGCACCAAATCATCGTCACCCAAGACTTATCGTGGAGAAGATGTAGCTAAGCAAATTGGGGAAATGATGCATCGTTTGCGCCATCAAATGCCTCCATGGAATCAGGTGTCAGAAAGTGCAGGTCGAAGCGTACGACGCAGCATTGTACGGCGGTTCTATAGAAGGTAGATTCAATCCATCGCGTCCGAATGAATCACAGCCGCTCACGAAAGAGTCATTGGCAGTTGGTATTGGTCGGTATCGATCAATTCCAAATGTCACTTACCACTGCTTTCTGAGTACTCGATGGAGTCATAAGTGGATGACCTTTCCAGATTCCGATGGCTCGCTCAACGTGATCTTCGATTGGTAATTCTCCGAAACTCGTTAAATAGTTTTGTGAGGATTCGTTGGAACGTAACTCGTATCCATCTTGCATTCCAATAGGACTTTAGGAGCCAGCCATTTCGAATCGCGTCGGCTGAGAGTGCCTTTGAGTCTTGATTCGCCCCGAACGATGCTGCGAGAATCCAACGGGGAGCGAATTGGGCGAGCAGTTCTGGGTGTTTGCTCCATACGACTTTGCGAATATTCCTGACATGTTTTCTGAGGCTACCACTTCGGGATAGCGATCCTTCTCGCACACGGTATTCAATGGAGAGGATCGGAAGACGTTTGAAACGCTCCCCTTTTTTGATGGCATGAAGCCAGAATTCCCAATCCTCCAAACATTTTATATTGGGATCGTATCCGCCGAGGGATTCCCACATCGATTTTCGAAACACAGCGCAAGCGTCTAGTTGGTTCTGATCGATCATTTCATTTGCGGAAACGTGTAGTACTTGATCGACATCGTTTCGTATGCCAAAAAATTGGCGGTCACCGTATACCACGGTTGTTTCTGTATCGCGGTCCAATTCCGCAATTGCTCGATCGAGAAAGTGAGGCAGAATTCGATTGTCTGCATCGAGTGGAATGATGTATCGTCCTTTTGCTTTGGCAATGAGATAGTTTCGTGCAGCAGAGAGACCGGATGCCGGGATACTAGGAATAGCTAGTCCTGTATCCCGAATACGATTGAGGATGTCTAAGCTACCTTGATCGGTTGTTCCATCGTCTACAACAAGTACCTCGAAGCGACCTGGGTAGTGCTGTTCAATACTTGAGATCGCTTCGACCAACCAAGCTGCATCATTGTGCGTTGGGATGATGACGGACAGAGCGTCTTCAGATTTCCGCGGTTTCCAGGACCAAGAGATCGCCTGTTTTTCACGGGGAGCGGTTTGATGACTGCTTGGAAGGTCCGCGATTTTCTCTAACTGTCCGTAAAGACTCTCGCAGGTACTCCAGACGTGGCGTGACAACCGATCTCTTTGTTCGGATACGCTTTGCTGGTGCAGTTGTTCCGCAGAAATTTGAGCATTCAAGTCTTCTGCATTGGTTTCGAATTGAAAGCGCTGTTGGAGTGTATTTGGCAAGAAGTCAACAGATTTCGTGAGCGCGTCGATATTCATGACAATGCATCGTTCGCGATGGCGAACGACAAAATCGAGGATTCGGCGGTTGTAGAACTCCCATATTGCCCAAGCATACTGAGGATGATTTAGGAACACGGGAGCTTTGAGTCGTTGAATCGAATCTGCAACCCTGACGGGATCTCGGTAGACCACAACATAGATAGGGTTATTGAGTAATGGATGCCAAAAGTCCAATACGGGGGCGGAGCGAGGATCTTTGAATCCCCAATGGTTGGATCTTTCGTCTCGTCTAGCGATAAGCAACTTGGCTTTCTCTGTCCAGTTACTCAAATCCTCCGATGCAATCTGCCTAGTTGGTGTCCATCCCCAGTCAGGATGCCCCTGAGCGCACCCTTTGAGAAGGGTGTTGAATGCTGTTTGGTGGAACTGCAGGAATTCCACGTCTTCGTAGTAGCCTCTGGGATTCGCGATATCTTTCGGCAAGAACGTCGATCCCATCGAGATGCCCATCTGATTTAAGAGATTAGCAGTTAGGGATGTGCCAGAGCGGTGCATTCCAACCAGGACGACGGCGCGTGAAGTAGAGTGCAGAGGATTTTGACCATTCACGATTGAAATCCTGTTGTGCTGCGATCCCATCGCAAAGCATATTGCTCATCCATGATGCGATAGGTTTCGCTTAATTGATCAGCGAGTCGGTCGACAAGGTGTTGGGGGAGGGTGGGTAATCGATCGATAGAATCAGAATTACACTTCAAGTCGCTATCGATATTGATCGTTGGGGCCAAGTCAAGAAAGCGAAAGATCTTGGAAAGGACCTCGCTCGGGCTTCGAAAAAAAACTTCGCTTTGCAAGACGAGAATCTGTGATTCGGGGAAGTGTTCGAAGTAGCGCTTTAGCTGCACTTCATATCTGCTTCGACTGAGATAACTATGATGCTGATGAGAATAGTGCCTACCACCCAGCTTGGCTAATTGCTTTTCGGCTCCTCGCAAGCGTTCTGATTCCGCAAGCAAGGCGACTTCGAGTTCGAGTGGCTCATAACCGAGTCGGCGGGAATGGAAGTATCCGGACACTGCACGAGCAACCGGATCGCGAAGCAATACGATGATTTTTGCTTGTGGAAGGTTCTTTGAGATTCTCTCGGCGCAAAATGGATGGAAGAGGTAATACGGAGTAACCTCTCCAATTCTCTGGGACTCAGTAGCGTCCACGAAGTGGTGATGGTACCACCTGATGCCTTTGGAATACTTGTTTGAGAAGTATTGAACTTCTTTGATGCTCGGCAAATAGACTTGGGAGTGGCATCGAAGATGTTGGTCGAGGGTCGTTGTGCCTGCTTTCTGCGCTCCAACGCAGATAAAGTCAGGTGGTCTGATTTCCCTTCCATACTTAGAAACGCTCGGAAGCCAATTCCAACCACGCACTAGATGAACCGATGACCGTTGTAAGAGTTATTAGCTATCTGGGTGGGCCTACGGCGGTTTCATGAACAAGACAGCCCAAAAAGTCTACATGACACCATGAATAGAGTCAATGAAATCGAGCAGGCGTGCCAACCGAACAGCCTATAGTTAGGTTCTTCGGAAGTTACCGTGGGGTGGTGTTGAACATGGGGGGGCTTATACGTAAGGCGATCCTCCTGGGCCGCGCTCACGAGCGCAGCGAGACGTCATAACCACATTTAAATCGCTCTTAGAAACCTGTGCGCGGACAGCGGGCCGGGAGCCCCGCTCCACGATTAGGGCCGCGCTTGCGAGCGCAGCGAGACGTGTTACCGCATTTAAATCGCTGGGACGCGTACGCGGACAGCGGGCCGGGAGCCCCGCTCTACGATTAGGGCCGCGCTCGCGAGCGCAGCGAGGCGTGTTACCACATTAAAATCGCTCTTGGAAACCTGCGCGGACAGCGGGCCGGGAACCCCGCTCCACGATTAGGCCGCGCTCACGGGCGCAGCGAGGCGTGTCACCACATTGAAATCGCGCTTAGAAACCTGCGCGGACAGCGGGCCGGGAGCCCCGCTCTACGGCTGGGGCGGGCTCTACGATAGAGCCCCGCTACACGATTAGGCCCCGCTCCACGATGGGGCACGCTCGACGAATCTCGAGCCTAACGGACCTTTGGCAATAGCAGATCGAAATCGGTCGGGCGACCTGGTCCTGCATCGCGCGTGAATGGCTCGCCATATTTGGTGAATCCATCAAGGAACCCACCATGCCGCAAGAAAAACGAATTGTTCTCAATGCCCATGGTGCGGTCTAACCGATCCGCCTTGCCAGTCTCGTCATGACTGAACTTGGCTGTGGTGATCTCATGCCACGCTCCATCAAGCGTCCTGTACCATGAATTGCCGAAGAGAGCTTTGCGTGGCAAGTGGCCGTTCTCACCCAAGAAGTTCTCGCTGAAGCTATGTAGCCCACGCATCGTCTTACCTTCTTTGGGAGCGTTCCAAGCTGAGATCAACATCCAGGACTTATCCTCTGGATGAAACCAGTATCCAGAAAACGTAGTATGGGTATCATCCGTCGATTCGGAGGTCACAAGGAATCGTTGGAGTGATCCGGTTTTCCACATGTACTTTAAATGACTGTGGCCGCCTGTCCCTTCATTGCCAAAATCTCCAGAAAAGACCCCTGCCCCTTTATTCACGAGGCGGACGCGATTCTCATCGGCAACCTTGTCTCGATCGGTCGCTTCGTTTCCACTATCCCACACACTGAAGATAATCCTTCGCTCGGTCTTTGAATTCACTTGCATCCCAAAGTATCCACGATGCCAACCGCAAGCCATGTAAAAGGTCCCTACGGGCTCTTCGATGGCTTGAACCTCGGTATAAAACGCGTCGACTTTTGATCCCTGCTCGGTTACATAGTTTAAATGCACCGACGCAGCGTTGCGCCGTTCCTTGAGATTGAAATGAGCTTCTTTAGCCCCCGGTCCATCAAGCCTTAGTTCAACAACTTGAATCGGCTGGGACTTCGATATCAAGCCGGCATCTTGTCCCTGCGAGTCCCGCAGTTTGAGCGTCAGGGAAATGTAAGCTGGTGAAGCATGCTCCAATTCTACTTGACCAAAATCGAGCACTCTCTTGTTCGATCCGCTCGGTTCACCCAACGTGTTGTCCGAAACTAGCTGGAGAGATTTCCCAAGCACCTCCAATTCGAGTCGAGCGGCCTGCTCCTTGGTGCATTCCGCAACGACTTGAATCTTCAAGTTTCCCGCCTGTCGAAACATACCGGTCCATTGAATACTTTGTGATGCAGACGACCACTGCACTCCCGCATTCTCACGCACTCGCAACCCCCACGGATCCGGGAGGATATAAGCCGTATGCCCAGGGACAATCAACTGACTCTTCGATGCGTCGTCCTCGTAGGAAGTCGCAGAGCAAGTGCCGAGCGAACCAGCAAACAATGCAACCAAGGTCGATACAAAGTTTGCGCAAAACAATCGGCCAATGAAAGTGTTTGCGTTTCGAATACGCATCATCAAATGTCTTTCGTCGATATCAAGAAGATAGTCTTTATCTAACACCAGGGCCGCAGAAACCAAACCCTGATCGTGAGGGTAGCTCAACGCTAAAGGTTCGTCTTGGGTGATCGTCGTTCAGAGAACGTAGCATCGTCGCGAGAGAGACCGACGAGCTTTATCGTAAGAGACCTTGTTTCAATGCATCAACCGGGATGGGAATCCCCTTCAGTTGACCTTCAACCACGATCCGTTGGCCGACAACGCCTTGAAATTCGCAGACCAACAAATGTGGCTTACGCAATTTCAATAGTCGGCACATCACAATCAATCGGTCCCCAGGGAGCACTGGCTCCCGAAATCGAACTTCTTCAAGTCCGCCGAAGCCAACTGTCGCATCTCCAAGCAATTTGAATTTGTGCGCACAGTAGCAACACGCTTGAGCGACCGCTTCAAGCATTACAACGCCGGGCATTAGAGGCATCCCGGGCATGTGTCCACGAACCCAAAACTCATCGTAGCCGACGTCTTTGTAACCAACGCAAGCAATGTTTACGGGATCTTCGTAGACAATCGCCGAAAGCTGCTCCATTTCGAAGCGCTGCGGGTTGTACTTACGAATCTCTTCGATGTCCGCTACGACACGATCGAAATCGATCGTGTTCAAGTCAACGAGTAAGTTCTTGGCAGGCACGAAAATTCTCGCAGACTAGGTACGAACCTTCCGACGCTTCGCCTTGCGAGCCTTGCTGTTCGCAGCACGCTGTCCGTGATTCGCTTTCTTCAACTTGCGGTGTGGCTTGGTCATAATTCAACACGCTCCTAAGTATTTGCTTTTCTAATTCCAACTGACCACCCCAGCGGGCGGACTGCGTCCCTGCTCCGAACCGGAACCTCTCAAATCCCAGCATTTTGCTTCGATTCGAGCCCTACAATTACGGCGGGTCGATAAGGATAGCAAGCGAAAGGGATTCTGGGAAGTGATTTTTGACTTGTCAGTTCGAGGTTCAATGGCGTAATATAAGGCAAGGTTGGTGAACATACGGAGTTTTGAGCTTCTCAAGTCTCCACATCGTTCGGATTTTATGGCTAGTTTTCTTTGGGAATTTAAGGACAGAGGTTACATATGGCGATTTTGGTAACACCCGAAGCTGCCGCGCAGCTGATTCGAGCTCACAACGACGCCCAACTTGGGGATGACACCTTTGTGCGTGTTGGAGTCGTCGCAGGTGGATGCAGCGGTTTTGAATACTCCCTGAACTTCGATGATAAATTCGACGATACCAAGGATACGAAGTTTGAACAAAACGGCGTCAACGTGGTCGTCGACAAGAAGAGTGCTTTGCTACTCGATGGTACCACCTTGGGCTGGTACACAAGCCTTGAGCGTCAAGGATTCACCTTCGACAATCCGAACGCAGTGAAGTCTTGCGGTTGCGGCAAGTCGTTCCAATAAGACATTTGCCAGTAAGACAATAGCAAGACCGGTTAGCAAGAATCGGTCGACAAGTAAGCAGTTGACTGAAGCATAGATATCAGATCAACCCCTAAAAGAAGAAGGCAACCTCACCCGGGGTTGCCTTCTTTCTTTTCGTTATTTAGGAAAACCAGCCGTTGACGACTACTTCTTGGGCTCTTGGTTGGGTGCCAAAGCAGTCTTCTTCGCTCCAGCTTGATCCGTCGGTGTCGCGTCGGCTTCAAGATCTCCAAGTGCGTATTGGATTCCATCGAGCATGTGCTTGAGAATCGCTGGCTTGGAGAACGTATCTTCGCGGTGGCCGAAGTTTGTATAGAACACGCGACCTTCTCCTGCCTTGCGCAACCAGCTTACAGGGACTTCGCGCGGACCGTCGTTGATCAACTTACTGACTTCGTTCTGGTTCATGTCCAAGCTGACCAGAACGCGGAGTGCCTTCGTTCCTTCGTAGGTTTGGGGATTGTATTGATAGATCTCGTCGGTGTGCCAGAATCCTTTGCCATCGAACGCTTTGTTCAAAACATGTTCTGAATCGTCAAGTTTGAATGCCCAAGTTCCACCGGCGTTCCATGGGTGTCCGGCAAACTCACCTCCAACGACTGCACGGCAATCGGGATGTCGTCCGAAGTTATCGCTTGCGGCATGAAATCCCACCAATCCTTTTCCTTCCGTAATGAAATCGAGGAATGCGTCTTGCTGGGCAGGCAACGGGAACTGCATATGAGTGGTGTTATTGAGCAGAATCAAGTCGTATTTGGCAAGATTCTCTGTGGTGAACACATCGTACGTGTCGGCCAAATCGACGGTGAAAGCGTTGGTTTTCTTGGCCATCGCTTCAACGGCGTAATTGCCGTAAGGGATCGAGGAGTGGATGAACCCTTCGCAGCGATAGAACATTAGAACCCGTCGCGTTTTCTTGGGCTTCGCGACAGCTTCTGCAGGCACGGCGGTTTCGATCGCAGCCTTTTGCGCGTCGGTCAGAGGACGGAAACTCTCAGCTTTTTTCTTTTGCCAAGGGTCCGAATTGTCTTGGGCGTATGCAAGACTCGGTAGGAGTCCTGAACCTGAAAAGAGGGCTACGGCAAAGACAAAGGATAAACAACGTTTCATCAGTGAACTCCGGTAGGGGTGGGTTCGAGGAAGGAAAAAAATCTCAATAAAGACAGTGAAGACAAGCGATTACTGTGGGGCTGCAGGAGCGTCGGGAACGCCGCTGGGCCCCCCGGGACTTCCGGGTAAAACAATCTTGGAACTCCCCTTGGGCAGTCCAAGCATCGGTTCGTCGGGATTGGCCGAAAACGGGGATGCAAGGGGAACACCGGCGAGGATCGCAAGCAGCATGGTCGCGACGAAGTAAATCGCGTAGTGCAAGAACGACTGCCCCACTTCGAGTTCACACGTTCCGAGCGACGCTCCGATCCCGGCGGCGAACATCAAAGCGATAAAAATCGACATTTGAACCACATCGGTCTGAGCAAGAACCGAGTTACCGAAGTAGTACGACAAGAACCAGTACAAGCCCCAAGTCAGCACAAACACCAACGCGCAAACCCCCAGCCGCACTAACCTTTCTTTTCCGATGTAACCACCAAGTTCGTCATCTTTGAAGAAGGTATACCCTATGGAAGTCAGCGGATAGGCCAGCGCGGTGGCGATTAGGGCAAGAGCCCAAGTCGGCGGCACAAACCCCGATGCGCGAGCCCAAATGGCTGCGATGATCGCTAGACTTGCCACACCGATCGCTACGCCGATCTGAAGCCCATTGGGGGTGAATTCCACTCTCCGGATAGGCTTCAACACCGGCTTGCCCGCCGAATCCTTCGGGCCGTCGTCAGGAGCGTGAATGACCACTTCCTGCGATTTATCTGGAACCGTAATCGTTTGCTTACACTTAGGGCAAGGCCCTTGCTTGCCAGCGTACTTATCGCTGACAGTGAAACGCGCAAGGCATCCTGGGCAGGTAACGGGGATTGGCATAAAGTCGTCGTAGGCTTAGAAAAGGAAACTTCAAACGAGCCCGAATTATAACCGATTCGAAGAAAGTTCATGCACCCGAGTTATGCCAGAAATCGAACTTCCTCGCCCAAGCTTCAACGTGGTCTTATTCCAACCTGAAATCCCACAAAACACAGGAAATATAGGCCGCTCGTGCGTCGCTCTCGGAGCAAAACTCTGGATCGTTCGCCCTATGGGCTTTCGTCTCGACGAACGGTTGGTTCAACGCGCGGGGCTAGACTATTGGCAACACCTTGATCTCGAATTGGTCGACTCCTGGGATGAAATGCTCGCCCGAATCGACCTCGATAGAGCCTGGTTTTTCACCAAGTTCGCCACTTCCCTGCACACCGATGTAACCTATCAACCCGCCGATTGGCTGGTCTTCGGTAGCGAATCAAACGGCTTGCCTCCCTCCGTCCGCACCAACTGGCCTTCGCACTGTGTGCGATTACCGATGACCGGCCCAGTCCGCAGTCTGAATCTCTCGGTCTCCGTGGGGATCGGGTTGTTCGAAGCTTACCGTAAATGCACTGCGTAACATCCCCCAATAATGCACGCTTGCTCGCCACCCTAGCAGCTCCTAAATGCTTGCCGGTTGTAGCGATCGAACCAATGAAACACAGACTCCGAGGAAAATGCAAGCATCTCTAACGGCGGTCCGATAACCAACGTGAACGGCGGATTCTCGGCCGTTCGAATCGGATCATCACTTCGCAGACTGGATGGGCTTTTATGGCCAAGAAAGATGTATTTCGCGTGGTAACTCGAGCTACCGATGGGTCGCTAAAAATACGCGACTTCCATTCTGCGGAGATGATCTTCCGAACGCATTCTCAAGTCGGCATCGAGGACAGCAGCACCGATTTAGACCTTCGAGGGATGCCCATTTTCCGAGGCCTCATCGGCCCGATCCCCGAGGGTAAGAACATCGCTCGCTACGAATCTCATGATGTCTTTGAAATCATGACTAAGGAATGGGCGAACGCCAAACCAAGGCGTCGTCGCCGGGGTGTACGCGAAGATGCCGGCGAGTCTGAGAGCAACCAAGCGACTTTGGAAGCTGATTTCGATTCGGCGGAGAGCCCAAGCGAAGAATAAGGCTGCTTAGTACGCAGCTGCTCAATTCCGCCCACGAACTTCGTTTCTTAAAACGCTGTGGGCTTAAAGGGCTCTAGGGGCTTGAGATCGACGAACTCGCCCGCCGCAAAATCGAATCGATGAACTGATACGCTTCCTGCCTCGCCGCAACTGGGAAGTCATGTGCGCTGTCTGGATAAATCGCGCGCAGTCGCTCTTGAGCCCCATACAAACGATAGATCCGAGTCGCTTCGCTGATCGTCTCTCGAACCCCCTCCACATCAAAGTTATCGTCACGGACGGGAGAGCTAGTGAAGAACGCTCTGGGGGCAAGCCCCGCGATCAACTCTGGAAAGTCGAATGGCACGCGGTCGGGATCATTTTGGTAGTCTTGCGCAATTCGTGGCATGTAGCGATCACTCGTCCAGCCCTTGAGATTGCCTCGATAGTACTTATGAAACCTTGTGAATCCGCAACTCGTTACTGCAACGGAGATCCGCTCGTCGAAGAAGCTGGTAAAGATCGTATTGTGACCACCCAAAGAATGCCCGATGCAACCGATCCGCTGCCCATCCACCTGAGGCAGTTGCTGCAATAAGTCTACGCAGCGCATGTTGTTCCAGATGGCTTTCATACTTCCACTGATCCATTGAGGTTGGCTTGCAAAATCAAACGCATATTCGCCAAACGATGGGTAATCCGGAGCAATAGCGACATAACCTCGCTTCGCCAACTCCAAGGCATAATGAAGGTTCTCACTTCCGCCGAGTCCCGAAGGTTCCTGCTTGCCAATCGGCACGGTTTGATGCAAACAAAGCATCGCCGGTTGTGGCTCCTTGCGCGATTCCTTGGGCAAAAACAAATAAGCTCGCATCCACTCCGAAGCCAATTCTCCTTGCGCACTGACGGTCGATACATCGATCTCGATATGTTGCCGCACTAAGCCCTCCTCTAACTCGACTTGCTCAAGCACTCTGACACGCAACGGAGGCAACGAGTCGCGCGAAGGTAGCTGCCCCATTACCTTCTCTACGTTCTGACGAATCGACGCTCGACGCTTGAGCCAATCCTCAACCGTGTCGATCTTGCCCGATCCTGCGTCTGCAGCTGCTATCCATTCGAGATTGGCGTGCCCTTGATTCGCCTTTGCGTTTCCCGCTGATGCTTGCTGCTCTTGAGCAATCGAATCCGATTCCAAACCGACTGTACAACTCATCGCCAGCGCAGACACATATATCGCATAGCGAGAAGCCAGAACAATGAAACGGCAAGTCGCGATCGTCATCTGAAGGTTCTTCACAAGTCTTACTCCTGCTTCCCTTTTTCCGAAGCCTGCGGCTTGTCATTGAACTGCTTTCTCAACATAGAGATAGCGGCATCGACGAGCATTTCGCCACTCCCTTCCGCACAGCGTGCCGAGATTACTTCATAATTGCCTTGGCTGTAGGCTTGGCGAGTTGGAACATATCCGATCGATCCGTTGGCCAATTCGTGAATCGAAGTTTGCTGGAAAGGTGAAGCGTCTTTGATGGCGATACCCAACTGCACAAATATCTCACCTGGCAATGCGACCCAAGCGATATCGCGACCGAGAGTTATCACCTGCACTTCCGCTTCGATAAATCCGTCGGGGCGGGATTCGGCATCTGCAATGCGGTACGCTTCTACCATCTCCATGAAAGGTGGAAGATTCGGCTCGCTCATCTTTTGAAGAGTCTTCTTGGCCCATTCGGAGCGCTCTGGCGAATGCGGTTGCACCGGAAGTCGAATGATGCGGTGCTCGGCCGCTAGACGACAATCGCTTACACCCCGGCGAGAATCCCAAGCTTTGAGCAGTGCGCCGGACAACCGCGTTCCAATCCGCGCCGCTTCTTGATGTCCTCCTTGCCGCTCCGCAGTCCTGACATTGATATGGTTGACATCACCGCAAGCCCCGGTCGCATACTGAAGGTGTGCATCGGGCCCAAATACTCCTCGAAGAGATTCTTGAAGTGTATAGGGCATATCCGCGCTCCACTGCGTTCCCCCGACCGTGTCCAAATGAATCGCAAAGCTACTCAACACACCCGAGATGGCACCTTGCTCTTCATGGATGGCAATAAACGGTAGCTGGTCGTCCGTCGGCCCAGCCTCCCGAACAATCCCCGGATTTAACTTGCCTGGATTCCAACCAACCGTTCCATCCTTCATAAAAAATCGGCGGTTGAACGCTAAGCGTGTTTCCTCCCCGGTTCCAAAACTAACACTTCGAACTCGTAAATTCTCAACCGCTTGCTGCACACTCTTTGCGATGGCATCCGGAAGCTTGAGCATGAATTCTTTCGCTTCCGGTGTCTGATTGCCGAATCGCCCAACGACTCGCTCTTCGGGCTCATAGAGCATCGGTCCGGTATGCGAATGTGTCGCGCTAATCATCACGTGCGAGCCGGGTATCCCGAGTTTCTCTTCAACGATCCGCCGTGTCTCACTGACCATCCAAGGGGTCGTAGCAATCAAATCGACCACCACCAAAGCTACTTTGGTTTTCCCATCATCGAACACAGTCGCCTTGGCCCAAAGTGGATCGTGCGTTGCCGTGGAATAGCGTATGCCGTAATAACCCGCCATCGGCGTTGGCACCAAGGGTGTAATCTCAGATTTACCGAAGCCGACTAACAAGCCTGGTTCTTCGGCCGCACTGGCTTGCACAAACGAAGAATTGTCCCATTGGTCGCAAGGCGCGAAGCCAAAGAAAGCGACGAAAGCGATAGATTGCAGAAGAGAAAGCGTCAGACGAAAGAATGCAGATGGCAGATGAGCGGCACGGCTAAGTATCATGATCGGTTCGCACACGAAACGGGAGAGAAATCAAACAACTCATCCCGTCAGTCTACAAGATCCGCCATGCCCACACAAACAACTCGCGCCAGACTAACCTCACACAAACAAATGTAGACGTGGTTAGTCGGCTTGGTTAGCTGGCTTGGATAACTCAGCAAAGCAAGCACCCGAATGTACGGCGCTCGTGCTCAGTGAAACGGCGCTAGTGCTCGTAATCGATACCAGCCTGTCGTGGTGTAATTGTTCGTTCAACACACGACCTACCTGTGAATGCAACTAGACTGTTCCCGTTATCCGAACTCGGGCACTGGCACGAAACTGTGCCCGAATCGCAATCATATCGGCAACAACATTTCCTCAATTGCCTTGCGGATTAGTCTTGCCAGCGATAGAGCTGCAACGACTTTTGAGTCCGAATGACAACCTCGGAGCCTGCTACAGCGATGTGCGCCCAAGCTTCCTCTTCCGTGACTTTCAGCTCGCCGAGCATTTCGTATTCCGCAGGATTATGCGCGATCAATCGCAATTTACCCGCTTGGTCCAACGCAAGAATTTTATCCCCGTTGCTTACCATGCTCCAGTATTCTCCGTACGGGCGGGTAATCCAAGTCTCCTTGCCTTCGTTCAGATCGATGCACGCGAACCGCTTGTTTCTTAGGTGCATGTATAGGTAATGATCGATTACGACAGGCGAAGACATGTATCCTTCGAGCTTGTTCTCCCATTGAGCATTGGCTGTATCACCTGCAACGTTTAGAAAAAGTGATCGTCCGCCGTAGCTGCTGGTGAAGACCCCTTGGTTCCAAATTGTAGGAGTCAAAATGTTCATGCCTCGAAACGACTCAATCGACTTGCTCCACAGCTTCGATCCGCTGGTCATATCAACACCAGCTAGATAGGTTCGGGTTTGAACTACCAACTGACGCTTGTCTGCGATCGTTGCAATGACCGGGGAGGAAAACGCTCCGCTACTCATCATGTCCCCGTCGTCTCCCAACGATGACCAAATGATCTTGCCATCGGCTTTGTTGAGTTTGTGCAATCCCTTGCCAGCCTGGATGTACAAGTCATCCCCATCGATTAGCGGAGAGCAAACCATACCGAAGTCAGGCACTTTGCCGAACTGTTCAGCGAAGTCCAGCCTCCATTTCTCTTCACCCGTTTTGCAATCCAAAGAGACTAAGACGTCTCGAATCCCGCCAACGAACAACGTCTGACCGTCGCATACGGGCGTCGCGCGAATCCAGCTACCGTTTCTCGCTGCAAAGAAAGGGACTTTCATCGCCCCTTCCCAATCCTTGCTCCAACGTGTCTCGCCGGTTTTGCGATCGACACAAGTGACCCGTTCTTTACCCGAAACGGTTTCTGTGGTGAACACCGAGTCAGAGGTAACAATAGGTCCGGAGTAGCTGTCCCCAAATGGGACCGACCAAACCTTCTTGAAGTTCTCTTCGGTTAGAGTCGACGGCCAAGCTTGCCCGTCAATTTTGCTATCGCGATTCGGGCCTCGCCACGAGAGCCACTGCTGGTTTTCTTCGGCTTGCGCGAACTGGCAATTCCCACCGGCGCTCAAAAATCCGACGCTTGCGACCAACCCACACAGTACGCTTCGCACCACTTGAAAAGACATTGCCATCACCGATCTCCGATCGCTCAACTGTTTCAAAACACAGGAAATTCCAGCGTTCTGCTCCACAAA
>JBJONT010000297.1:0-22413 GCA_046051705.1 Planctomycetota bacterium | reverse complement strand
TTGAGACGATGCATGGGATGATTGCTCGCTATGCCGATCTTCTACAAGCCCGTAAAGAATTCGGCGATGGCGTCAGTATCGACGGCATCATTCCGGGCAAGGTATGTGTACTCCGCGAAGTTCATGCTCCATGGCGGGAGCCATTGCTCCGTTCAGCGAGTTGGTATTACCATTACCAGGAGTATCCCGTGTTGCAGTGCTTTTGGCCCGATCGTCACGGATACTTCCCCTGGGACCAGCTTTGTAGCAAACGCAGTCGCAAGGTTCAGCCTCTGCTGTACGAATCATCGGTCGAGAAGACGGGCTTGCCCAAGTCCCTTTTGGTTGACGAACCTTGGCGATTCGCCGATTCCCCGGATACTGCTTGCTTTACGAGCAATTATGTCTTGAAGGGTTCGCCGATTACGTTTGTGTCGCATGACTTTGAAGGTGATTGGCAGTTTCACGGCGATCAATCTCCCGATCGAGTGAAGCCGAAAGTTGTGTCCTTGTCCTGTATCGTTGAGTTGGATGCATCGATCGAAGAGCTGCACGATCTTCCGTGTGGTTGGGCGGCCGAACGAAAATCTCCCAAGCACAAATGGAAACGTCTCAAGCACCATCCGTTCCCAAGCTTTGACGAGGATGGTTACTATCTGGATGACGCTGTCGAGCTAGCCAAGCACCGCGATAATCTATCACCACCATCCAAACGGAAACGCGAGAATTGCAAAGTTGGCGACCGCGTCAAGTTGGTCCTTCGCTTTGCGAACGAAGGTGCTGCACGAAAGGATAACGAGACGGAGCGGATGTGGGTCAAGATCACTGAAGTCGACGACGACAACGCAATATACACGGGAGTCATTGATAACGAACCAGTTCACTCCGCCGTAGCAAATGGCGATGAATTACAATTCCATCCGCTGCACATCGCAGAGATAGTCAAGAATCGAGGGCGATGGCCATGGAGTTAGACATCACCTGGGCTGGTCCGCCTATCGATGATCAACAAACGCTCCGAAAGCTTCCAAGCGATCTGGCAGAATTGCTCAAGTCGATCAATGGTTTCATTCAGTTTGGCGGCGCATTGCACGTACGTGGTGCATGCCAAACCCTCGAATGGCATTCGCTACACTATGCTTGGGAATCGGCAGATGCTTTCCACCGACACTATCGAACGGTCAAGCAATCAGATGTTCCTTTTGCTCAGAGCGCGCTCGGAGATCAGTACTTCATCCGCGACAACGATGTTTATCGACTAGACACCGAATGCGACGAAATCGAATCGCTCGACATGGACTTTAAGACATTCCTGGAAGAAGTGCAGAGCGATCCAATTGGTGCGTTGAATCTTGAGCCGTTGGAAGAGTATTGGGGCCAAGGGGGCGTATTAGAGCCAGGACAGTTGTTGAGCGTTATGCCACCGTTTATCCTGGCACAGCAAAATACGAAGTACTCGTATCGAGCCATCAGCGCGCTGGATCGGCTACGTTTTTTGGCTGACTTTGCCAGGCAAATTCGTGACTTACCAGACGGTGCCACTATTTCTTTCCACGTAGAGGAGTGAGGCGGGCCCAAGATGTCAACAACAGGTTCATTCTCTTCAACAAGTCTCTCAATTCATTGATCATGTTGCTGAACATGTGCAATCCGAAGGTTGTGACCACACAACTCGATTTGCAAGTCGTTGGGCGGAGCAGAACCAAGTTCCATGGCAAGATCTCCAGGACGCCCTTGATCAAGCAAGTGTTTTTTGCGACTGCGAGATTGTGTTGAACCTTGACGAGGGGCAACCTCTATTTCTAGAACAGGACAAGCTAGTCGCACCACTTGAAAATCGTTGGCTACTGCCACCCAATTTCCATTCGACGATCACGAAAGTTGAGAAGATACTTGTAGGCCGTGCTGGGATTGGCAAGAACAATCATGTCTCTGAAGGTGAATGGTTGATCCCAGCGCCAGTCGATGCAGTACCAAGGCGGCGCATACGAAAACTCGTCCACTTTTTTATTGGTCTTCAGACTGGATTGCCAACCGAAATAGCGTTCGTCGAATCGATCGAACCGATATCCTTGAATGATTTCGCAGCCCGAATCTGCGGCTCGCCAGTTCAAGAATCAAATACTCTTCCGCTTCAAGTCGCCGCCTTCATTACACAGAAAATCTCGCAACTTCCGGTTGGAACTTGCGTTGGAACAGATATGTTGGTTCAACAGCACGTTCGACTTTTTCCGTCGAATCGGCTTAACCGACGATTTACGTGTGCTTCGTTACCTAGAAGTCTCAGCTTACAATTTCAGGTGTTTCCCGTTGCCTTGAATGTGGATGGAATACGAGTCGAACACGCTGCTTGGCAAGCCGAGGACATAGCCAACTTTCAAGGAGCCTTGAAGCCTTTGGCTACCAACGACGCGTGCGGACTACAATGTGGCAAAAGGTGGAAAGCTGGTTGGCTACCGCTGGGACGGTGAGCCAATCTTACGCGAGAAAAAGTTTCACTGGGTGGGAGACTAGATGCCAGACTCGTTTGACACTCCGACTGACGCGATTTTCCACCTAGCTCAGGAACTCAAAGAGCTTGAGCAGCGAGCAATCTTGGTTTACGAACCGATCGTCAATACGATCATTTCCAACCGCTCCACTGACGTTCGCCAAATAGAGCAAATGCTCGACGGGCTGCTCGACTTCGCAGGTAGCGATGGCGGCCTTCGACTCTTTAAGTTGCTTTGCAGATACTACTGGCAGATCGATCAAGCGGCGACTGCGAGCTACATCCACAGCTACCGTGACCTATGGGACAACGAGGAATCAGACATCCCACAATCGAATACCCCCGAGATTCTCTGACGACTCTCCAACGCCCTCAGCCCAGGTTGTTCGCTGGAGCAGCCAAAAAGCCATAACCCAACCAAGAGAAAACAGACGAGTTTCGCGAGGTATCAGTTCCACTCACTAAGAGGTGCCAGTTTGCGAAATTTGCCATCGGGTAATCGCCGGCGCGATGATTCGGCTTGCCTGACAGTGTTCGAAGTTGGCTCATCGCTTGCGAATAACGTTGAACCCGTAGCTAAACCACTCCTGGTATCGCAGGTAAAGCTCGGCTTCATGCCGTTCCATTTCCACAATCTGGGACGCGTCCGGATTATGCTGACTTGCTTCTGCTTCGTCCGCATCGCGGCTTGTTTGGTTTCGAGCTTGGCTTTCTCAGCTTTGATTTGATCTGTTGATTTCGACACTGGGACTTCGTTGCGAGCAAGCTCTACATGTAGCATACGAGTCAACTTTGGTCTGGCGAGATAGTAACAACGCGTCTGAGCGTCCTTTGCAAAGTCGACCAACTGCGTGTACCGGAGTAACGCCAAATGCTGGGATAGGTTCGCTTGCCGCGCAGGTAGCAGGTCTTCGAGGTCGGTCACACACCTCGGACCTTTCGAAAACTCTTGCGGAATAGCAAGTCGCGTGGGTTGCGCATTGGCTCGCAGCAGAACAGTGGCTGATTTCGTGTCGATACTCTATCAAGATCTTTCTCCGGGTTGTTGTATTCGCATATCCGAATACAATCCTACTGCCTCTGGAGCCTCACATAAGCAGGGTTTTTATGGACAAGACAGCGCACTGGGAGAACGTTTACCAAACGAAGAGCTCCACTGAAGTCAGTTGGTATGAGCCTGACCCGAAACAATCGCTGGACTTGATCCTCGAGGCTGCCGGGGAAAAGCGTGGCCGAGTCATTGATGTGGGTGGCGGGCAATCGTTTCTCGTCGATCGTCTGCTCAACTCGGGATTCAAGCAGGTGGCTGTGTTAGATATTTCCAACGCCGCCATCGAAGCGACCAAAGCTCGACTTGGCGAACGAGCGTCGCAAGTGGATTGGATAGTTGCCGACATCACCAAGACGGAGTCGCTGGGCGAGTTCGACATCTGGCACGACCGTGCGGTGTTTCATTTTATCACCGATCCAGTTGACCGACAGCGCTACATAGAATTGCTGAAGCGATCCCTGCCTATCGGCGGTCATTTCATCGTCGGGACGTTTGCTAAAGGTGGCCCCGAAAAGTGCAGCGGACTGACGATCTGCCAATACGATGCGGCGACGATGCAAAAAGAGCTAGGCCGGTCGTTTGTACTTATAAAATGTTGCGAGTACCTACACACCACGCCAACAGGTAAGTCCCAACTATTCTTCTTTGGTGTCTACATACGCGAGAACTAGTTCAGACAACTTTTGTGACGAACCGAACTGTGCTTCTGCCTTTGATGCTGCCCTCACGTTAAGTCCGATTCAAGAACTGAGGAAACGCCATAGACAACCTGTACCTACGGACTTAGAAACAAACAACTATGACTTTGTTGATGTCTATTTGTCGGCTATATTCAAACGCTTCGAGTTTCTGTACTTTCGCGGTAAAAGAGGATGGCAATGTTTGCTCAGTTTTTAAAGTCAGCTACTTTGGTCTTATTGCTTATGTCCCTCAGTACTAACGTGTTCGGACAAGATGCGGGAGGCACCGGTAAGTCCAAGGAAGCGGAGAAACGAGCTGAGAATCTTCCCTCGGGAATCAACGATAGTTTTCTCGATCCGAATATGAATGTCGAGGATTTCATAAAGCGATTCGAGGTCGAAAGTCGGGAAGTTTTTGCTTGCCGCGAACAGATCTTGGCAGCACTGCAACTCAAGCCTGGGATGGCTGTTGCCGACGTTGGCTCCGGTACAGGACTTTATCTGCGACCGCTTTCTCGCAGTGTTGAAAAAGAGGGAAAGGTCTATGCAATTGACATCTCCCCCAAATTTTTCAAGCACCTACGCGACCGCGCAAAAGAGGAGAAGCTGGAAAATGTTGAAGTCGTGCTTTGCTCAGACCGCGATGTCAATTTAAAGGCAGATACTATTGACCGCGCTTTCATTTGTGACGTCTACCATCATTTCGAGTATCCCGAGAGCTCACTGAAGTCGATTCACCGTGCGATGCGTACTGGTGGCAAGTTGATCTTGGTCGACTTTCACCGCGAACCGGATGTGAGCAGCGAACGCAAGCAATGGCTTCAAGGGCATATCCGCGCACCACTCGAAACCTTCAAGCAAGAGATCATCAATGCAGGTTTCAAGTTTGAAGAGCATGTTGCGATTGACGGATTCTCCGAGAACTATCTTCTTCGCTTCAGCAAATAGAAGTGATTTAGCCGAGCCCTCGAAGCATGCCGTGCCAGTACAATCTTGGAAGCGCATAGGCTTTTAGTAGGTACATCGAGAGCCGCTCCTTTGATTGGTCGAACGGAAACGTTTCTGCGGGCTTGCCTTCGTAGTCGAACTCTGCAAGTACTAGCTTCCCATAGCCAGTCACCAGCGGGCAAGATGTGTAACCATCGTACTTGGCTTCAAGCGACTTTCCTTGGATCGCGGAGATCAAGTTCTTCACCAGAACAGGCGCTTGCTTGCGAATTGCTGCGCCTGTCTTTGAAGTTGGTAGACCGCTGCAATCGCCAATGGGAAAGACATTTAAAAACCTGGGATGCTGTAGCGTATACTTGTCAACTTCTACCCAGCCTGCGGCGTTGGCAAGTATGCTCGACTTGATGAGATCGGGAGCGCTCATCGGTGGAGTTACGTGGATCATGTCGAACGGAATAGTAACTCGTTCTTTGGTATCCAAGTGTTCGAAGATCGCTTCTTTCTGATTTGGCTTGATCTCAACCAAGTTGTGTTTCAGTCGAATATCGATCGACTTGCGTGCAGCGACTTTCTCAAGAGTTTTGCGATACTTTTCGACAGCAAACAGTGCCCCTTGTCCTGATGCGAAGATAACATTCGATTTGTCACGCACGCTTGATTTACGGAAGTGGTCATCCGCCAGGTACATGATTTTTTGGGGAGCGCCACCGCACTTCACTGCGGTATTCGGCATAGTGAATAGCGCGGTTCCGCCCTTGAACTTGCTGACGCACTCCCAGGTGTAATCAACTTGTTGATAGGAATAGTTGCTACAGATTTGATTTGTTCCAACTCCTTCGGCCAGCCCTGGAATTTTATTCCAATCGACCTGAATGCCGAGAGCGATCACGAGGTAGTCATAGGTAATCCGTCGACCGCTCCGAGTCACGACGCGATTTTGTTCGGGTTGTAACTCGGCCACGTAGTCCTGAATCCAGTCTGCCCCCTTCGGAATAAAAGCGGATTCATCTCGTTCACTCTGCTCCTTCGGAAAGACTCCAGCACCGACAAGTGTCCATAGTGGCTGATAATAATGCTTCGTCGACGGTTCGATTATCGCGAGATCAAAATCCTTGAGCTTGCGATGTAGCTGTGCGGCCACGGTAATGCCTGCAGTCCCTCCGCCTAGGATTAGTATTTGGTAGTGATCTTTTTTATTGGTAGCCATAAAGGATTTACTTGTGGTTCGTAGGGCAAATGGGAATCAAAAACGTCAATCAAGCAACTCGATCCAGAACCAACCCCGCAGCTCTCCTTCTGAAAAACCAGTCGCTTGATCTTGTGGATAAAACGTCGCTAACTTCTCTTTTACATCAAAGGCCAATGACTCGATGGGGCCATGGCGCCCCAGGATTGTCCTTGCAACCGGCCATCGCAAGCATGACCAAGGTAAGTTGAACTATCAATCGCGTCATAAAGTACTCTCTATCCAAAGAATCATTTTGAGGGCATTACTGTTACGTCAAGAAGCAGCAATCGACATGTGTTTTGCGATGTATGCAGGCTCTCCCATTCGCCTAAGCAGATCCAATTGAAGCTCGAGCCAACTCATGTGCTGTTCCTCGTCGACCGCAATGCGCTCGAAAAGTTGTCGCGTACCGATGTCGTTTTCGGCGGACGCTATCAGCGAAGCTTGAGTGTAGAACTCAATCGCTTGCTTCTCATCCGCGAGATCGGTCGCAAACATATCCATCAACGAGGCCGCACGAACGGGCTGTTTCTCAAATGACAATTGCGGATCACCTTTGAGAAAGAGAATTCGAACCAGGAATTGCTCCGAATGCACAAATTCTTCCTGCAATTCGGCTCGCATTTTGGTCGCCAACAGGTCCAATCCCCAGTCATCCAAAACACACGCATGCAATTGGTATTGATGCATCGCGGTAAGCTCCATCGCAAGAGCCTTTTGCAGGTTTGATATGGTTTCTCTGTTGCTCATTTCGTTCTCATCTCATTTTCGGTTTCGTGAACAAACGATATTTTCTTGATTTTCTGTAATCGATATGTTGTTATAAAGTAACTGTTCGAAGAATGACGTAGGTCGCGACCAGGACGATGGAAACTGCGAA
The DNA here is from genome assembly GCA_046051705.1 of Planctomycetota bacterium. Taxonomy (GTDB): domain Bacteria; phylum Planctomycetota; class Planctomycetia; order Pirellulales; family Pirellulaceae; genus JBKCUI01. Next base: position 15,156 of record JBJONT010000297.1, on the reverse strand, counting down.
CAGACGTTGCAGCTTTGGACCAGCCAATCGTTGCGCTAGCCAGCTGCCAAGAAACAACCCAGCAAGGCTTCCCAGTGTGAATAGACTCGATGTTTGAACCGACAGCTCTCTGCCGGCCAGGAAGTAGTTGGTTGCCCCAGATAAACTAACGAGAGTGACTATGAGGAGCGATGTTCCAATCGCGCGTTGCATGCCCATACATGCGAACGAGACCAAGGCTGGGACGATGATGAAACCGCCACCGACACCAAACATCCCGCTCAAGACGCCTGTGCTCAAACCAACAACACCCAGCAACATCGCGCACTGAGACGTAAGACGCAAACGTCCTTCGGGGTCCCGTCGACACGTTGGGCCAGCATTATCGCTGTCGAGGATTGGTAGATTGGCTGACTTTTCATTCGCCTTCAACCACATTCGAACAGCGATCAGAATCATCAATCCGGCGAACAGAGCAAGTAAGACGGACTCTGCAATATAGTCAGCCAGCTTAGAACCAATGGGCGCTCCGATCATTCCTGCGAAAGCAAACAGAAGGCCTGTGGGGAACTCAACCATCCTTCTTCGAGCTCGTTGAACGAATCCGACAAATGCCGTACTTCCAACCGTCAGAAGAGAAATTCCAACTGCCTCTCTAGGGGGTAATCCCAATCCATAGATGAGAATTGGAACAGCAAAAATTGCACCACCCCCACCTGTGAGACCGAGCGAGAAACCAACAAAGGCTCCAAGCAAGATGATCAAGATTGAGGTGGTGTCCATGGGTGTATATTCGGTTTCTAGCAGAGTCGAATAACGGCAGGTTTTGTAGAAGGATTTAAGTACCAAGCGCAGTTGGCTATTCGAGGTGAGTGGGCAGTCCTGATGCGAGCCAGGCTTTGTATCCTCCAGTCATATTCGTGACATCGAACCCCGCTCGCTGAAGAATACTGCTACCAATTGCAGATCTGCCTCCAGCTAGACACTGGACGACGATTGGCTTGGACTTGTCAATCTGTGAAAGCTCTCGCATAAGTTTGCCAAGGAATTGATGTTGCGCGTTGTTGATGTGCCCTTCATGGAACTCAGTTGCGGCTCGGACATCGACGAGTCGGACTGATCCTTCCTCTATGCGACCGGCTAATTCCCTTGGTGTGGCAGAAGAATATGCTTCCGTAAATTGATTCTGAACATCGGCGGCCTTGATGTCAAAGTATCCTTGAACTTTATCGATACCAATCGAACGAAGGCTGCGCAGGTTTTCGGCTAAAGAATCTGCATCTGTCAACAGATAGAGCGGATTGCTATAATCGATAAAAAACCCGGCCCACTGCACGAGTGAATTCGAAGGGATGTTGATCGATCCAACAGCGTGACCATCTGCGAAATTCGCCGAGTTGCGAATGTCGATCACCATCTGATTCTCGGCGGCTTCTCCCAGCTCAGCCGATGGAACAGAGTTTACCGTAGGCAGATTTCGAATGAGCTCGGGTCCGACTTTGTTAACTCGCTTCATGACTGCAAAGTAGAACGGAGTTTCTGGCTGATCCGCGAGGATGTAGTCAACAAACTCTTGCTCGTCATGATATTGCAGCGATGGATTGAAGAGCTTTTCATAGCCGACTGTGGATGAAGGAATCGCTCCAAGCCCCTTACCGCAAGCGCTACCAGCACCATGCGCGGGCCAAACTTGAAGGTGATCGGGAAGGCTCTTGAATCGTTCGATCGAATGAAAAAGCTGTCGAGCTCCCTTTTCGGCGCTCCCTACAACTCCTGCGGCAGTCTCGAGCAAATCAGGTCGACCAATCGAACCGACAAAAACAAAGTCACCTGTGAAGATTCCCATCGGTACGTTTGCGCCGCCACCTTCGTCTGTCAGGACAAAGGAAATGTGCTCTGGCGTATGGCCAGGTGTATGCATGACCTCCAGCTTTATTTTTCCTACTCGAATAACGTCACCGTCTTTGACCAACTGCGAGCTGTGCTTTCTTGCAAATTGGTACTTCCAATCCGAAGGTCCTTCGTCGGAGAGATAGAGCTTTGCACCTACTCGGTCGGCTAGTTCGCGCGACCCCGATACAAAGTCAGCATGGATATGCGTTTCTGCCGAACCTGTGATTCGCAATCCTTCTGCGGCCGCTGCTTCGAGGTATTGATCGATACTGCGACTCGGGTCAATAACGATCGCTTCGCCGGTGCGTTGGCAACCAACCATATACGAGGCATGAGCGAGGGACTTGTCGTAAAAGTATTTTAGAAGCATGCTATATTCCTTGAATGAATCAATATGTTGGGTGGAAGAAAAGGCATTGTCCGCAGGTCAATTGCAACAACCTGAAGCAGGGTCTGTGCAAGTCTTTGTTGTCGCATTGGACAATACGGTTACTTCTGGTTTAACCTGATTCCATGGCATACGAGCTAACATAGTTCCCATGGCACATGTATTGGTAAGACCAGAGAACACCAGCCCGGCCCCCATTACCAATGGTAGCGACAACCAATAGAGATTGGCGGTCGCCAGCGCAGCGATAGTTCCAGCAATTACCGATACACCTGTGATGATTTGCACCTGACAGTTCAATGGAATTGCGCTCTTGCCTCGGATAACCGGTGCGCCGGCCGATGCACAAGCCATCGTCCCGCCTTCGACGTTGACCACGTTGGTGACTCCAGCAGCTAACAGTTTTTCACAGGCTTGGCGACTTCGTCCTCCTGAGCGACAGACCACATAAAGCGGATCACTCGATACGCCGCCAGCGGTTCGAATAGCGTTGGGGTCTAGGCGATCCAGGGGAACATTGCGAGCGACCGTGACATGCATCGCTCGAAACTCAAGTGGCGTTCTCACATCGATCAAATCGATTTGCATGCCGGAATTGATAAGGTTCTTGAGTTCACTGGCAGAGATACTCTTCATGTTTCACTAAATCCGTTTAAGCTGAGTTGTGATAAAGATGAATTTTGTTTGAGAGGATGGACTACTGTTTTGGCACGCGACAGGTACTGAGCCCCAGAGGGCAATAAGCTGGGCATAACCCAATTGCGCCGGTCAACAGTGGAACTAGGCCAAGGTATCCCCAAGGCGTTTGCGGCCCGACAAATACCAGGGCTAGCAAGGCAACCCCTGCGAGGATGCGAATCGCTCGATCGATGCTGCCAAGGTTTGGCTTGATCATGATGCTCTCCAATTAGTCTCTTGTTTCGTTATGTGAGGGTAGAGCCACGAGAAGGGAAATGGTTACAATCTTTCTGGTTCGAAAGCTGGAATTCGATTCGAGCATTTCGAGCTGACATTTCCTTGTGTTTGACTGGAAGGCAAAAATGGAGAATCAACTATTGAACGAACCCACGGAGACTGACCTGCTGCACCAAGCCAAATTAGGTGACTTTGCTGCGTTTCAGAAACTTGTCGCTCAGCTTCAACCGCGAGTCTATGGCTTGACGTTTCGAATTCTCCAGCAGGCACATGATGCAGAAGATGCGACCCAGCAAACATTCTTGGCACTGATCGAGCATATCGCGGACTTCCGAGAAGAGTCATCCGTCGCAACCTGGGTTATGCGCATAGCAACCAACAATGCTTTGAAGATCCTACGCAAAAAGCGAACGGTGAAGATGATTTCGATGTCGGAAATGTCATCTGAAGACAGCTACGGTGATGTACCGCACCCAGAATTCATCGCACCTTGGAGTCAGACGGCGGATGAGATCATACAGCAGGCAGAGGTCCAAGCGGAGCTCGAGAAAGCCCTCTCAGAACTCGACGATAAGTATCGGCTGATCTTCGTTCTTCGGGACGTAGAGGGGCTCTCGGTGCGTGAAACGGCACAAGCCATGGATCTGACAGAATCGACAGTTAAAGTCCGATTGCTTCGCGCTCGTTTGGCACTTCGCGAACGACTGACACGAAAGTTTGGCGATATGTCGCAAGCCATGACTCCTGACCACAAACATTCCTAATTTTTTTGTAACCAATTCACGATTCTCGGATTAAGAACCATACGCAACGTTTGCGAGGAAAACCAATATGACCTGCGAAGAACTTCTAAAAGCACTTAACGACTATGTCGACGGCGCGGAGCTAACGGAGATATGCGAAGAGTTTTCGCAACATCTCGCCGGCTGCAACCCATGTCAGGTCGTTGTGGACAACATTCGTCAGACAATTTCGCTTTACCGAGCAGGGCAACCCTATGCGATGCCAACATCCTTTGAAGATCGTCTTCAGCAATCCTTGAAATCGCGTTGGGAAGAAAAGTTCGGAGCCTCCAACGCTGCGACGGGGAACCGCTAGTTATTTTAGCCACAACATAGAATGAGCCAGGGATGTATTATCAGCGATTAGAAAAGCCCAAGCAGCAGACATTCTTCCAATCAAAGTTTACTGCCATCCTCTTCCTGTTGGCGGGCTTTACTGCGATCGCTCAGGAGCCCGTCTCAAAAGAACAAATTGATGACAAGCTTGCGGAAGTTGTAAAGCTTGGTGAAGCGATTGTTGAGAATACAACGACGCATCCAATGTCAAAAGAGTACGTTGGGAATGCCCTAAACTGCACCAGTTGTCACTTGGACAACGGAAGGCATGAGAAAGCTGGGACTTTCTTAGGAACAGCCACTGCTTATCCAGCGTGGTCCCCACGCGAAAACCGTGTCATCACCCTCGAAGACCGAGTGCTAAACTGCTTTATGCGTAGCTGCAACGGCACCCGCCCACCATTGGGCAGCGAAGTTTCTGTGGCAGTGACGGCTTACATCACATCGCTTTCGCAGGGGAAGTCTTTGCGGATGAACTCTAAGCGTCCTGTCGGCCCTGGAGCTATCAAGCTGCTCGATGTAAAACCTGACCAAGCCGATGTCAAACGAGGCGAGTCTCTATACACATCGCGATGCTCGGAGTGCCATCAGAAAGATGGTCAAGGCGACAAGGATAATCCTCCAGTCTGGGGCGAGCGATCTTACAACGATGGAGCTGGGTTGTCGTCGGTGGGGAATTTAGCGGCATGGTTGAAAGTCGCAATGCCACTGGATGATACAGACCTTACCGACCAACAGGCTCTCGATATAGCGGCTTATGTGAACTCACATAAGCGATCGCACTTCGAATTGAGTCAGCATCTGCCTGTCAAGGATAGGCTAGGCGAATACAACGCATCCAATGGAAAATGAGTGTTTGTTTGCTACCTATCAAAAATGGAAATTGAAGATTACAGATCGATCGAATGCTTCTCGGAATACCCCTTACCAACGGACGTCTCGCAATCCGCATTGCAACATGTAACCTTTCTTCATGTCGCGGATCAGTCTTATTGAAGTGTTTCCGGATTATTGGAGTCTGCTTGACAAGCTTGACTTCTCAATAGTCCTTTCAGCTAATCCTCTTGTAATGGACTCAAACCATGGCATGTGACATAAGCGGTTCTGGGTGCAAGATATGCCCGGGGATGTGGATCGCCGGCATCCTGGTTCTGGTGATGACGGTGCAAGGCTTTTTTTTGAGGGCTTTCTCACCGTCAAAGATTCCATCCCAGGAATCTGCTACCCAGACTCTAGAAGCTAACGATGCTTCCAACACTCCACAACAGAATTAATGGTCCGAGCGTCCGCTCTATTCCAATTCTATATCCACGAAAGGACACTCACTAATGAGTAACGCAAACCAAGTTTCACTCGCAACTTTTGAAAGCGAAGTACTAGAGTCTTCGATGCCTGTCGTTGTCGATTTCTACGCTGACTGGTGCTCACCATGCCGTTCGCTCAGCCCGATCCTAGATCGCGTTTCCAAGAAGTTCGAAAACCAGGCAAAGATCGTAAAGGTCAACATCGATCAAGAACCCGCACTCGCACGGCAGTTTGACGTCTCATCGATACCCACGCTTGCGTTCGTTATTCGAGGCGAAGTGGTTGGTCAGTCCGCTGGCTTACCATCCGAATCCGAGCTGATTTCAGTCATCCAGCAATTAATTTCGATGAACTAAACTTGCCAAATCTGGCAATTGAAATGAAGCTGTAAATCGGATTAATGATTCGATTCGGGAGCAGAAATTCGTATGACACCGTCTTCCATTTCGTAGATGGTGTCGAATACGTCCAAGGTGCGATGGTCGTGGGTAACGACGATGACTCCAGCGCCGTGTTGTCTGGCGACATCACGAAAGAGTTCCATGACTTGACGACCGCGATGGCTATCTAGCGCCGCGGTCGGTTCATCAGCAAGCAAAACGCTTGGATAATTGGCTAATGCCCGGGCGACAGCAACACGCTGCTGCTGGCCGCCGGATAGCATCGAAACTTCGTGATCAGCCCGGTCCCCTACCCCGAGTGAGTCCAGCAGCTCTTGGGCACGCTTGGCAGCCGCTCGATGCGATAAGCCGTTTAGCTCCATTGCGATCTGCACGTTCTCGCGAGCATTCAAAAAATCGATCAAGTTGGACTTCTGAAATACGAAGCCGATGTGCTTGCGTCGAAAGGCCCTCACATCCGCTTGCGCATCCGGCCCGTCCATGACCAATTCACCACCAATCCAAATCTGGCCGCTGGTGGGCGGATTGATGAGTCCAATTGCCGTTAGAAAAGTTGATTTTCCCGAGCCACTAGGACCAAGTAACGCGACCACCTCGCCTTGTCGAACCGAAACCGAGGCGTCCTGCATCGCGATCACTTCAGTGTTCCCTTCGCCATACACTTTTCGAAGTTTTCGTGTCTGGATGGCTAACTTCGCTAATGGAATTTCGGAGGGTTCTTCGCGTTCTGAAATAGCGATGCTCATGGTGTGCTCCTGCGTTAACTCATCAGTACTTCGTTGGGTTCGACTTTGAGAGCTTTCCAGATGCCCATCAAGCTCGAGAGTATCGAGATGATGAAGACGACCACCGCCAACTGAATCAAATCTTCGTTCATGAGCACGACCCGTCTTGGGAATTTTGGGAACAACTGCATCCCAGCCGTGTAAGCGACTAGATAGCCCAAGCCACCGAGCAGCAATGCTTGTTGCAGGATCATGCCCAGGATGACGCGATTGGGCGCACCGATCAGTTTCAGCAATGCGATCGCGTAGATCTTATCAAGCGTTAACGTGTAGATGATCAGCGCCATGATGATGGCTGCGATAATGGTCAGCAGTACGCGGAACATGAAGAGCTGTTTACGTGCCTTGTCCACGATACCTTGCACCAGCAAATCTTCTTGACCGGCCGTGGTGTAGACAGAGACATCTTGCCAGCTTTCGATAACAGCTTGAATTTCTAGTAAGTCAGCACCTGGCTTGATGGTTACCAAGACTGCACTTAACGACGGGGCTGCGACGGCTGGCAGTTGAGATGTCGGCAAGGCGAGTTGTTCCGTCAATTGAGGCTGCTGAACGAATACCTCACTGGTTTGTCCGCGATTGTCGCGAGCGGCGCGTTCTAAGCGAATTGCTTCGGAAGGCGAATCGAACTGGATCGCCTGTGAATCGAGAAGGGTTGTGAAAGCCATCCCATCACCGCCAGTACTCACCATGCCATTTGTAATACCAACAATCGTGTATTCATCCTTACCCAGTTTTAGTTTCTCGCCCAGTCCGAGCCCCAGTGATTTATCCGCGATCATTTCATAGTGATTCTCTCGCAAAGGACGACCGGCAACCAAATGCAACCAATCGCCTTTATCTTCAGGCCAACTCAGGCCCAGAATTGACATCCGCAGCAAGTCTCCGCGATGCTCGCGTTGGATGGTGTGGAAGACAAACTCTCTTGCAGACGTAACGCCGGGGACAGCTTGAGCTCGGTACACCAAACTGTTCGGCACCCGCGATAATTCTGCGAATGGTCCACGCGTATCTTGTTGGACGATCCACAGGTCGGCTCCGATCTTATGGATCAAGAACGTCGCATCTTCCAACAATCCACGATAGATACCGGCCATGCCCATCACGACCATCAGCAACATGCCGATGCCGATAGTCGTTATCACGAATCGGCCAAGGTTCTTGCGAATGTCTTTTAAGGCAAGGTTCATGGTGCCAGAACTTTTCGCCCTTCGGTCAGCTTTGCGGCTGGCTGTGATGGTTTGATGATGACTTCACCGGTCGAAAGCCCTTCAAGAACCTCAACCGTATCGTCCCCTTCGATGCCCAGTTTCAATGGCCGCCACTTGGCGAGACTAGCCTGGAGGACATACACCCCCTGTTCAGCCCTATGCTTCTCTAGAAACGCAGCGGGGATCCAAACGCAGTCATCTACACGGGCCGTTTCGATGAAGACTTCGGCACGCTGACCGATGGCCCAGGTTTCTGGAAGCTTCAAAGTTCGAACATCTACAGTGAACTCTCGTGTCTCACGGTCGGACTGCTTTCCCAATCTCGCCACAACGCCATCGAACTCCGACGTTGATTGAGATCGAAATACAATCTTCGCCGGTTGTTTGTCCTTGAGTTGATCCATCGCGGTCTCATCGACCCAAGCGGAAACCCAGAGTTCGTCGAGTGAAATCAACTGCAGAATGGGTGATCCCGGTACTACGATCGCACCTGCATCGCGTTCCCTTGCGATAACCAATCCATCAAACGGGGCCAGTAATTTCGCATCTGCCAAGCGTGCCTCTTGAAACTTGAGTGTTTCGCGATTGAAGTTCACTTGTTGTTCTGCTTCAAGCAGATTTGCTTCAGCCTTAAGCAGTCCCGACTTGGCAAGCTCAAATGCTTCTTGCGCTTGGTCAAATTCGGATCGGCTGGCTGCGGATATACCAGACGACGCATGCGATAATAGCTAGGGCTAAGGGATACTTAAGGGTCCGAGAAACTCGCACAAGCTTGCTGAGAAAGGATGGTTGGCTCATGGAGCAGTTCACTGCACATTCCAGGTTGAAGTGTCCGTTGCGATGACTTCGGGATCCAGATTCGCTTTCTTGTAGAAGCCTGCAAAGGACTTAACTTCCGGGGTATCCACTTCCAGTAACTCGGCAACGTAGCGACTCGACAGCGATTGAAAGAGCAAACGCATCTCAATTTTGTAGCGACCGCTTGGCAACTTTAACTCGTATTCAATCGTATCAGTACCAGCTAGAAAGTCGGCATCGTTCTCTGTCCCGATCGGCTGAGTAGCGATGGCGTGAGCATGTTGATTGCTCCATCCTTGAGGTAGCAGACGATTGTCTTTTTTGAATTGGCTTCCTCTAAGTAGAGCGAACGTGAGATTGCCATCAGTATCTTGCATGAAGGTCTCATAAATCTGTACTTGCTCGGATTTTGAGATAGTATCGAAGTGTGGTTGCGTTGGGCCGCCAGCTAATTCCGTAGCAATGGGGCGACCTTGTTCATCGCATATTTGACCACTTTTATTTACTCGTCCAGTCGCAAAGACGATCTTCCCTCGATTGTCGTAGACGACGAATTCGAGCCATGCGCGGCGCGATGGATAGGCGGTTGGAAATTTGTGTCCGGATAAGTTCTCAATCTTCACGGAGATCGTACTGACTGACGATACCGTTTGATGTTTAACGATCGAAAGTTTGGCTGTGTCTCGCTGCAACATCCTCCGTGAATCCGCAATAACGCGATCGAAGGCCTCTGATGGCGTCGAGATTTTCAGCGACTGACGATTATCACGCAACAACTGCGTCATGAAGACGTTACCACTGGCGAACGTGTGACGACCATAGGGTTCGCGTGGATTCAGGAACGGGAAATCGCGCCCTCCAGGGTTATGAGCCAGCTTGGTGGAGATCGCGTTGCCATCGATATCTGTCTGGGGCACATGGCAACTCTGGCAACTTCTCGCTGTAGCTTTATTCGAATCGACTTCGTCATTGAAGATGGAGTTACGCCACTCAAGATAGGGCACTTGTTCGTGAAGTTGCGCGTGCGTGGCCGTGCCTTGCTTGTCAAAACTCTCAGTAATAACTGTATGACAGGTGGCACACATAGCAGAACTCAAGATGTGGTCGCCTTTAGTGGGAGTAAAACCAACATGACGCTGCATGGGCATCGTGACCGGATTGGCGTGCGGGCCATATATCTCACTCTTATTGTTAAATTGGAAACGGCCTGTAAACGATGCGTCTGTACCGAGATTTTCACTACTGATTTGATGACAAACTGTGCACGAGACTCCATCTTTACTAAGAGCAGCTTTCGTATGGTCATCGCGTAAGAATGCAAGTACTTTGCCATCGGGACTCGTGGTAATTGGGGCGGCCATGGGCGCGTGGCATCGGCTACAAACCTCCTCGATATGCGGTTTCTGGGATGGAGTCGCCGCGACCTCAGCCGACACGGCCGCTTTCCAATACGGGTCGACGGCAGAGTTCGCCATCATCGAACCAGACCAAAGGTCGAACGGAGCAACGTTGCGATTCCTGCTGTCACGCATCGCCGAAGCTGCATTTGAGTACGAGTGACAATGTGCACAGTCCGAACTTTTAGCGAAATGTGCTGCGTCCGCTGGTTGTGCCAATGCAATGTTTTGCTGCATTCGCCGATTTGTCTGTGCGAGAGCGGTGGGTTGGAATGCGAAACAAGCGAGTGTTCCAAGCAGTATGATGCTTGATTGACCATTAAATTTCGCAACCCAAATGCCTGTTTTGGTCGTATTCTCAACTAATGGTAGATTCACGTTCTCTCCTTCGTCATGATAAATCACAAGTCAGGAGGATTGATCCTCCACCCGCTGAATTGTAACACTCAATCCGCCGAAAAAGTACATTTTACGCTTTGCCAGACGCGGAAGAGGCTTATTCTCAGAGTTTTACTCACCCAGAAGCCCACATCGACCATTCGCCTACAACTTTTGCGGCCGAGTCCTTTGAAGAAGGTGTCTACGCCGCTTACGATCCTTCGGGTGGTATGAGGGCAATCAAGCCCTCAACCGATGTCAATTTGCCGGCAACGTTGGTTCGAGGAAACATCAATTTAGGGATCGATCCTCCTTGAATAGTCGTAACCCGCTCTGGCGGTTGAACCCCTTGAGTAAAATCCGCCTGGACGATGTCGAATGCGAAAAGTTTTGACAGAGCCAATAGTCCAGCATAACTGCGATTGTCTTATTGATGGTTGGTGTTTGTCGGCGTTCCTTCCGACCGAGGGCATTAATATCTCGATCGCTTGAACTACGCCGTCTGGGTCAATGATGTATCGAGCTCGATCGTCAACGCTGGATTCATCGTCGTTGACGCCATAAACTTGGCCGATGCGGCCCGCTGCCTCGGATAACATCGGAAAAGGAAGGCCGCCTGGAATCATTTTCGACAACACAGAGTCGTTCCAAATCTTGTGGCTGGACCGGCTGTCTGTGCTGAACGAGATGACTTGGACGTCCAATTCCCTGAGTTCATCGGAGCGCGCCGCGACTGCAGCAAGCTCGGTTGGACAAACAAACGTGAAATCGCTGGGGTAAAAGCACATCACGACCCACTTGCCCCTGAAGTCCGACAATTTAATTTGCCGGAATCCACCATCCATATAGGTGTTGGCTTCAAAGTCAGGTGCCGGTTTGCCCACGCGAGTCGTTAGAGTCGAAACAGTGTGTGCGGTGGATGTTTTTAAGGGTACTGATAAGATCGGTCCTCGGACAGGTACAATGCACAAGTCGACCGACTTCGGCTTCGGATCCGAGTCAGACTTTGTTGCAGCCGATTGGGTGAGAGCGTAGGACCGATTCCCTGCTATTCGTCCCTACAAGAGATTGGATTCTCGCAACCGTGTGATCCACTGGTCTGATTGGCTGTTGTGAGCTGAATCCTGCAAGAATCGCAAGGCCGCCTGTAGTTGATTTTTGATGCCGCTTTGGTACTGATCATTCTTTTCGGAAAGACTCTTGAGCTTTGACGCATACGCAATAGCTTGTTCAAACTGGGACTGAGCCATTTGAAAATCGTCGGCACAAAGCTCGAATCGAATCAGATGTACGGTCAATTCAAGTGCCTGAGCCAAGAGGTATTCGCTCTGAGGATTGATGCTCAAACTATTTTCAGCGATTGTCAGTGCTTCACGATAATGATGCTGTGCCTGTGTCGTCTGCTGAGCCGCTTCGCTTAAATGACCGATCGTGTGATAAGCGAGCATTAAGAATTGCTGTGTGTTTGGGTTTTTATCATCGGCTTTATGAATCTGCTGAGCCAATTCAAGCCAAGCTTGGGTAATCTCGTTGGCTCGTGCTAACTTACCGTGTTCGACCAGGATCGCTTGAAGCCTAGTGATACAATTGGCGTACGCCGTATTTAAATCGACATTTCCAGGATACTTAATAATTGCGTTTGTCAGTTGTTCTAGAGACTTACTTTGCATTTCCATGGCGGGATCGATCTTTCCCTCGGTGAGCATCAAATCGCTTTTGAATCTAACAAGCGTGCATCTCATCACTTCGAACTCGACGATCTCTCGAAACGGAATACTTCCGTCCATCAAGTTCTCGCATTTTGTAGCAGAGACTCCTGCTTGCTCCAAAGCTTCATGCGTCCCTTCGATGTCTTTAGAGAAATAGCGAACCATAGCCAGATTGCCGTAGCTTTGTATTTTGAGCAAAGACACGTCAAAGCTATCTAACCCTAATCTGTTGAGTTTTGAGAGGATCTTTTCTAAAAGCCCCTTGGCCGTTTGAAAGTCTCCTTTTGCTGCCAAGCCGATGGCAAATGGTGAAGCAGCGCGGCTCCATAAAATTGTGACGTTTGTCCGATCTTTTTGAGAAAGTTCGCTGGAGTCCAAGAGTGGTTCTAAATGGCGTACCGCTTGCTCCTGATCGTCTTGCCCTTGTTTCTTCCAACCATGACGAGTCTCAATATTCCCCTTGAAAGCCAGCATCCGTCCCAGATGGTATTCGAGACGATGGGACGGCATTGTATAGTTCCGAAGTCTTTGGCATACCGATTCAGCGACGCCGATGGCATCCGAAAAATTTCCTAGTTCGTTCTCCAGGAGCACTAGCGCCAGCGCAGCATCGGTTAGCCGCCCCAGTGAGGAATCATTTTTTTCCGATTGATCAAATGATTTCGATAGGTTTTCGTAGAAGCTTCTCGACTCTTTCAGGACCTTCTCTCGCACGGTTCGGAACTGCAGATCCGTTTGCAAAGTGGGGTTCAACGTCAGCAGGGATTGAAATTCAATAATCGCATGCAAGGCCAAGGATTCTCGCTGGGCGAAGGCATCCTCTAACGATCGCTTGGCTTTTTGGTTTTCTTCAATAAGAACCGTTGCGGTATTGAGCGTTTGACTCAATTTCTCGTTTTGTGCTTTTTGGAACCATGAGAACACAGCAAAACCGATCAGAGCGATCATCAAAGCACTTGCGATACTCGATGCCGCTATCCGATGGCGACTTGGCCATTTCCAAATTTGCTCGACAAGCGATTCGGGATAAGCCGATACAGGTTCTCCTGCAAGCCAATTGCTCAGATCCATTCGCATCGCTTGGGCATTTGGGTAACGATCTGCCACTTCTCTAGACATCGCTTTATGGGAGATGGCGATCAGAGGTAAGATCGACGAAGGCGCCTTCATTTCGTTTATGCGGAATGCGGCCTCATCATTGCGTCGCAACGAACCAGTGATGACGCAATCGAGGATCGCTCCAAGTGAATAGATGTCTGCAGCAACAAGATTGGTGGATAAACGACCTGAATGTATTTCCGGTGCTCGAAACCCTGGGGTTCCGACCCCTTGGTCATTTGTGAACCACCTGGATTGGTTGTCACTCGAGTCGAAAGGTTTCAGGTTGTTTGAGTCGTTGTCTTGATCGTTGCCAAGAGTTACTTCAAAACGGTCGGTACGTTTTGCCAAGCCCCAGTCGGCGATGAGCGTCTCGCCAAAAGGACCCACCAAGATATTCGAAGGCTTGAGGTCTCGATGAGCAATCCCTCGGCTATGGGCATGTGCAGTGGTGTCTGCTATCACCAGGACCGATTCGATAAGGTTACGAAACGAAGCCCGTTTTTCGGAGTTCCAATTCCGACTGCCTCGGTGGTCCGTGCCAGGAGGTTTGTTATCAGGGTTCATGGAATGAAATCGTTGGATCGCTTGTTGAAGCGTTCCGGTGCCAGCCCCGTCTATCAATCGCATGACGTAAAACTCACGCCCTTCTGAATCGACCGACTGATCGTAGATGGGAATAACACCTGGGTGTTCCAAATCTGCGGTCAATTCAACTTCGGCCAAGAACCGGCGTCTGATCTGAGGTTCTTGTGCCAGTTCCTTGCGAATCCGTTTGAGGGCTACGAGTCGCCCGCAAGTTCGATCAAACGCGCGAAAGACTTGGCCCATCCCACCGCTTCGGATCTCTTCGAGGATCAGGTACCTTTCCGACTGTGAAACGACTTGTTCGGTGTCTTGGCCGTGCAGTGCTGACTCCTCGTGGAACTCATGATGGATTCTTTCAAGCTCCGGCATAAGTATATGTTGAGGAATCTCTAAATAATTCGAAGCGAAATCTTGGGGTGAGAGACTCTCGCCATTGAGCAAACACTTTTCGTAAGCTTGGCATACGAGCATAACGCTTCGCCACTGCAAGACCGATAATTCGTCAGTTTCATAGGTGAATGTCGCATCCGAATCTTTGTTAATCACGTTTCGCATTCCTCCCAAAGCAAACGTATGAGTCGAATCTGATGGAGAACGAAAGATTTTCGCTTCTTGAGTATCCTGGCGATATCGCTACCTGAAATACCATCCATTGACCAGATGGCGATTTGCTTGAGCATGCCAGATGGATCCTCATGATCCAGTCGTTTCAGCCACGCATCGACCATATCTGCCATGATCGTGGGCGCTTCAGGTGTCTGCAGATCCTTCAACACTTCTAACTGACTAAACTCAAATACTTGGGTATGCAGCCCCGAACGTTTGAGTCTGTTGCAAGCTCGCAGATGCTTGCGGATTCGATTCAGTGTAAAGACTACAAGGAGATCCCAAAGTTGCTCTCGGTCGTCGAGGTTCGGGTAGCAGCCAAGGGTAGCATTCTTACAGAAACCATGCATGGCTAGCTGCGCGATGTCTTCCCCATCGACAGCTCGATCGGGGTTGACTTTCATTTTTCGACTCGCAAGCTCAACGATTTTTTGGAAGTACCGGTTCCATATGGCTTCGACGGCAAGGCTATCACCGGTTTTAAGTTCTTTGAGCCAGTGCGAGACCGACCCGATATCTTCGTCGGTATTGATTTGTGTAACGGCGCTCATGGGTTAGTTGGATCTGATTGGCCTAGTCAACGTCCC
>JBJONT010000296.1:0-11323 GCA_046051705.1 Planctomycetota bacterium | reverse complement strand
GCCAACCCACGCTCGATGAAGATGTTTGCAGGTTTCAAGTCACGGTGAACGATGCCTTGGTCGTGCAAGTACGTAACACCAGCTACCATCTGTGCGAAGACGGGAACAACACGGTTAGGATCCCCGCTTTCGTAGGCATGTACGGGTGGAGCGGTGTTGCGGTCAAGCTGATCGCGGAGAGATTCCCCTTCGATAAACTCCATGACGATCCAACCTTGTTGGTCTGCGTCATAGCGGATGTCGTAGACCGATACTAGATTTGGGTGGCGCAAGTTCAAGCAATGACGAACGCCCCGCATCTCCACATCAAGGTTTTTCTGGATTCGTTTGAGGGCAACCTCTTTTCCCGAATCACTCTCTGCAAAATAGACTTCGCCGAACCCGCCGACACCGATTCCACGGCGAATGACGTACCCATCGAGTGGGCTATCACCATTTCCGTATTGAAACTTCATGCGTACACCTGTGGTTCGTAGATCGCTTGTTGCACGGAGGATTTCATACCGTTTTTCATGCAGTTTGAATAAAACCATGGCCGTTCAAGGATCTTGCAATGGATTGCTTTGAAAAGTATTGTCCCGTATCGCAGATTAATGTCGAGTTATCTCGCGATACCGGCAGATGAATTTCTGGTCAGAAACCTGCGAAATCAACTAGATTTCGAGGGTGAAAGTCAAGGAATCGCTTTGGACTCGTTGGCCGGGTTTCACAGCAAATAAGGCGCCTTGGAGCTCATTTCCTACCCAGACTTTTTCTTTTCCGGAAACGCGGCAGAGCCACAATTGGTTGTTTTTGAACAGAACAAATCGCCCACTCTCGCGGTCTTGTTCCAAACCGCGAGGGATATCTGGCCGATATTCAGCTCTCAAGTCGGGGGCTGGCAATTCGGCGGACGGGGCTTGAGAATTGAGGTATTGGATGTGACAACTTGAGTCGCATCCAATGAGGATATTCCCCGCCACCAAAATCACCGCATCGACAAAAGGCTGCCAGCGATGCTCGGAGACCAAGTCCAGCCTTGCTGTACCACTCCATGGTGAGGACCGTCGATACCGAATCTTGATGCGATCTGAAATTGTGAAAATCTCAGAATCCTTCATTAAGACCGGTGCATCGTTGGGGGGTATTCCGCTCGATTCCTGCAAGTCTCGATGACTTTGGAATCGCTCGAACCAATGCTCGCCATTTGAATGATGGATCGCACAAGCTCTACGGCCTAAATCCCCTCGGATTGCTAAATCGACGTCATTCCCAGGGAACGACTGTCCTATACTCACGAAGCTCTGTTCGCACAGTGCGAAACTTCCAACACCATCGATCCATAACACGCTAGGCTTGGGCATCAGACGTTCAACCGGGGACATCATAGAAAAGTTGCAATGATGATCCATCATGAATCCTTTACTCCGTTTCGTCCAGCGGTTACGACCTTCCAGCGGACTTGCTCTCAAAGATCTCTACGGCATCTACTTACCGCATCTATTTGCCGCTTGGAGACAGATCCGCGAAATGATCAACGGAGTCGGACGCGATCTCTCCTTCCTGGGTCCGAGAATCGTCGGCTCCGAAATATTCGCTGATTTGTTCAAGCACATCATTTGAGCCGGATTGTGGTTCGACCGGGATCAATCCCAAATGCTCCGAGCCTTGAACAAGCTTTTCTGCGACATCGATTCGAGTTGTAATCTCGTCAAGGGCTTGGCGAACTTGGCCGATCGCCCCGTCGTCCACCGCGAATTCGCTTCCAGCTTGGGCGACTTGCACCATCGTCAAGCGAGCTTGCAAGTTCTCGATTTGCACTTCAAGCTCACGCTTGGTCGATAGCATCTCATCGAGCTTCCTGCGTGCGGCGACCAAATTGCGTTCGCGTGCGTCAAGGATTTTCGAGAGTTTATCGGCTGTTTGTTCAAGCGACTGATAGTGCTTGAAGCGATCGCTCAAATCGCATCGGATTTGCTCGGCGGAGTACTTCTTACCTTTGTAAGTGACGTACTTCACGCCACTTTCAACATCCTCCTTGAGTTTCAGGATCGCGTCTTTGGATTGAGATAATGCAGATTCCTTGGTGCTGACTTCCCGCTGAAGCTTTGCGACCTCGACTTCTTCTCTTGCAATCCGTTTCAAATTCTCTGCGATTTCCGGTTTGAGATTTGTAATCAGATCGCGAGCTCTGGTGATCTCGACTTCGATAGGAATTTGATCCTTTACCGAGTCGCGCAAGCTATGGACACCGGTTCGCACGTAACTGACCGTGGAAGTCCCCAAAAGAAGGCCAGAGGTTCCAGCCAACAAAACCGATCCGATCAAAAACTTCTTTAGCATGGTAATACCATCCCCTTTTAGGACAAAACCCTTGTGAAACGTTGCAAATCCCCGTTGCAATCGATAATGGCATTTCGCATGACCTATCCGAATATTGCCGGCAAAAAGGAAATTTCTTGGAAACCTTTTTTCCTTTGGCAACCAGGACCCGCATCGGCGGTTGACAGGTTGCCCACCAACAGCGAATCTACTAGGGCTATCGCGGACTCCATGGGGCGTCCGACTCGATCCGACTATTGTTTGAAGCGTTCAGCCGCAAGGCTTTAGATTTGAAACGATGACGCAAACTACTTTCGCCACAGCCACCCGACCTTACGGTCAACCCGCCTCGGATATCGGGGCTCCGGTCGACGATTGGTTCGAAGCTGCCCTTCAAACCTCCGTCGGGGTACTTGAGCCAAGCCCTCTTGGAGGTCGTAGTTCCATCGTTCGAAACTCTTGGGGCGATGACGACGAAGACGCCGATGACGATCTTCCCGAAGACGATCTGCCGGTCGACGAAGAAGAGGACGAGCCAGACCCGTTCGAGGATTTCGACGAAGAAGACTTTGACGATGATTTCGATGATGACTTCGAGGAAGAACTCGAAGATGAATACGAAATCGAACCGGCGGATGACGGGATGCTCGAAGGCCACCCGGACGCAGAAGATATTGATGATGTGGATGGCGACACACCTGCCATTGAATTCACCGACGACGAGTAATCGATGTTCCGCGCTGTAAAGACCGACGTCAAGTTCCCCGTACAAGAAGAATCGATCCTCAAGTTCTGGAAAGAACACGACATCTATAAGAAGTCGTTGGCGCAGCGGCAGGGTGCAACGCCGTTCGTCTTTTTCGAGGGGCCTCCGACCGCTAATGGGCTTCCACACCCCGGTCACTGCTTGACCCGCGCAATCAAAGACCTATTCCCGCGTTACCGAACCATGCGAGGGTATTGGTGTAACCGTAAAGCGGGTTGGGATACGCACGGTTTGCCCGTAGAAGTGGAAGTATGTAAAGAACTAGGGATCCACTCCAAGGAAGAAATCGAATCCTTCGGCGTAGAACCCTTCATCGCTAAATGCCAACAAAGCGTCTGGCGATACATGCAAGAATGGGAACGAGTCACCGAACGACTCGGGTTTTGGATCGATCTCTCAGAAGCATACGTTACCTACCATCAAAGCTACGTTGAAAGCGTTTGGTGGTCCCTGAAAAGCCTTTTCGATCGCGGTCTGCTCTATCGAGGACACAAGATCGTCTGGTGGTGGGCTCAAGGGGGAACGGCACTCTCGAGCGGCGAAGTTGGACAAGGGTACCGCGAAGTTGCAGATCCAAGTGTTTACGTCCGATTCCCACTTGTAAATCCTCCCGAAGGAATCCCCACCGGTACATCACTGATCGTTTGGACAACCACTCCGTGGACTCTGCCGTCGAACCAGTTTGCGGCGATCCACCAAGATATCTCCTATGTGTTGTGTCGTACCGAGGATGCTTCGGAAAACTCCGCTCCGTTTATCGTCGCCGAAGGGCTCGTCAGTTCCCTCGGAGAGAAGATCAAAAAAACCCTTGTGGTCGAACGATCGTTCAAGGGAAAGGAACTTGTCGGAGTTCGCTATGTTCCACCCTTCGACTACTTCCATAAGAAACAAGACGAAAGCGGACGATTGGTTTCAGGTGAAACGCAACATAAACAATGGCGCATCGTCCACGCCGACTTCGTGACCATCGATTCTGGGACCGGAATCGTTCACCTTGCTCCTGCTTTCGGGGAAGTCGACCATGAAGTCCTGATTGCCGAAAAAGGCCGTTTCCGTGATAACACCGGCCCGGGGTTGATCTGCGCTGTAGGTCCTGACGGCAAGTTCACCGAAGAAGCCCCTGATTACAGAGGGGTTTGGGTGAAAGAGGCAGACAAACCAATCACTCGATCACTTCGTGAACGGGGATTGCTCTGGCACCAAGAACAATACGTTCACGATTATCCTTTCTGCTGGCGCGCAAGCGACGATCCTCTGATTCAATATCCTCGCGAAAGCTGGTTTATCCGAACCACTAACTTTCGCGACGCGATGCTTGAGAACAACGCCAAGATCGGCTGGCTTCCGGAACATATCGGACCAGGTCGATTCGGCAACTTCCTTGAGTCAAACGTTGACTGGGCTCTTTCGCGAGAGAGGTATTGGGGTACCCCACTGCCCATTTGGGTCTGCCAAGCCACCGGAAAGATGGAAGCGATCGAATCCTACGACGAATTGCTTGCCAAACCAGGTGTCACCGGGATCGATGTTTGGACGAAGGCTAAAGAGGCGAATCCTTCGCTTGCTGAAGATCTAAAGGTCCATAAACCGTATATCGACGCAGTCTCCTACGACTCACCATTCGCTAATGGCGCTAGAATGCAACGTGTCAGCGAAGTCATCGATTGCTGGTATGACAGCGGCGCGATGCCTTTTGCTCAGTGGGGTTATCCTCATAAAGGCCAAGAGCAATTCAAGTCTCAATTCCCTGCTGACTTTATTAGCGAAGCGATCGATCAAACACGAGGATGGTTCTATTCGCAGCTTGCTATCAGCACGATGCTGTTTGGCAAATCGCCTGTTCAAAGCGATAGCTCTTTGGCGTCCCCAGCATCAAAGAGTACAGAGTTCTCAGTCGAGTTCCCCCATCCATTTAAAAACTGCATCGTCCTCGGTTTGATGTTGGCCGAATGGTACGAAAGCAAAGATGGGAAACAGAGGTTCCTCACTGAAGAAGACGCGAGAGCTGCGGTCGGCAGCGATTTCGTTCAGAAAACTGGCAAGATGAGCAAGCAACTGCGCAATTATCGCAGTCCTCAAGAAATCTTTGATCGCTATGGGGCAGACGCACTGCGTTGGTATCTCTTCGCCAATCAAGCCCCTTGGAACTCGATTCTGTACTCAGAACGAGCGATTCGAGACAGCATCCCCGAGTTTATGCTGCGTCTGTGGAATGTATTCAGCTTCTTTACGATTTACGCTGAAATCGACGGCTTCGTAGGGCCAGCCGAATTGCAAGGTCCAGTCGACCAACTCCTTTCCTCAGAGTTAGCCAAAGCTAAGACTTATCGGCCCATCGAAGAACGCAGTGAATTGGACCGATGGATTCTCAGCGAACTTGCAACCGCTTGCCGCGATGTCGTCGATCGCATGGACCGTTATGATAGCTACGGAGCCTGCCAATCGCTTAACGCTTTTGTCGATGCATTGAGCAACTGGTATGTGCGTCGTAGCCGTTCCCGCTACTGGTCCTCCGATAAGAACTCCACAGAGAAGATCGATGCTTACTGGACTTTGTACGAGTGCTTGTTGGTAACCACCAAGCTAATCGCACCATTTACTCCATTTTTGGCAGAAGCTCTCTGGCAGCATTTAGCAGTTGGACTACCTGGTGTTCGCGCATCGGTACACCTATGCGATTTCCCGACCGGAGAGTTTGCACAACCGGATCGCACGCTCAACGAGAGAATGGGACTCTTGCGTCAAATCGCTTCCCTTGGTCGATCCGCGAGAATGGAATCGAAACTAAAAGTAAGACAACCACTTTCGAGAGTCGAAGTCACCCTAGTTGACGGCGTTCATGCGCAATGGCTTGCTGCCCACGACGACATCGTTCGCGAAGAACTCAATGTCAAGGAGATTCACTACACGAGTGGATCGAGCCCATTCGTCACCTACAGCGTCCAACCAAACTTCAGAAAACTTGGCCCTCGCGTAGGTCCATTGTTGCCGAAACTGAAGAGTAGTCTCGCCGCGATGTCCGGGGCTCAAATCATGGACGAGATGACTCGCAATGGGAAAATGGTCATCGATATTGATGGCAAGACGATTGAACTCGATGGTGAAGACATCCAAGTACGACTAGCTGCGAAAGAAGGCTGGGCAGCTTCGCAAGGAAATGCATGCGTCGTTGCACTTAATACTGAACTAACTCCCGAGTTGATCCGAGACGGGATCGCAAAGGATGCGATTCGCCTTATACAAGATCTCCGCAAGCGCAAAGGTTGCAATTACACGGATCGGATTGAACTGGTGTTCTTGGTCAGCGATCAGCAGGTAGAGGAAGCGTTGGTTTCCAATCGCGACTTTATCGCTGGAGAGACGCTTGCTCAAAGCATCGCTGTTCGACTCGAGTCCTTGGAAAACATCACAAGTGCATCGAACGATTGGGATCCTGTAGAGCTGGCTGAGTCTCCAGCGAAGCTTTCGCTGGTAGTACGCCCGGCAAACAGTACATCAGGACAATAGCCGTAAATTGTTCAAGCGAATGCTTTCTTCTTGGAGAGTGTTTGCGGAGTTTTAAAAGAGTGAGGGCCGCCTAGGAAGAGCCCAAACAACTTAGACCGATGCGCCAAAGCTAGACTTCTCCACTTGGCGTTTCCTCCACGTACCGTAGATACATACCTTGATTGTCAGTTCGAGCACGAAGTGGTCGATCAGCTGGTGACCGAAGATGATTCTGCAAGCTCGGTGGCGAAGATGATGGTCGAAGGGTGATTGAATGGCCGTGTTAGTAACCGGAAAACCGATCTGCCAAACGGGCTACAAGGTTTTACCATGGATGGTCAAAGCCTGGTGCGTCCGACCGAATTTCGCGATTGCGTGTGAACCAACACGGTGAGTGCATTTTGTCATCTGACGTTATCCATTCTGCGATGATTGGAGCCGGGCCAAGCACAATGTCATGCTGATGAACAATTCTGACTTTTTTGTCGTCAACAAACTTTATCGCTATCTCCTCGAATACTCCCACGTGGTGAAAGGAACCGGAAGTCACCGAATATCGATGAGAGTGCAAGATTCCCTTCTTTGATTCGGTCCGCTTGAATTCGAAATGGAAGTGCTTCATTTCTGTGGATTTCAGAAATCGTTCAAAAGCATCAGCCAAAGAAGCAAGCGATTCATACTCCGTAACGCACTCTACAACTGAGCGAATCTGTGGTGGAACAGCCCATTTGGTGGATGATCGCACACATCCAGGTCGCCCGATGACGCCAAACGTCTGTACCAATCTTTGTCGTGCCCGCGATACCGGATGCATTTCAACTCGTTACCTCGAATCGCCTCAAACATCATGTCGCACTCAGATCGGGTCACTGGCTGACGTTTGACGAAGCAGTGCGATGTTTCGTCGTATGCGAACAGTGTGGGGGCAGATTGCATGGGCACGTCGCACGAAGTGCAACATCCGTGCTCGACATAGAAGTCGCCCTCGGCGTTTAATGGATGTGCAGTCATAGTGTTTTCACCAACTCTTGCTTTCAGGTGGAACAACGTATTTTATGTAGGCAGCAAATTGCAACCTGCACCCCGAACAAGTTTCGAGCTAAATACCACAATATCGGACGGTCGCCGGCGTGCCAACTTCCAGATGAGACGAGGTCGTAGTCCCCTACACCTATTTCCTCCTCGCATTAAAACAACACACAAATAGTTCGAATCCTACACCGATCGCTGGCGTGGTTTGTGGCAAGACGGGTATATTCAAAACCCCAGTGTATCGACGACACGAAAAACGACTCGGTTTGGGAATGTACTAAACAGCTCACCGTTCGAATCGGCTACATGATAGAAACCGAGCAGGCTGGGGAAATTAACAACCATCTAGTGCATGCTCTCACTTAGGAAGGTATATTGACCTACAGATTGTTTGACGATGCTCAGTTGACGTATCAACTCTGAAATCGTATCGGAATGATCCATGACACTCAAAGTTGAGTGTACCAGCGGAAAACGCTATACGGAACGATCGCATCTCGCTGGCAAACGCCTTAAGTGCCCGTCATACGGTTTGCCAATGACCGGTGCCTGCACAGCAAATGTCCTCTGAGATTGCAACGACGAGTAAGCCTGAGACGATGGAAGACACTAAATCAATAAATCGCCACAATATATGTCTGACAAATGCAAGTGTGGGGCTAAACTTAGGGTCAAACGAGTTCATGAGGGGCAACCAGGGAAATGCCCTAAATGTGGCAATTTGGTTGCACCGCCTGCAATCGATCAAACCTCAGTGTCGGATCAACGACAGGCTCATTGTCTTGACGCACCATTGCCGAAGGCTACGTCAGTAATGAAAACCTTTCGTACCGATCGCTCGCAATTCAGAAGTCCTATTTGGTCTTCAACTGCTGGAGCCGTGATTCACGGTTTTTTATATTTCTTCGTCGTATGGAATTTCTGGATTGCTGTCGTTGCGCCTTTCCAGAAAAGAATCGACGAAATGCAGTTGACATTGCCTCCTTTAGCGAGCAATGTGCTTTCCATTTGGCAATTCATCTCCGATTATTCGTTGCTATCAATCTTCATCCTATGCGTCTTAACGATTGCGGATGGAAGCGTGCTTTACGCATTAGGCTGTTCTGAACGTTGGCCTTTGGCAAGAGACATTTGGTCGGGATTGATTTTGGCTAGTCTCGCTGGCATCGTAACGTTTTCTGCTTTTGGCTTGCTCTATCCGTACCAACTTATGCTTCCCCTAGTCGATTATGAAGCAGCCCGCCGTGAAGAATTCGAAAGACTTCGTGGGGAATGGATATTGGTCAGCTCTGATCAGGCTGGGAGCGCTATTGCGGTTCAGCCCTCTAACGCTGATGTGTTGCAATTCGAACAGACAGTCGAAAGTCGAAAACAAGTTCAGGTTGCGAAGAAAAGCAAAGGAAAAGAAACTGAGTTACCCCAAGTGGGGCGCGAAGAACAGGATGTACGCAGAAACATTTTCAGCTGGAAGATTGCTGACAAGGTCGTGAAAGGTTCCATCGACTTCACCATAGATTATCTGCCAAAACGTATTGTTTTTTCCGCGCAATCCCCGATTCAGTTGCCGGGCTTCGGGGAGAAATCATCCCGAATCGAGGCGATCTACAAGCTGGAAGGCGATCGTTTAACTCTTTGTCTACTTCCACCTAGTGTCAAAGGCTACCATTCGTTCTCCGAGAATGAACAAGTGATGGAGTTCCGTACGATGGGTACAAAAAACAGATTGATGATATTCCAGAGGCGAAGTAATCCTTCGAAACGATAGGTTTAACAACGATCTGCCCGTTTTCCGTTCCCAGTAGACTGACTTAGAGAGATAAATACGAATGGGGAGTCTATCGACAGCGAAGTTCGTAAATAGTCCATTAGGGACATCGTTTGCGTGCGCATGTATGCATGGCCTTCTATTTGCTGCCACCTTGCTGTTTTGGCGGGTGGAGTTGGTCGAAAAATACATCGCCACAACACAGTCGGTAGAACTGAAAATGCCTCCAGTAACGAATACCTTACTTCACACTTGGCTGAGTATCACCGGTTCTGTCTGGCAATTTCTCGTCATGTTTTTAGTTGCTATCATCATGCACGGGAGTGTTCTTTATTTTTTGGGTCGGTCGGAAACCTGGCGAATAGCGAGAGAGGTTTGGTCAGGATTGATCCTCGCATTGCTCATGAGCTTCCTCGTCTATTCATCTGCATGCATGGTCCTACCCTATACATTTCTTCTTTCGGCCATCATGGGAGAAAACGTTGATCGTAAAGAATTTCAAAGATTACAAGGCGAGTGGATATCCGTGAATACCGAACTGGATGGAGTGACAACGAAGATGGAACCATCCATGGCTGACAAGTTACGATTTGAGCGAGTCCAGGTTGGAAGCGATCGCGAGGCTAGTTTCGATCACAGGTTTAGCTGGAAGACCGATGGGAAAATTATTGAAGGCTCCGTCCACCGAAGTTTAAAAAACAACCCGAAACAGCTCTATTTCCATTCTTGGTTTAGCCCTGGCGATTGTCATAGGGCTATCTACAAACTTGAAGGAGATCGGCTAACTTTGTGTTTGTTTCCATCCAATACATTAGCAAACGACTGGTCGGTGGAATTCGCTACCAAAGGCACAAGAAACAAGTTGATAGTATTCGAGAAACAGAATCAGTCAGAAATCGCTCCGAGGTAGATTGCCAACAGAAACTTGCTTGCACGTTGGAGCGGAAGGCAGGGGTGCAATAGTGGAGTGATCCGCAACGATTTGGTCACCCTAAGACGCTATCGCTTTGCTGGGACGACATCGATTGGGAGCTGAACCGGATGAGCATCCCCGAGCCAAAAGTCGAGCACCACGAAGGCCGTGGGATTCGCAGTTGTCCGATCTTCCCCGAACTTCGACCGATCCTCGACGAAGCATTCGAGATCTTTGGGGACAAAAGCGAATACGTGGTCGCTGCGCCGCGGCTTCGAGCGGCAGCCAACACGGCGATGGGTTGGAAGAACGCCAACCTACGAAGTGAAATGACTCGCCTCCTGCGCCGCGCCGGGGTCTCGGGTTGGCCACGATTGTTTCATTCGATGCTCGCTAGCAGGCAGTGGGAACTCCAACGCGAGTTCCCACTGCATGTGGTTTGCTCTTGGCTTGGCAACTCACCACGGATCGCCCAGCAGAGTTACCTGCTGGTTACCGAGGATGATTTTGCCAAGGCAGCCGGGGCGAAGAAGGGGATAGTCAAGAGGTGAAGTACGATGTACGAAGGGTGCCCGGCAACGGGAACCCTCTCCTGATTAAGCCGCAGTATTTGATTTGACTATGGATTAACCGCCAACAGGGGTGCAAACTTCGATCAAGCAGCCTTCAGGCGCGCGAAGTTATGCGACGGTTTGCCACCAAGGTTTAGCTTTTGCATTGGAGATCACAGTTCCGACTGCGGAAACAGTATTTACGAGAGCACCGGCGCCTACCGAATCGAATTGGTGAGAGCTCCTTCCTAGCCAACCCTGGCTACCTGTTCGTGTTCCTACCGTAATAGAGTTATTCAGTCCGATCGTGGAACATTTGAAGTCGTAGTTGAGACAATGCACGCTCGTAAATCCGCAAATCGTCGACACCACCAACATAGTTAATACCGAGGAAGATCGCAGCGTTTTGTGCGGCTTTCGGTGTGCCCGGTTCCATCCATTGAATGTGAAGTGGTTGACGGATTTCTCCCTCCAGTTTTTCGTATAGGTATATTTTGGCGACTGACTGC
>JBJONT010000295.1:0-11643 GCA_046051705.1 Planctomycetota bacterium | reverse complement strand
GCTTGCGCCACTCCGCTTCCATTGTGAGTATCCGATGCGGGAACCAAGCAGGATGATTAGAATTGCGATTAGAATAAGTTGGCCGCCCACCTCCTTATTCCATATCCGACATCCCACAGTGGACATCCCAAAGGCGACTCATCGGAGCTCGACAAACAAATGATCCAACGATCCTATTTGCAAGTTACCAAGCGTTGGGCCACGGCACTCGGGTGCATGATGATTGCGACTCAAGCTTCCGTCTCTCTTTGTGCCGATGATTCGACGGAAGACTTTATGGAGAGTGAAGCCCATCAGATTCCTCCTGCTTCATCTGCCGAATCGACCCGTGACTGGATTACTTTCGAAGCTCCATCCGATGCACAGCAGTTGATCGGTCCAAACGGTTCGCTACTGATTCCGGAGAACACCAAAATCGCGTCGCAATGGACGTTTGCCGACGGAGTCCTTACCGCTTCACCGAAATGGGATAGCGTCCTGACCCCTGAGAGCTACGAAGACTTTGTGATGCACATCGAATTCAACGTCAATGAAGCTGGTGATGTCGAACACGAACGCAACGGTAATTCCGGTCTGTACCTGCAACTTCGCTATGAATTACAGATTCTCAACTCCTTCAAAGTCCCCTTCGAGAAGTACTCAAGAACCGATTGTGGCTGTATCTACGGTATGAAGAAACCAGATCAGATGGCTTGCTTACCGGCTGGTCAATGGCAATCTTTTGATGTCGCCTTTCGTGCGGCACGGTTCAAGGATGGACGCAAGTCGGAGAACGCACGGATCACTGTCTATCAAAACCAATCCTTGATCCATGATGATTTCCCATTACGCCGCCACACAGGAGCAGGAAAAAAGGAAGGCCCTGAATCGATGCCGATCAAACTTCAAGGCCATCACAATCAAGTTCAGTTTCGCAACTTTTGGATCAAAGCCATCCACAAGACTAGCAACCCATAACGTTTACCTTCATCAAGCCAATATTCCACGCACGACTTTGCCGGATACATCCGTAAGCCGATAATCGCGACCGCTGTGTCGATAAGTCAACCGTTCGTGATCGATACCCATCAAATGCAAAATGGTCGCATGCAAGTCATGGGCATGAACCCGGTTCTCGATGGCGGATAACCCGAACTCATCAGTTGCTCCGAAGCTCATGCCACCTCGCACGCCACCACCGGCCATCCATACCGTAAACCCATAGTGGTCATGGTCTCTGCCTTTCTGCCCTTCAGACGTGGGAGCTCGGCCGAATTCACCACCCCATATAACGAGGGTCTCGTCGAGCAATCCACGTTGCTTGAGATCCTTCAGAAGTGCCGCAATCCCTTGATCGCAAGCTTCCGCGAGTCGTTTGTGCCCACCTGCGATGTCGTCATGCCCGGTATCCCATGCGATATCGTAGCCGTCGATCGAATGTGATAATTGGACGCAACGCACGCCCCTCTCGATCAATCGACGAGCTAGTAAACAACCTTTTGCGTACTCGCTCGGACCATACATTTCCAGAGTCGCGGCGGTCTCCTGCTGAGTATCAAACGCTTCCGGTACCGCCATCTGCATTCGAAAAGCCATCTCCATCGTCTTCAGGCTCGTCTCAAGTTGTGGATCGGGCTGTTGCTCGATATGCAGTCGATTGAGACGTTCAAGCAACTCGACTTGTTGCCGCTGCTGATCTGGGTTCCACTTCGAGTTCTTGAGATTCTTCAGCACGCTCTCCACGCGCATCTGATGAATGTTGATATAAGTACCAGCATAAGCACCCGGCAAAAAGGCATTACCCCAATTAGCTAATGTCCCTCGGGGTTGTGCATGAGGACTCATCGCGATGAAACCCGGGAGATCCTCATTCTCAGAACCAAGCCCATAGACGAGCCAAGAACCGAGACTAGGTCGATTGGGTTGCAAGCTACCAAGATTCATCATGAGGATTGCCCCGGCATGCTCGGGGATGTCGGTATGCATCGAGTGGATAAAGCAGATGTCATCGACGCACTCGGCGACCTTGGGGAAGATATCGCTGACCCACTTTCCACACTGACCGTATTGCTTGAATCCAAAGGGACTCGGCATCAATCCATTCTTGGTGTTTCGCAGAGACTTGCGATCGACCGATTCCGGACGCTTACCCGCATGCTCGGCAATCGCCGGCTTGTAGTCGAACGTATCGACCTGCGAAGGCCCTCCAGGCATAAAAAGCTGTATCACACGTTTTGCCTTGGGCGCAAAATGGGGCACAGCACGCACTGGATCAGCCAGGAGATTTTGATCGGCAAGAACACTCGCCAGACCCAAAGTCCCAAAGCCCGCTCCTATACGGCTGAGCATCTCTCGCCTACTTGTCGGATACCGTGGAAACATCTGGCTGCCCTCTAATTAAATGGTTTGGCTGCGGCTAAGACGACAATTCTAACACGAATTGAATCGAATCACCAAACTACGGTAAATACATAAACTCGTTCGAACCGAGCAATGCTTGGCTGTATTGCTCCCATCGAGCCAACCTCTCGACTTGCCGATCGCTTGTCTGGTCGCCAAGCCCCTCCGCAGACAAGCTTGTGCGGAGAAACTCTAGTCCGATCGCAAGTTCCTTCTCGCTCGCAGAACGCTGGTATAGGATCTGATAAGCTCGCTCGACACGTACCGAATCCTCGTTGGATTCTTTCATCATTCTCTCAGCGAAAGACTTTGCGCGTTGCTGCATGAACGGACTATTGAGCAGAAACAAATACTGTTGTGGTACGATACTCGATGGTCGCTGAGCCACGGACGAACGCATCAGTGGGAAGTCGAAAAGTCGCAAGAACTCATCCGTTGCAAAGGCGTCTCCATTGCGGCTTACTTTAAAGTAGAGGGTCCGACGACGGCTTTCGATGTTCTCGGTCGGTGGACCTCCGACCGTTAGGTCTAACTCTCCGCAAACATCCAGGAGCGAGTCCCGCCACACTTCAGCATCCATTCGCCTGGGATTCATCCGCCAAATCCATCGATTATCTCCATCCTTGGCATAATTCTCCGAATCCTGCCTGCTGGACATTTGATAAGTCGCAGAGTTGAGAATCGCTCGATGAAGGTCTTTCATGGAACCACGATCAAGCAAACGGCGAGCTAGCCAATCGAGCAACTCCGGATGACTTGGCTTCTCTCCTAAAGCTCCAAAATTGTTCGGTGTGCGGACTAAGGCTTGTCCGAAATGGTGCATCCAAACACGATTCACAAAGACGCGAGCAGCAAGCGGATTTGCTGGATCCGCGATCGCTTCGGCAAGCTCCAGGCGTCCACTCCCTTTCGCGAAATTAACTCGATCGTCACCAGCGATTATTCGCAGGAACCGTCTGGGTGCGATCGGCCCTGGTTTAAGGAGATTACCACGAATAGCAAGTGCCATATCCGCACTTCCTTTGTCACGCAGCGTATGCGCTTTGGCAAACATCGGCGGTGCTGATTTCTTGAGCTCCTCTAACTTGGCCTGACCGTTATCGATGAGCGTTTGAAGCTCCTTCTTCTTTTCATCCGAACCAAGTTCCGCCGCTCCATTCGCCTCTGAGACTTTCTGAAGTTCATTGTGCAGAGAACCGAGCATCTTCTCTTGCATCTGCATCATCGCTTGATGTTGGTTGAATGCTTCGACAACCTCATTGGCAACCAATGGAATATCCTCAGTTGCGCAGTTGTTGAAAATCCCTGCGAGCGAATAGTAGTCTTCTTGAGGAATCGGATCGAACTTGTGATCGTGACAACGAGCGCATGCGACTGTCAAACCGAGCAGACCTTGACTGAGCGTATCGATCCGATCGGAAAGGGTCTCCGCCTTGGCTTGAGCTGTACTGTCAGGATCTCCCCCGTCGCTGATATAGTTCGGTCCTAAAGCGAGAAACCCAGTAGCGATCGCCGAAGATTTATCGCCGACAATATCGCCTGCGATTTGAAGTCTTAAAAAATCTGCGAACGGCATGTCTTGATCGAATGCGTCGGTCACCCAATCGCGGTATCGCCAAGCGTTTTCGTAGGAAGCGTTGTCGAGGAATCCACCAAAGCCGTCGCTGTAGCGAGCCACGTCAAGCCAGTGCCTTGCCCAACGCTCTGCATAGTGCTTGGAAGCGAGTAATTTCTCGACGTAGTCCGAGACGGCTTGGTTGGGATTACTGCGATATGCTTCTTCGAAAGCGTGGACTTCATCAATCGATGGAGGCAAGCCAACTAAATCGAAGCGGATTCGCCGGATCAACGTACGGGGGTCCGCGATGGGTGAAGGTTGAAGTCCGTTCGCCTCGAGTTCGCTTAAAACGAAATAGTCGATAGGGGATTTACACCATGACGTATCATCAAGACTTGGTGGTTCAGGGGTGGAGATAGATTGAAAGGCCCAGTGTTCCGATCGCCATTTCGACCAATCGTATTCGGAGGATTTGTTGTTGGAGTTGCCGGCGCTCAAATCCCCTGGCCATGGAACACCCATTTCTACCCATCGAACAAGGTCGGTTATCTGCTCGTCCTTTAATTTGCGATCCGGAGGCATTTCGATTCCCTTCCAGGAGACCGCAGCGATCAAGAGACTCTCATGCGGTTTGCTCGGAACAAGCGCCGCTCCTGAATCGCCACCTTGTATTGCAAACTCTCGACCATCAAGCCGAAGTTTCGCTTGGATAGATTTCGAATCCGCGCTGTGGCATTCGTAGCAGTGTTCGACGAGGATCGGTCGAATACGATTCTCAAAGAAGTCCAGTTGCTCTTGGGTAAAGGACTCTTCGGCAGGTTCTTGTGCCTTAGCAATAATGCTCCATCGCAACAGCCCAAGCAAAATGAACGAAGCGAGTAGAAGCGGGAGTCGAAGTTGTAGAGAGGAAATTAAGGGCACAGCCATACAGTCCTGGTTTCTCTTAGTAGCCCCTTTCAATCGTCCCGAGGAAGCTTGGAAATTCATGGTTAACTTCGACGTTTACCGATCAGACATCCTTCCGGTCAATGTCGAAATCGACCGTATGCAACGGGGGGAGGTATTACGAGTCGATACGGGAGTCTTAAGCATAGGCTAGTTCAAAAGGCTCGGGTGAGATTCGCCCAAATAAAATTAGGGTTCTCCCAAAGTTTTAGTGGCCCAAGCAAACAACCTAAAGTGGTAATCCAAACGTAGGATGGGGCTCCAGGCCCGTCTTCCCCTACTAACCAGCGCGACCCCGATAGAATCGACCGTGCTCTCATGCACCACCGTCTGGCGACGAGTGGCTACCTTCTCTCTGTGCCTCCGTGTCTCTGTGTTTCAAAACAACGCGCGAAGGGACTTTAAATCGTAGGGCGGGACTCCCGGCCCGCCTTCCACACTTTCCAACGCGACCGATATGAATCGACCGTGCTCTGAAGCACCACCGTCTGGCGACGAGTGGCTACCTTCTCTCTGCCTCCGTGTCTCTGTGTTTCAAAACAACGCGCGAAGGGACTCCAAATCGTAGGGTGGGGCTCCAGGCCCTCCTTCCCATACCAACCAGCGCGACCACAATAGAATCGACCGCGCTATGCTGCACCACCGTCTGGCGACGAGTGGCTACCTTCTCTCTGTGCCTCTGTGACTCTGCGTTTCAAAAAAGGGGATGACTCTGCCCTTCAACTCAATGCCGTTTCTTGCTTTTCCAAGTCCCACCATATTGATAAAGCGGGTTGCCCGGTTTGACCTGTTCCAGGCAAGTTGGGCAGACAAAGATCCAACGCTGCGATTCATCAATGCGAACTCGATACAAGACGTCGTTCGTTTTTTCGCAGCGATCACAAGCCTTGGTACGAATGCGTTTGATCGGCATCTTAGGAGGATTTTTGACTCGGGCAGCGGAACCGACCGACTTGGAATCCTCGCAAGGAAACATGCTTGGTTTTACGGCCCGTGGTCCTCTCTCGCCAAAGTCGGAACGACGATGGCTTGAGCTCACGCCGCATAAGGGCAATCACTTCTCCGGGCGTTAGACCGAACTGACTTTCGATTGCATCGAAGCTCGTACGGTCTTCCCAGGCCATTTCAATGACGCGGTCGATCTCCGATTTCGATAAAGTCTTCGTGGCTAAGGATCTCATGCTGTCAAAAGCTTTTGGTGGATTGCGAAGCGGAACTACCCTGAAACCGTTAGAAACCACCTTTTGATAACACGGACAATTCAACCAAGCCAGACTATTAGTCTTCGGACTTGAAAATAGCAAGCACTTCGCCGCCACTGAGAAGTTCGAGTTGGTTGCCGGCGACATGGAAGCCGTCGATACGAGCCAGGGTTTCCGAAAATGCATGCTCGATGTCCATTAACTCGGGAGCACCGCTGATTTTTGTACTGACGATTTGCCCTAGGGTAACACTTTGATTATCCGTCAAAGCGTAGGACGCAGACAAGCGATTGACGCCACCAAAGATCGAAACCTTACCTTTCTCGAACTTCATGGTAGGCGGGTTCTGTACAGCAATCGGTTTACCCAGAAGCGAAATTAATGTCCAGTCTTTACCAGCAGCTTGATTGACTTCGGCCATGTCGCAAACGTGCGCCCGCCAACGATACGACATCCCTGCATACTTCTGAGCAGCGACCGGGTTATCAGATTGCTCAGGTTTTGGATAAATACGTTTTCCTGCCTTGATCGTTTCGACTACTTTAATCTCTTTGATCTCTTGAGGCTCGACACTGATTGGATCACGGTCAAGAATCACGAAGTCGGCCGTTTTGCCCACTTCCAGAGTCCCTTTGCTGTCTTGTTCGCCGTATTGTTCTGCGGCCCAATGGGTCATACATTTCAAACCTTCATACGGCGATACTCGCTGGTCTGGCCCGATGACCGACGAAGAGCGGGTAATACGATTTACTGCTGACCACAGCATCGTCATTTGGTCCAATGGAGCGACGACGAAATCGGTGTGGTTCGTTGGATGTATCCCTGCATCAATGACATCGCGCATCGGGCTGATGTACTGCGCTTGTTCAATGCCGCGATTGGCGATATGAGCATCGGCAAAATAGTAAGTGTGCAAAGTGTACAGGGAAGGTCGAATCTTATAGTTGACGAACTTCTGAATCTGATCCTTCCGAAGGAACTGGGAGTGGATAGTAGTGACGTTCCACGGACGAGTGTAATTGCCAGCTCGAGCGAACTCATAAGCTTCCAGAAAAGAGTCAATCGCAGCATCACCATTGCAGTGTAAGTTCAGGGGCAAGTTCAAATCATAGACACGTTTGACCATCTGATTGACTAAGTCTTGAGGGAAAGTCAATTCACCACGCCAGTCCTTCTCACCACCCGGCCCATCTGTGAGATACGGGCTTGTAAAGTACGCAGTTCGACCTTGTGGCGAACCGTCGATCGTGATCTTAACGCCACCTATCTTGAAACGGTTCTCATATTTATTCCAAGTGTTTACGGGAAACTCAGCGAGCACTCTGTCCAAATCCGTGATAAAAGGAAATGCGATCACATCGATGATGTTCGCGCCTACGTCGCTTGCTCGTTTGATAGATTGAATCTGAGGTAAGTGGGTCGCACCCTCGTGAGCCGTGGTGATTCCAGATTCGGCGTAAAGCATCTGGCCGGCGCGTGCCCACTCGATTTCCTGCTGTGCAGTCATGGGTTCCGACTGCTCAAAAACTGGAAGAAAGGCGGTCTCCATGATGAGTCCCCAAGGCTCATCGCTACCAGGCTTACGAACAATCACCCCTCCAGGAGGAGTCTTGGTCTGAGCGCTAATCCCGTATTTCTTGAGGGCCAGAGTATTCAAAACTCCACCATGCATAGAAACGTGATCGATTCGGACTGGATTATCTGGAAATGCCTCATCCAAATCGTCGCGATTCAACAGTCGACCATTCGGCATCACGGTGTCGTCGTATCCATAACCTGAAATCAATTGGCCCTTGGGAATCTTACGTTCCGCAGCGTATCGCTTTAACGCTTCGATAATACTGGGCACATCCTTACCGGGGCCCGATGGGGGCGCGTAGAGCTTGCATTGATTCGCAATAAGCAGAGAATTGATGTAGTGGCTGTGCGCATCGATGAATCCCGGTAGCAACGCTTTACCACCTAGGTCGATCATTCTCGAAGAATCACCCTTCAGAGCAAACGCTCCTTCAGCTTTTCCAGCATAGACGATCTTACCATCCTTGACCGCAATAGCCTCAACGTAAGTTGGCTTCGTCTCGGCCATCGTCAGAATGGAACCACCAGAGTAGATCGCATCTGCCACTTGACCGTGAACGCATTGATTCAAAAGCGAATACAAGACCAAGCTTGGTATCAATAGAAATTTTGAGGCATGCATAACTGTCCTAATTTCCCCCGGAAAAGTGGCTTTTGTTTTCGTTGCTTCGAGTCACGATCAACTCGAATTCTAATCTCATGCGAATCTACGACAAAGCTCTGTCCATTTATACCCAGAACTGCTGAAACTTCTCCTTGGCAGGCACCTCGAGGGGAAAGCGTTGACTGAATGGGTGGTCTTGAACCTGCGCGAATTCGCGCAGTGCGAAGTGAATGTGCTCCGGACGAACGCGAATGCCGGCGACTTGGTCGATCTCAAGTGACTGCGGATTGACCGGCAAGAGTTGTTGCTTTTCGTCCGTAGCTCCCATCACGCGATTACCAGTGATGCCAGGACCGAGGAACATAATCGAATTGATCGACCAATGGTCTTTTCCATTTCCATTGTTATAGGTTGGTGTACGCCCCATCTCGCTTTGAATGATCACGACCAACTTGTCTCGAATCTGTAGCTGTTCTGCTTTGCGCAACAAGTCATCGATCCCTGCCAGAAACTCCGGAATGAGTTTCATCTGGTCAGCATCGTTGTTGTTGTGGCTATCAAATTGACCGATCGACATATTTGCGGAAATACAAACGCCCGCTTTAAAGGCTGCTAATGCAATATCGTTCTGCTGCGAGAGCCGCTCCTTTGCTTGCTCTTTCGGAAGATATGGCACCACACGTTCGAGAGCTTTGGAATTCGCTTGAGCCGCATACAGCATGCTTTGACTTCGTTCGACCCGAGGTAACCGAGTTTCCGAAATGCGAGCTTCAAACTGTTTTTCCAAAGCGCGTTCGATTCGATCCGAAACGAAAGCATCTTGGTAGGGATGAGTGCCACCTTCGACGGAGTCCGCTCGGGCTAACAACCGAAGCGATTGCAGATAAGGCACACGCGACATCGGCACAAGATTGCCGGTGGCGGAATAGTTTCCAAACGTGAGGAATGCCAGCGGGGCTTCGGCTCCATAGCAAGCGGCAACGAGTGCAGGAAAGGTCGGATATGCAAGGCTATCGAGTTTACCGGTCGCCATGTATCGCGCGCAGGGCGTGTGATTGTTTACCGATAGATCAAGGCCATTGAAAACTCGTAGTTCCGAGCCGTACTTCGCAAAAAAGTCTTCATTGCTCATCCCACCCGATATATGTTTAGCAATCGGCGCAATACGATGATTGCCAACCGTGAGTATTTCTCCCTCTTGATACAAACGGTTGATTCCATCGACCCCCTTAGGATCCATCAAATACGTGGTGTCCCACCCTCCAGATGCGTTGTAGACAACATAATACGGCCCTGGGTAGCCTGCGTCTTCCGAAGTCGATTCTTTTGCTCCAACCACTGATTGCAAGTGAATCGGCGCAGCGAAACCTAGTCCAGCAAGCCCACAGCGTTTCAAGAATGTTCGACGTGACATGGTTGAAGGTGGCTCTCTGTGGGTTGTTACTCGTAAAGGAATGCATGTTGACGTAGCAAGTACGTTACAACACCGCGCCATGCACGGACGGTGTAGTGGGGATCTTCGACTCGGAAGTCTTCACGTCCACCGCAAAAGTAAGTCTCACGCGGTTCGAAACTGGGCAAAGCCTTCGCATCGCTGAGAATGCCACAGAAGAGCTCGAAGACGCGGTCGACTTCGGGATGATTCATCGCAAGTCGTTGGCCCAAGATTTTCTCTTGCAATTGAACAATCGTCTCGCGAATTTTTGCATTCGAAAGCTCATCACCAGGAACGACTGATGGTTCGATTCCAGAAAAGAGTCTTCGTTCAGCTATAGGCCGATGAAAATCAAGCCCCACGTTCGAACATGCGACATCGTTCGCCATGATACGTTGGATTGCTCCCATCGCACCACTTGGGTCGGCATTGCGTTCCGTGACGGTAATAGAATCGATACCACCGTAGAGAATTTTATAGGCTTCTTCAAGCCTCCCCCAAGGCTTGCCGAAGATCGCGTTAAGTTTGCGTTCCATTTGCTCGGGGGTAATCAACCGCACAACTCCCACATCGTCGAGCTCCGCCTGCCGCTCAGGATGCTCGATGGCTGAAGCGATCGAGTCGGCTCGGTAGAAGTCCGTCCCGACAAGTGCCTTGAAAGCTTCTTTGAGATTAAAGTCGGACTCTTTCAATCGTATAGCTACCGATTGGATCATCTTTCGTTGTTCGAGATAGGCTCTTCGTTTTCCTGCAAAGCTTGGATCATCGATATCTTCGGGTGGCTGAAGAACTTTACGGCCGACCAAGATAAAATATACGTGCTCCGCCATTGCGATTGGAAAACGGGCATCTTTGATGGTGCGTTCTGCAAGCCATTGTGTTGCCCGCCATCGCTCTTCGTCAGGAAGGGCTTCTCCTTCAAAGCCCGATACGAACATATCGTTATACCAACCTTCTTTTCGAGGGCCGAGTTCTCCTTGAAAGTTGAAATCCTGAAAGATTCCAGCAACCGGATCGATGGTTTTGTGACAAACCACGCAGTCAGCTGCTTGCATCGTCGGAATTTCAAATTTAGCGGCAACGGCAGAAGCGTCCGTAGAGCGAGGTGCAAGCTGCATGATGTCGACACCAAGAAAGTGCTGATAGAACATCCGAGCGCGCAGTCGATTTCGGTTCGTTTCGGTCGATGGGTAGCGTCGTAGATAATGGAACATGCTCAAGAAACCTGCGTGCGGATACAATCCGGTTTTCGATTCTTGCACTTTTCCATCGCGTCCTCGAAGAGCGTGTAATCGAGCCGGAATGTATTCGAATGGATCCTCGTTATCTTTAAACTGCTCTTTGATTTCGTCGTAAATGCCATAGCCTCGCGCGGTGTATGGGCTGACCATGATGTAGTCGGCAGTCACAAGCTCCGTGAAGGGCTTTTCATTCCGCACTATGAAGGCGATCAGTTCCAAAGGCTCACGCAGCAGAGCATCGCGATAAACGGCCGCTAGCTTCCAGCCAGCTCGCTCCCGCTGATCTTCGGGCAGATGGCTAAAATCATGGGTCTGATACCACAACCTGGTCTTTTCAAAATGATCGTAGGACAAAAGCGTTTCGGCGTTGTCTTCGATACCCACAGTCAAGAAGATATCGTTGAAGCCTTCTTTTAATCGCACATAGAAAGCTTCCTCTTTTAGGATGGCATCCAAGATCGAATCGATTGCAGCTAGGCCACTGTTTTCTACAGCTTGCAATTCTTCTGGCGACGGGAGTCGCCCTGCCAGGGACAGTGTGACACGTCGCAATAGACGGGAGGGTTCGAGCATGGTGACACCATCGAAGAACGAAGCCTTTCCAAGAGGAGTTGTCGCTGGCTGCTGCGTTGAAGTCGTCGATGGAGAGAGGGTCTGGAGAACGAACTGCTCAAGGATCTTTAACCCCGTCGAGTCAGGCT
>JBJONT010000294.1:0-5876 GCA_046051705.1 Planctomycetota bacterium | reverse complement strand
GACTTGGTCGGAGCGATTGCAGACGCCCAAGAATTGGGAAACGTCTTTAGAGACACCGACGTTGCATCGCGTGATAACGAAGGATGGCAAGAAGCGGATTGTGCTGTTTAGTGGATTGCATCCGGTGCGTCAGGCCATCAGCGAGGATGACGGATTGACTTGGACTGAGCTGAAACCTGTGGGAGCTTTTGGTGGGATCGTTACCATGGCTTCGGTGGTTCCTCATGTTGGGCAGCAGGGAGCTTACACTGCGTTGTTTCATGATGACGGAAGGTTCTTTGGGACCAAGTCCACGGGAATTCGTGGGCGATTCGCTTTGTATCAAACCACAACGACTGACGCTGGCGACAACTGGTCGGTACCAGCACCGATTTATGTGTCGTCTGCCGTGCATTTGTGCGAGCCGGGTGCGGTCCTTTCGCCTGATAAGAAGCAAGTGGCTGTATTGTTGCGAGAGAACCGACGCGTAAAGAATTCGCATATTATCTTCAGTAACGATTCGATGAGTACTTGGACCGAACCAAAGCCGTTGCCCAATGCTTTGACTGGGGATCGCCATACCGCGCAGTATCTACCTGATGGCCGATTGTTTATTTCGTTTCGCGATGTGCCAAGCCAGGGGAATACAAGCACGACTGCCGGTGACTGGGTCGCTTGGGTCGGCCGCTACGAGGATTTGGTCGAAGGCAAGCCGGGTGATTTTCGGCTGCGGCTCAAGAAGAACTTCAAGGGGGCGGATTGCGCATACCCTGGAGTAGAAGTGTTACCGGACGGGACGGTCGTCACGACGACTTACGGACACTGGGAGCAAGGTGAGGCACCTTATATTTTGTGTGTCCGGATTCCGTGGGATGAACTAAGGGGTTTGGAGCCTCGGTGAGTTGGCGAGCAGGCCTGTAGCACTATGCGAAGGTGCGTTGTAAGCCGGAGTAACTGAATTCGGCGTCGGAGCGAATTGCTTGGCTTGGCCTAACATTCGGTTCGTGGTTTGTTTGAATTTCTGGACCGACTGTTCGTCCATTAGGTAGGCCTTGCGAGCCTTGATGATCGACATCGTAAGAGCGGGTCGTCGCTGCCAGTGTTCGGCTTTGAAGTCGCGGACGTCTTCGTATGGCAAGTCGAGCTTTGCGTTGACTTTGGGGATCCAATGGAAACCATCTGTAGCTCTCACGACTGTGAAATGCATGGTCAGGTAGAGCATGGCGATCCCGACGGCGAGTCCGATCAAGAAACTTTCGATTCGATTCATCATGAGCCTCGCTGTAGATTGCACTCAGTTGGGGATTGGTAAACACGGAGGTTGCTGGTACGGGACAGAGATAAAAAATTTAGGGCGTGGCGTCGAGAGCAATGCGAGGAGATTGCAGTCGAAGCCAACGCCCTATTCGTTGATAGCAGGCTGTAATTGCTAGCTATTTCTTTGGGTTAGTCGAGTTTGAAGTAGGGGAGTTTGAAGCTGGAGAATTAGATTTTGCTGGGAGGATAACACGGCCTGGGACATCGAGGTCGAGGCGGAAGACGGCACCTGGCTTACCGTTTTGTTCGATAGCACCGGTGACAAAAAGTTGATTGTGTTTTGGACCACCGAATGCCACGTTGCTTGTCAGTCGGTTTCCGCCTGGGTAGGAGCGAAGTAGTTTTCCGGTTGGGTCGAGAACTTGGACTTGTTGCATGCCGTAGTGAGCGACGTAGAGGTTTCCTTTAGCGTCCAGGCACATTCCGTCAGGTTGATTGTCTTCCCATTTTCCGCTGGCATTTTTGGGGAGGTCGGCGAAGACTTTCATCGGTCCGACTTTGCCTTGTGCGATTACCGGATATTCCAGAACTCGGTTGAACTGGCTTTCGCCGACAAGTAAACGTTTTCCGTCTTGGGTCAGGACGATACCGTTGGGGAAGGCGAGTCCGGAAGCAACGAGGTGTGTTTTGCCGGCGGCGTCTACGTAGTGGATCGTACCGATAAGGTTGTCTTTACCCGAGTCACCTGGATCGGTGAAGTAGAAACCACCTTGGGGATCGAGGGTCAGATCGTTGGGGCCACGCAATGGTTTTCCGTCACATTCGCTTGAAGCGTGCGGGAGAGGTTTGCCGCTGGGGTCGAGGTGCAACACCGCATGTTGGCTTGCGTCGCACACAAGGTGTGATCCATCGGCGAGTACTTTATGACCATTCGGTGCGCCGGTAATTGCGAAATCAGCGTGTTCACCTTGGAGGTTGAATTCAGTGAGGGTTTTGTCCCAAGAGATATACCCTTTGCCGTTATGGTCGAAGACAACACCTTCGCAGTAACTCGGTACTTCGAACAGTTTTTTGGCTTGAACTT
Organism: Planctomycetota bacterium; assembly: GCA_046051705.1. Taxonomy (GTDB): domain Bacteria; phylum Planctomycetota; class Planctomycetia; order Pirellulales; family Pirellulaceae; genus JBKCUI01. Next base: position 3,556 of record JBJONT010000294.1, on the reverse strand, counting down.
TGTCCACTGCTGGTAGGTCTTGAGCGGTGACCCGATCGTTGCTAGCTACATCGATGGTAGCAGCAGTGATCGGCAGCAGAAGGATTGCTTTGCAAATGGTGCGTCGCAATTTTGAAGTGCGTAATGTTTTGTGCATGGTAGAGAGGTGTTCCTTGCAAGGAGTGGGGTAATTGAGAGTGATGTAATCGTGCGAAACGCTATTCCACGCTTATACGTGCTTGCGCGTTTATACCTGATTACTCGTTTATGCCTGATTATAAGCAGCGTCCGATTATAGAACGTGTTTGATTATAAACCGTATTCGATTATAGGCGAAAAGGGGTGAGCGAAGATTGCTTGAGAGCGTCTTCGACTGCGCTTGTTAGGGAATCCAAAGATCCGTTGTTGAGAATCACTAGATTTGCGTTGGCTCGTTTGCGTTCGACGGGCCATTGGGAAGCTTCGCGAAGTCGAAAGTCGGATTCGGACCAACCTCGCTGAAGAGCCCGTTCGAGCCTAATAGAATCATCGGCATCGATGAACCAGACGACATCGCACGATTTGTCCCAGCTTGATTCGTGCAAAAGTGGGATGTCGAGGACGATCCAGTCAACGATGTTTTCCGCAACGGCCGCATCGATTTCTTCGCGGATTCGCTGACGGATCAGAGGGTGTGTGAGGGCTTCTAATTGTTTGCGGCGTGAAGTGGCTTGATCGGAGTTACCGAAGACGAGTTTGGCGAGTTGTTTTCGATCGATTGACGGGGGGCTGGGATTGGCCGGATCGTGCGTCGTTAGGATGGAGTTGCCGAAGAGTTCGGTGAGGGCGATTTGCACATGTGGTAATTGCAGGACATCGTGTCCGATGCGATCGGCGTGAATGATTTTTGCGCCGTGCGATTCAAGGATTCGCGTTACTTGGCTTTTACCGCTGGCGATTCCTCCGGAGATTCCTAGGATACGAGGGCGTTTCATAGCGGCTCGCATTCTGCCCAGTTCTTGCCAGTCTTGATGTCGACTTGGACAGGGACGTTCAGGGGCATGACCGTTTCCATATTTCGTCGGACGAGGGCTGCGAGAGCATCGACATCGTTGGGTGCTACTTCGAAAACAAGTTCGTCGTGGATTTGCAAAAGCATATTCGCATGTAGGTTTGCAGATTTCAGTTCGCGATCGATAGCGATCATCGCGAGTTTGATCATGTCGGCTGCGGTCCCTTGGATGACGGTATTGATGGCCATGCGTTCGGGTTCGAGGAGTTGTTTTCGTTTGTTGTCTTCGAGTGTTTCGAAATCACGAACCCCCTTGAGGATACGTTTTCGACCGGAGAGGGTTTTGACGAACCCGTTCTTACGGCAATCGATCAGTGTTTCAGCGATGAAGTTTCGCACGTTTGGGTATTGAGCGAAGTACTCATCGATGAAGCGGGTAGCATCTTCGCGGGAGATGCCGAGCGCTTTAGCGAGTCCGAATGGGGATTGCCCGTAGAGGATCCCGAAGCTGACTGCTTTTGCGCTTCGTCGCATCGCAGAGGTGACATCTTCGATCGCTACGCCGTGGACTTTCGCGGCAACGGCAGCGTGGATGTCGACTCCGGAGCGGAACGCATTGCAGAAGGCTTCGTCGTTGCTGCAATGAGCAAGGACTCGAAGTTCGATTTGGGAGTAATCGGCGGTAAGGAGTTTCCAGTCGGCGTGGCCTGGTATAAAGGCTGATCGGATCGATTTACCTTCGGGAGTTCGAACAGGGATGTTTTGCAGGTTGGGTTCGACGCTGCTCAAGCGGCCCGTGGCGGCGATATCTTGTCGATACGAAGTATGGACTCGATTGGAAGTCGGGTTGACGAGAGCCGGGAGTGCGTCGACATACGTGCTGAGCAGTTTTGAAAGTTGACGGTACTCAAGTAGTTTTGCCGGGAGGGGATGTTCTGCGGCGAGTTCTTCAAGGACTTCGGCGTCGGTGCTGAGACCTGTTTTGGTTTTTTTAACGACGCGGAGTTTTAGTTTTTCGAAGAGGATTGCGGAGAGTTGTTTTGGGCTATCGGGATTGAAGGTTTCGCCGGCGAGTTCAAGAACTTCGGAGTGGATCGCATCGAGGCGGGATTGGAAGTCCGCTTTCAGGGCTGCGAGTCGATTGAGATCGATTGCCACGCCGAGAAATTCCATCGATGCCAAGACATCGATCAGGGGTAATTCGAGACTGTAGAGAACCGAATCGAGGTTTTCGCTTTTCAAGCGTGATAGCATCTCGCCAGCGATTTGGACGGGAATATCTACATCTTCGCAAGCATAATGCGAGACGAGTTCCAAAGGGACTTCCGCCATGGTCTTTTGAGATTTTCCGGTCCCGATCAGTTCGGTGATAGGGACCGAGTCGACTTCGAGCCAGCGTTTAGCGATATCTCCGAGGTCGTGGTTTCGTCCGCCGGCGTCGAGCAACTAGTCCGCGACCATCGTATCGAATGCGACTTGGTTCAGAGGCATTTGGTGGGATCGCAAGACAAGCAGGTCGAATTTGATATTTTGTCCGATCCATCGGTAGTTTGGATCGGCGAGCAGAGGGGCTAAGTGCGTTCGGACCGATTCAATCGGTAGGTTATCTTTTGGATTGGGGCTTAGGATGGGAATATAGGCAGCTTTACCGGGCCCCCAAGCGAGGCTGATGCCTACGAGTTGAGCTTGTCGGGCTTTTGTGGAAGTTGTTTCAGTATCGATTGCAATCCATTTGTCATTCGTCGATTGACATGTTTGAAGTTCACCGATGAGTTGTTCGAGCGTCGTAAGGTCGGTGATGCATCGATAGTTGTCGGTGGGAAGCCGACGGCGTTGGGTCGGTTGTAGATACTCAGTAGCGTCGGATTGAATTGGTAGGTTTGGGTTACCCGAAGGGTTCGGTTCAGATACTTGGTTGCTACGGGTCGATTGAAGAAGTGTTTCGGCGAGACGACGGAAGCCGAAGTCGCGAAAGAGTTCCTCGAGTTTTTGTGGGTTGGGTTCCGAGCGTTGAAGTTGTCGCCAATCGTCGGGGACGGGAGTATCGAGACTGAGTCGAACAAGTTGCTGGCTGAGGTACGCTTGATCGCGATGTTCCAGGAGTTTTTCTCGCTTTTTGTCCCCTGCAACTTTCTGGATATTGTGGTAGATGTTATCCAAGCTACCGAACTGAGCCAGGAGTTGTTGAGCGGCTTTCGGTCCGATGCTTGGGACTCCTGGAACGTTATCGACGGAGTCGCCGACCATGGCTTGGAAATCGACCACTTGTTCGGGGCGAATAGCCCACGTTTCCATCAGTTCTTTTTCGCCGAATAGTTCATTCTTGCGAATGTTCAGCATGGAGACGTGCGGGTTGATAAGTTGGCGGCAGTCTTTGTCGCTGGTGACCAAGAGGACACGGGCGTTATTGTTCGATGCTCGGTGGGCGAGGGTGGCGAGGATATCGTCGGCTTCGAAGCCACCGATGGAGAGGATGGGGATACCTAAAAGTTCGAGGGCTTGTTGAATCAGTCCGATTTGGCCACGGAGTGCATCGGGCATACCTTCGCGGTGTGCTTTGTATTCCGGGTAGAGTTTGTTTCTAAA
>JBJONT010000293.1:0-2803 GCA_046051705.1 Planctomycetota bacterium | reverse complement strand
ATCGGATAATCCACCCTATCTTATTTTGTCGCAGCCCAAGGACCAGCGATCTTGGATGTACCATCTTCATGGTGCCCTGCATATTTATTCCATAGATGGCGAAGCAAGAAAGCACCGTTATCAGTATGAACAGCGTCCGCTCATTGATACGATTTGCGAAGGCATTAGGAAGTCTGAATACCCTTTATTCGTCGCCGAGGGGTCTGCCAATCAAAAGATGAAACAAATTCGTAGCAACATGTATCTGTCAATGTGTTTTGGAGAGTTGGTACGAAGTTCCCGTGATCTCGTGTGCTACGGGATGTCCTTTGGAGAAAGTGACAACCACATTTCGGATGCAATTGCGGATAACAGAGGAATCAACCGACTATTTGTCGGCTTATACGGTCACTGGGAATCAGAATCAAACTTGAAAGTGCGAGCAGCAATTAGTCGCATTCTAGAGCGAAGAAAGCATCTACCGGGCTACAAGTCTACGCTGGATGTTGAGTACTTCGATTCCGAAACCGCTTATGTTTGGACTCCCAATTTCGATGACATCGATTGACCTGATGGCCTCTAACACCTCATGCCGTTTCACAATAGAGCACCTTGGAAACTAGCGAGCTTTGTGAGTGCGTAATTGTTCGAGCATTCCACGATAGGCATCGAGGTAATGGTCGTAGACATTGGGCACGAATCCTTGTACCAAGGGGTTGCCTTCCTTGTCGAACTTTGGCTTTTGGGATTCCTCAGTCTGACGTAGAAGCTCGTCGAACTCTGCATCGCTCATGCCATCGACATAACCTGCTTCTTGACCGGTCGGTTCCGAGTCTGGACCTTTGGACATGACTAGCATTTGTGACCGCTCAATGTCATTGTCGGTCCAACGGACCATGTGACCAAAGTGCTCGTATGGGCTAATCAGTCTTGAAACTGGGTCCATGTCGTTGACAAAGAAGACGTACTTACCATCAAGTTTCGGAGTGAGGTACGACGAGAGTTTGCTTCGAACTACTTTTGGTTGCCCAAACGTCATCATCCCAGCGATCTGATATTTAGTTTCATTCAAAAGGCGATAAGCACAGACGACAGCTAAGCCACCACCTAAGCTGTGACCTGTTAGCCAGACTCGTTTCGTGTTATATCGCTCAAGTAACTCGATAACTTGAGAGTGCAAATCATCGTAACCTTTTGCGAATCCACCGTGCATCGATCCCCGTTCAGTCCTCACACCAATAAAGCGAAGGTCTTGCAGAATGTCATACTCATGACCCTCGGTTCCACGAAAAGCGACAACAGTGTCGTCGTCAGCATCGATGATATAGCCCTGCATCGATCCACCGTTAATCGACTCGGATTCCCAACCGAATTCACGAATCTTTTCTCTGGCTTGCGATGGAGGAAGGTATGCGATATCTGAAAGCTCCAGCATCAAGCTTGCGACTGGCCAGTAGGCATTCCTGTCCCGGGACGACCATTCAAGAGCGAGCAACTCTTTGGGAGTAAGTTCCTTCTGGGGAGGTGTTTCCCAGTCCGTTCGATCTTCAATAACAATTCGATCTTTGGATGGGCTTAAAAACAACCCAACGACCATCAAAAGTGCCACCCCCAATCCTCCGCCAATGCCAAATCCGAGCAGAGGCATGAAGTAGCGGCTGGGAATTGCTCTAGAAACTGCAATTACACAAATCACAGCACAAGCGAGCAAGCACCATGGCCACGATCCGCTCAGGCTTGCGAGTATTCCAAAAGCAATAGCTCCCAGTATAGAAGTTGGAACAAATGATAATGAGCCTTCGGGGTGAAGCGATTGCTTGTTTGGTTCCATCATGCTGCCCTACCTTGGTTTCAATTCATCGAAAAGTGACTTGAGTTGCGTGCACACCGGGCCAATAGCCGCTGCTAGCCTTTGCTTGTCCTTGAAGTCGTCCGGCTTATTGAAATAGAGTGGGTTCAATCCATTCAGGTCGCTTGGGAGCTTCAAGTTAATACCTCGGGGCGAAACGATCACAGTTCGCTCACGACCAAGCTGCCCCATGAACAAGCCAAGCTCGAAAATCACATTGTCCCGTGGGGCGGCCAGCCGCTTCTTCCTCGCTGTTACTACATCTTCATCCGCCACAATTGCGATTGCAAAATCGGCAGCTCTCAATTGGCGATCGAGGTCTTCCATCGTTTGCGTTGATAAACCAAATACCTGATCAGTCCATATGGAGACATCGCTGTCGTGGTGCTGCAATCCTAGCTGGATTTGTTCTGCAATCACTAGGTATTCGACTGATGAGCAGATAAACACATTCGGTTTCCCATTTGGTGGTCGAACTAAGTGATTCCTATTCCGAAGTCGATCGCACAACTCTATCGCAATTCTCCGCCAAAGAACGGGGTAATCGTTTGCAACCTTTGCAAAACTGGATTCCGAGATCTTGACCACCACTGAGGTTTCGTCTGCGATCACGCTCGCACTCCGCCGAGCTTTACAGTCAATCAATGCCATTTCACCAACATGCGTTCCAGCGTGTCGAATAGCAACTGACCTGCCGTTCACTTCAATTCGCATCTTTCCTGCAATGATGAAATACAAATCTGTGTCACCATCGTTTTGCTTGATCAGAGTTTGATTTGGCTTCACTTCCTGCAAATCTGATGAATCGATCAGGTAAGTGCAGATTGATTTATCTCCATTAACGAGCACTTGGGTTTGCATTGCGTCCGTCAATCGACGTTTACCTTCTTCCCCCTGAAATCGTTCAATCATTAGCCGGGCTCCGAATTTTGCTATCACAAAGGATTCTCAATCAAACATACCTAAGATGGCAGT
>JBJONT010000292.1:0-5530 GCA_046051705.1 Planctomycetota bacterium | reverse complement strand
CCGTCGCTTCTTGTTTGTGCTTCTTTGCATCGCTGTCGTTTCCTATTGATCGTTCTGCCGCCGGCAAATACCGACTGGTCGACTCCTTTGGAAACAACTCAATACAACAACTTAAGCCTCGGAATCAATGTCAGGAGTTGAACCTTGGTGTAGAAAACATTGCAGATTCAGATTTGTTAGAGCAAAAGGCGGGTTGGCTAGCAAACTCCAGAGGATTCGGTGGGAAGCTGGGAAGCTTAGCGAGGTTGGCAGGTTTTGCAGAAGAAGGTACTGCGTTGCGATTGAACGATTCGCACAATGGTACTTCGATGACATCCGAGGCAAGTCTCACCTTCACGTCCATAGACGCGATGGTGGTTCTGATATCCCCCTTCGCCATTGATCGCATTGCGATATGTTCCATCGTTGAGCGTCGAGCCTTCGTGAGCGATCGCATCGAGCAGAATCTCCTGCATCGAACGATGGATCGATTGCCAGGACTTTACAGGGATCCGATCACATTTTCGTTCTGGATGGATGCCTGAGCGATGAAGGATTTCCGAAGCGTATAGATTGCCGACACCGGCTACTAGACGTTGATCGAGAAGTGCCGGTTTGACTGGACGCTTTAAGTTCCGAAAAGCCTGCGCGAAGGCTTCGGCGGTGATCGATAAAGCATCGGGCCCGAGAACCTTAGGTCCTAAATAAAGGTCGCATTCGCTTGGGGTCCAAATGTGAGCCGTCCCGAGTCCGCGCCGATCCCAATACAGAATCCGGTCGCAGGAAGCACCGGATAAATGAAGTACCACCCGCGTATGCACCGCAGATGGGGGATTGGAGATCATCGCAATTCCGGCCATTTTCGGTTGGAAGACAATTCGGTCCGCTTCTGCTCGGTGCTCTTGGAGAGCTTCGCAACCAACGGGTTTGTCCGTGGAGTCCACGGAGATTGTTTTGTTGGCAGAGTTACCAGGTGCGACCAAGATGACCACACGTTTGGCGATCCTTTCGATCCCAACGATCGTTCTCCCTACCAGCCGTGCAGCCCACTGAGATGGGGCTGGAGTGGTCACAATCGGCCTGTAAGGAATGTCGGGAAACTCGATTCGCTCAATCGTTGAGCCGATGGCGGGTGACAACCCGCGGCACATGGTCTCGACCTCAGGAAGTTCGGGCATGGCAGCTCATTGTGGCAAGTTCGACGATGTTTGCTTGGCGGGACTTATTTTAGCGAGCGAATTTCATTCCATCCATACCGGTCCACTGCGCCGCATACCACGCATACGGCTGTGCTATCTTGGGTCTTTTGTTTGTGTTGATGATGGTTGTATTGATGACGGTTGGGTGTAACGAGGAAGGACTCACTGCTGAGATAACCGAAGAGATAAGATTGTACTTGGTTTTTGGGTAGTTCTACCCCAGGGGTTGGAGGGCTTGAGGAACAAATGAAGAATATCTCGTACGGATTCATAACGAAGCCTCCTTGCGAACTTGACCGACACCCATCGGCAAACAAAACTCTCGGCGGCTGAATATTCCATCCGGTGGTCGAAATTGATCGCCAGTTCCATTTTGAAGTTGCATCGCTTGGCACCGCAAGAAGATCAAATCGGTGCAGAACTTGAGGTACCATGAAACGCATTCACAGAAAACTAGCCTTTGTTTTTGCCGTTGTTGAAGGTCTGGCTGGGACATTTGTCTCGGCTCAAGAATTACCGACCACGGGTGCTTTCGATACTCGGTTAGGAAGACTTGAGCTACAAAACGGATTTCCTACCGACGCGACCGTTGAAAAGATTTTCGACGACCTTGACTACCAAAGGGCATGTCAAGCTTACCTATGGGCTCTGCCTTTGATGGCCATGCAACAGTGGCAACAAGAGCACTTGAACAAGTTCGAGGCAGGTAAGTGCGACTACGTGGACTACATCACTTTCCAAGACAAGTTGGGATTGCTTACGGCCAATGCAACGACCCCATACATCATGGCATTCCCGAACTTGAAGGAGACCGGGCCGTTGGTTTTAGAAGTCCCCGCAGGGGCGACCGCCGGTGGGTTTACCGATTTCTGGCAGCGTCCTATCACGGATTCAGGCCAAACCGGGCCTGACCGTGGCGCGGGGGGCAAGTACCTGATCCTTGGACCGGACGATCCGGACATGAGCCCCGAAGGTTATTACGTCTTTCGTTCACCGACGGTAAACATTTGGTCAGCGCACCGCGCACTGGATCCAGATCCAGTCAAAGCCAAAGCACTTATCGATGGACTGAAGATTTATCCTTATAGCCAACGAGAGAATCCGAACCCAACGCGCCACGTTGCTCCAAACGGGCGCAAGTGGAGCGGTATCCAACCGCGCGGATTGGCTTTCTGGGAAGGGCTTGCACAAGTCATTAACGAAGAACCTGTACACGAGCGAGATCGTATGATCATGGGGATGCTTCAGCCTCTTGGTATCGAAAAGGGGAAGCCTTTTGCGCCTACGGCAAGGCAGAAGCAAATTCTCGAGGACGCAGCTCGAACCGGAGAAGTCATGGCTCGCGCGATCGCTTATGAGAAACGCTTCGAAGGAGCGAAGGTTTGGCCATCGAAGCATTGGGATATTTCATTGTTCCTCAAGGAGACCAATCAAGAAGCCGCACATCACACTCAATTAGACGAGCGTTCGTCCTGGTTTTACGAAGCGGTAGGAGTTTCGGTGGGAATGATGGGACGTAGTGTAGGTTTCGGCCAACTCTACTTGGAATCCGCCAAGGATAGCAAAGGGGAATGGTTCGACGGTAGCAACACATATCGACTGCGTGTGCCCAAGGATGCACCCGTCGCGCAGTTTTGGTCGGTGACAGTCTACGACAACGAAACACGCTGCTTTGTTGATACCGGGGTGCAGCCTGACCGCTCCTCTCGCAACGACATCGTTAAAAATGCAGATGGAAGTGTCGATCTATACTTTGGGCCGAGTGCACCCGAAGGGAAGCCAGCAAGCAATTGGATCAAAACTCTTCCGGGTAAAGGATGGTTTGCGTATTTTCGACTCTACGGGCCGACGCAAGCTTATTTCGACCGCTCGTGGGAGCTCAATGATATTGAGCAGATCAAGTGATGTGCGACGGAAGTTCCAGGCATGGTAACCCGACCCGTCAGGGAGGAACGAATGGATGGTAACACGCCCCGTTCGGACGCGAGGAAGCGGGAGATGGGAATCAAATCCGTGAAATCGGCACGATGGATTCAAGAACACATTCTATTGCCGCAATCAGTCGGCATAGCAGTCCCGGCGCGCCGGGGTTAATCCGCGTGTCGGAGGTTCGAGCCCACCCGGGGGAGCCTTAGTTTTTTCTACGGAAGAAACGCCAAAAAGTTAACGCCGGACGACGAGAGATCGACGCCCGGCGTTTTTCGTTTCTACCCAACGATTTGGGCCTTTTCGGAGTGGAAACGCTCCGCCCCAAATATCTCGGTTAGGAACGAGAGATCGCAGGCCGTGACCGAAACGCGAGCCGTCCCCTCCGCTACCGCAGATCTCTACAGAGAACTCTCAAGATCTTCGTTTCCAAAGATGGGTTTGATTAACACAGCGGTAGCGATCGATCGCGATGGAAAACGAACCGACATGCACTGTTTGGCGTAGACTTTCTACGCCGTGCGGCGTATTGTTGTAGATAGAGGTGAACAATGATCGTTGAATTGAGAATCAAGAATTTTAGGTCCTTTCGTGAGGAAGTTGTCGTGAGCTTTGCGGCCAGTACAACATCCAAACTTTCCGGCAATCTACTACGTCAAAGGAACGGAGAGCGAGTTGTAAAGTCGATGGGACTTTACGGCCCAAACGCATCTGGCAAAACCTCCATTCTAGACGCAATGTATGCGTTGAAGACCTTCGTTCTTTTCAGTAGTCAGGAGCAGAAGCCAACCTCGAAAATTCCATTTTTCGAACCTTTTGCGTTAGAAAAGACAGCGGCAAACTCTCCGTCGACGATTGGGGTAACATTCGACTTGGACGGCGATCGCTTCTTCTTGGAAGTTTCAGCAACGCCAACTCGCGTTCACAAGGAACTTTTGACGGTGCAACGCCTTACCAAACAACCAAGTAGAAAGAGTGCCAAGAGCACTTTGATTGAACGCACCTGGGCGCAGGAGGACGAGGGCTATGCGACGGTTCTGCATAAGGATCTGGGGCCAGATCTAACTCGTGCTGCAGCTATCGAACAGACCACACAAAATCGTCTTTTGTTGGGAAAGCTTGCTTCGATGAATAGCGGCTTGGCCGGCAATCTGATCAAGTGGTTTGATGACGACTTGGATTTCTATGACATGCATCGTAATCCCGGCGCTGAATCAGTAATGCTGACGGAGACGGCGAAACTATTGAGGGATGACGATCAGTTTTCGGCCTTGATTAAGCAATTCATGAAAGACGCTGATATTGGCATTCAGGATCTTCAAATTGCAGACGAAAAAACACTAAAGGCCGAGGTTTCGAAGCTGGATAACAAAGTTGAGTTCAAGGAAAGTATTGAACCGGGAATCTCATTTAGGCATTCGTCACAAGATGGCTCTGAAGTCTTCTTCCCACGGCACAAAGAGTCCTCCGGAACACTCAGATTCGTAGCATTGCTGGTCGCGATACTAAAACCCAGTGCGCGAAGGCGATTCGTTTGTATTGACGAACTTAGCGCTAGTTTGCACCCAGAATTAGTTCGTCGATTAATTCGAATCGTACATAGCAGCGTTTTCAACCAACTAGGGAATCAAGTGATGTTCACCACTCACGACACACATTTGATTGAACCCACTGAGCTCTTAAGGCGTGATCAAGTCACTCTTTGTAACAAAGATCGATTTGGGCGTTCTTCATTGAAGAGACTGGATGTCTACCAGGATTCAGCAAGATCAGACGCGAATCTTCAGAAGCAATACCTACAGGGGCGATTTGGCGGCACACCTCAGTTTGGCGTTACGCTGGAGGACGTACCCGTCGACGATAAGCCGCTAGAGGTGTGCTCTTGAGTCGTTCCAACCCGAAGCGGCGCATTCTCATTGTTGGAGAGGGACGCGAGACAGAATATAACTACTTTGTCGGATTTCGAAACTCATTCGAAAGCGAGCTCGACGCTGCATCAGTGTCGATTACCGTTCGACGGGGCAGAGGTGGAGATGCTCGGTCTATTGCTAAGACAGCGATCGCAGAGGCTAGAAAATTTGAACCGAATCGCAAACTTGGCGACCAGGTGTTTTTATTGCTCGATACTGAGGGGGATGGACGGGCTACAGAGTTACATGCGGCCGAGGTTTTGGCTAAGAAAAATGATATCGAGATAGTGTATTCCTCACCTGCCTTTGAATACTGGTTTCTCTGTCACTTCGCGAACATTCCCAGAGGCTATCTCAATGATTGTTCTGCGGTTATTATCGAGCTCAATAAGCATTGGAAAAGTGTTTGTAAGTCTGAGTACGATAAAGCTGATATAGGTGTATTTGATCGCTTGTCGTCAAGGCTGCATACCGCGCGATCGCAGGCCCTGGAGATCGATTTGGCGAACATTAGGA